>NZ_KZ614145.1:627206-940809 GCF_002884495.1 Rummeliibacillus pycnus | reverse complement strand
TAAGCAAACAAACAGGATTAATGATAAAATAATTTCATTCTATTTGCTAAAGGAGTTTTAGTTTTGAAAGCACTTGTTTTCTACAAATTTGGTGGTTCTGATGTTCTACATTATGAGGAATTGCCGAATCCAAAAATTCAACCAAACGAAGTCTTAGTTCGTACTAAAAGTATCGGACTAAATTTTGCTGATATCTATAGAAGAAAAGGAAATTATCATTTAGTTGGAAAACCACCCTATATCCTTGGTTATGAAGGAGCGGGTATAATTGAGGCGGTTGGTCAAAATGTTACGGAAGTACAAATTGGTGATCGTGTAGCATTCGCAGATGTTCCATTCGCAAATGCAGAACTGGTAGCAGTACCAGCAGATAAATTAATCATGTTACCGGAAGAAATTTCTTTTGATATAGCATCTGCCATACTATTACAAGGGTTAACAGCACACTATTTAACAAGTGATAGCTATCAAGTTCAACCACATGATACAGTTGTGGTTCATGCAGCATCTGGTGGTGTTGGTCAAAATTTAATACAAATCGCAAAAATCTATGGTGCAAAAGTAATTAGCCTTACTTCAACTAAGGAAAAAGCAAATAAAGCTTTGAAAATTGGGGCAGATGTTGCTTTTACATATGATGACAACTGGGTTCAATCAGTAATTGATTTTACGAATGGTAAGGGGGCAGATGTAGTTTACGAATCTGTCGGCTCAACGCTCGAAGATAGTTTTCAAGCAACTCGGATCGGTGGGACAGTCGTATTCTTTGGAATGTCAGGAGGAGACCCTGCTCCAGTTGATCCACGTATGTTAATGGATACTTCCAAAACATTAACTGGTGGCGATTTATGGAACGTTCTTACATCATTTGAAGAACGTCAAAAACGTTCTAAACAATTATTCGACTGGATAATTGCTGGTAAACTTCAACTTCAATCCCCTACTGTATTTTCTCTTGCAGAAGGAGCAAAAGCTCATGACTATCTCGAAAGTCGCAAAAGCACAGGAAAAATATTATTACGACCTTAAATGTTGCGTTATACAAGAAGTAATCAATAAGAATCGTCCAAAAATGGATGATTCTTATTTTTTTAAAATTTTGAATAGTTGATGGAGAAAATAACAAAGTATTTTGTTAGTAAAAGTGTGAATTTCTGATTTTATCTAGCAATGGTATGATCTGATCGTTTTCTTTATCGTATTTCATATATAAATCAACTGTAGGCAATTCAAATAAATCAAAGTCTATACTATTAAATCTTCCTTCCATCATTTCTTTATAAATAATGGATTTAGGTAAAAATGCCATGCCTAAACCATCTTTCACAAATCGTTTAACGATGTAGCTTTGTGATATAGACATTAAACGAACTGTACTAATATACTTTTGTAGTAATGGTTCGATTAAAATGGCCTCTTTTAAATGCCCTGTAAACAAGGGATATTTAGCAAATAAATCCGATAGTTCATAATATCTCCCTGTTTCATCATCCTGACGATCAAGAGGACAAACTAACTGCATTGGACTAGAAATAATCTTTTCAGCATGAATCAAGCGATGCTTACTTTTTCCAATTCCTATACCAATATGCGCTTTATTTGAAAGTAGCTGCTCATCAATCAATTCCGAATCTTCCACAATAATTCGAATATCATATTCTAGATGCTCCATCAGAAATTGATAAATAATATGCGGTAAATTCGTCTCAGTTAATAGTGGTGATAAAACGACTGTTATTTCCGTTTTCTTTTGCTTTGAAAATAGCTGAGTCGATCGCTTACTTTCCGCTACTTTTGCTAAAATTTCATGTGCTTGTTTTAAGAAAAATGCTCCTTCTTCGGTTAAAGAAATCTTCGTATGTTCCCTGTTAAACAGCTGAACGTGGAGACTTTCTTCTAGTTGATGGATATGAACAGTAATACTCGGTTGTGAAATAAACAATTGATCTGCAGCTTCCCGAAAGTTTCCAGTTTTAGCTGCTACTACAAATGATTGGATCCATTTTAATTCCATGCCACACCTCTAATTAAAAATATTAATCAATTTGATTTAATTTCATTAATTTTCTTAATATATAATCTAGTTTATTATAAATTGTATAAAATTGTAAGAGGTGATCCCCCATGCATTCACTTATCCAAGTATTCAATCGTTTTGCAGAAAATGAAGCTAAAACAAGTAGTCCCCTTTATTATTTTTGGAGCAAAGAAATAATCCGTGACAAAGAAATGCTTCAATTTATCGAAAAGATACCTGCTTCACAGCCTAAACCAAATCTATTTTTTGCATCGGTTCAATATGTACTTTCCAAAACAGAAGATCCTTTAAAAAAATACGTAGCATCATTTACTCATCCCCCACTGCCGATCGAAGATTCTTATAAGGTCTTAAAGAAATTTGTAAAGAGGTATTATTCAGAAATTGAACATTGTTTTCACACGAAATACGTTCAAACAAATGAGGTTCGTCGAGGAACTTATTTGCATCCTATATTTAGCAAAATTGCAAATCAGGCACAAAAGCCATTAGTATTAATTGAGATTGGTACTAGTGCTGGGCTTTTATTAAATGTGGATCAATTTTATTATGAAATAAAACAAGGAAATGAAACAATTTTTTATGGAAATTCAGCAAGTGAAGTGTGCTTGAAATCCGAGAATTTAGGCAAACGTTTAGAAAATTGCTCAGACTACCAAGTGTCAGAGCGATATGGTATCGATTTGAATATTATTCGACTAGATTATGAAGAAGATTATTTATGGATGGAATCACTCATTTGGCCAGAACAAATAGAACGACGTCAACTTTTTAAAAATGCTGCTATTGTAAATAATGCTATTTCAAAAATATTGCTTGAAGGAGATCTGTTTCACTTACTCCCATCAGTCATCCATAACACTCCAGAGGAAAGTCAGCTTGTCATTTTTCATACACATGTTGCAAATCAATTTTCAGATGAATTAAAAGAAAATTATCAGCAGTTATTACTAGAATTAAGTCAAAAACAATCCATTTATCATGTATACAACAATATGTATGATATGAATTTACATGTAGATTATATAAATGATGGTCAAGTAGAACAAAAACGACTTTTACAAAAACCTGATGGACATGGAGCTTATTTTTATTGGTAAGTAAGTTGAGTCTCCTTTCTACACTAAACTGTGGAACATGAATAGTAAATCTGCTTTCCACATCATGATGTAGAATTAGCTTCGTTTTCCAAGAGCAAAAGGATGCAATTTCTCGTATACTTTGCTTCACTCAAGTATTCTTTTGCTTCACTCGACTTTGTTATGTGGGGTCAAGCTTCATCTTAATCCCCGTATATCACAAGAAGAATCGAAATCTAGTCTCTACTAAAATGTAATGTAATTAAATATAGAGGAAACTGACTTTATGGTTTTCTTCTTTTTCTTAAAATCAATTCAAAATCTTCACTACCAATCATTGGCGGTTCTTCTTCTTTCTTTTTTAACTTCCAACTTATAAAACCAGTAATAAGTGAAAATATAATAGCACTTTTCCAATTTATCTTAACACTCGTCATCATGGTATCCATTAAAGTAATTAAAGTAAATGTCAATACTGCATTCAAGGAAAATGATAACCAACCTTTACTGGATTGAATAACACCTACAGTTTTTAATGCTTTGGGAATTGCATTTGCTATCAATGAAAGCGGTAATTCAAGTAATAAATAGAACCCGAAGAAAATTACAATTGAACCAAATGAATCATATTGTAAGCCAAGTAATCTCAATATTATAAGTTCAAAAAAGGATATGCCCAGTAAAATAATTAGGACAAAAACCATACAAATAGCAATTGTTTTTATTGTTTTTATTTTAAATACTTCCTTTTAATTATTAAATTTAAGTACCTATCATTTTGCTAGGATGTTTTGTACTTTCATTATTGTGACTACCTATGAATCTCTCCTAATAATCCACAGCCACTCTTTTAAATTGCTTCATCTAAACTGTGGACCAGCAACTTTTTGACGGTAACTTAAGATCTACGTAACTAAAGTTGTTGGTCAACTTCTTAGTATTGCCCTATCATTATTTGAAAACATTCTTCCCAATTTAAAAAGTATTGGTATTAATAAAGTTAGACAAATACCTACTATTAATGTAGAAATAATTAACTCACTCCAAATGATCAAATGGTTACTAAACATTTTTCTGATAATGAAAGAATTAATAGGGATATTCAACAAAATTCCTGTAATAAGACCAGGTGCATATTGTTTCATGATGATTGTTGCCATAAAGTGTGGAACGAGCGCATTTAAAATCATTGATCCTAAAAAGCCGATAAATATCCACTTTGCTATACTATTTTCTGGAAAGTATGTATACATAAACGCGGATAAATATCCTAAAAGTGTAATAACAATAACAGCAAAATGAAATTCTCTTGGTGAAACGCTTTTTTGAAACTTCGACGCATTCTGTGACCACTTAGGTAACCAAATAGCCTCTTCTAAATTATGTAATGTAATCGCTAAACAAAAAAAGATACCAATGGATTCCACTTTAAATCCCCTCCATAATGGCGTTAATTTATATTTTTAGCAGTTAGTTCTTGCTGTTGTAGCAGTTTTGCAATATAAATAAATCCATAAAATGATATACCTCCAATGCCCCATCCAATAATTTGTCTAATAACAATTCCTTTGTCAAAAGCATCTACTCCATAGTTAGAAATTAGCCAAACTTTAATGGTAGATAGTAATATGTCTTTAAATGCAAAGCCAAAAGTAATCCATTTAAAAATTAATAGTATCTTCTTTTGAAAGAATAGTTCTTTCATCTGGTTATGTCCCTGCATTTCAACAAAATCTAGTGAGAAATATAAGTAGATAGGACGATTCACTAAAATTGAAACGATGTATACAATCCCAAAGAAATAGGAGTAATAGACATTATTCCAAAGCATTTGAATGGCAGATCCTGATAAAACATCAATCAATGTACCAACAATCAAACTACTAATCATAAATAAACCAAAGAAATTGAATTTCTTAAGTAAAAAGAAACGAATTATACTATAAATGATTCCAGGGACAGAGGAAATGAGCATAGCATAGTAATCATCGATATACTTCCTGCTGAAATGCCAAATAACTAATGGGAAAACTACATAAAAGATTAAGTCTACTATTCCTACATTCTTATGCAACCTTTACCCCTCACTCTTATGTTTGGATATCCATGATCTATTCAAATTGAATTCAATATTTATTATAAATATTTCATCATTAGAGGGACTGACCTCTACTATTTTTAAAACAATAATCTATATAGGACATAACCTAAAATCAATACTACTATTAAAATTCCAGTACCTTTCCAACCGAGTCCACCGGCTAAATCAGGTAAATTTCCATTTCCTACACGATTAACTCCATCATTTAATGTACCAAAGGGGTTGTTCTTTAATTCTTCTCGTCTTATCCGTTCTCTTTTCTCTTCAGGTTTTTCTTGTCGAGAACCCATATAATCACCTCACAATAAAAATTATTCTTTTCATAACTATGCTTCCATGTTCGACTCCTGGAAGAGATTAAAAAATGGACAGGTGTATATAAATTTCCATAAATTAGATTAATTTCAATACTATATAAAAAAGCATCTCAATACAATAGTAAATTGAGATGCTTCTTTCACTTAAAGTATTTCTTTAATGATTTTTCTATAATAATTTGATGTAAGAATCGCAAAGACTGAATATAGGAGAATGTATATTCCCATTGTAACGAGGAGTGGTACTACTAATTCTGTACCAAAGAACATCCAACCTGATTTTACGGCAAAATAACTGTGGCTTATACCAATTAGTAATGGTAAACCGAAACTGAATAATTGTTTTCGATGGATACCTCTCATAATTTCATCCGTTGAGAAACCAATTTTTCGTAACGTCATGAAGGATCCACGTTCTTCTTCTGCTTCTGTCATTTGTTTAAAGTATAAAATACTACCTGTTGCTAGTAAGAAAGCAGAGCCTAAAAAGCCGGTGATGAAAATCATTAACCCCATGTTCTCAATAAATCCTTTATAGATTTCATCTTTAGGACTTAATTGAAGCGTTGTAGTACTGCCATCTTTCATGACTGTTTTAAATGTACCATCATTTGTGGCTTTTTTAAATAAAGCTATTGCTTTTTCCATTTGGCTTTGCTCTTTAATTTGATATCCTGTATAGGATTTCCATTCTGTACTTTTTTGGATCGCTTTATTTTTTTGAAGTTGATTAAATAATTCATCTTGAATAACGATAGCTGTTGCTCCATAAGTAACTTGTGATGAAATACTAGCCTCTTTTTCTATATCGATTAGTTTTAGTTTGTGTTTAGAACCATTAACATAGAACGTCATACTTTTTCCTATCGTCATTGGCACAAATTTTTGCATAACACTGCTATACCCCGTCATAATCGCTTCATTCTTATGAAGTTGGATGTTTGGAAGTACTTGTTTTACATCACTTTCCTTCATTACAGTATTATCCATTATAATATTTTTCTTATTTTCTTCGTTTAAATCTTTTTCTAATAACGAAGTTGTATCGACTTGAACATCTAAAAGGTCAAAATTGTATTTTTTATAGTCGATATTTTCTTTCTGTAATGCAGTTTCGAAGTTTGTTTCACCCTTATGATTGACTACTGACATATCAAAGGGCATGTATTGTTCTGTTTGAGCTTCAGCAGAATAATATGAGATATAAGATAAAGATAAAATAGCTAATGCCATAGCTGTCATTAATGTAATGATTGAAAGAGATAGTGCATTACTCTTCATTCGATGCATAATTGGCGTGATAGAAAGTACATCATTTAAGGATAAATGACCCTTTCTAGACATTCGAATCATATTCATGATAAATGCGATTGAATAACGGAACATTAAGAAGGTCCCAATAATAACACTCCCTAATACCATTCCCATTTTAATATATAAATCAGTTAAAGTGACTGTTTTGTCTAATTCAAAAAGGATTGTAGATAGGTAATAGCCATAGATGATTAATCCAATTCCGATAATACCTAATAATATTTGAAATGGATTCATCTTTTTCATTTTTTGTTCTGCTTTGCTTGTCGCTTTAAACAAATCTAATAATGAAGTACGATGAACGACCCACATGGTTTGGAGTAAAACAACTATTAATAATACAGCAAATACTAAGACGGTTTGTAAAAGAGCGTCTGTTGAGAAATCTAGTGCTACCTCTCTCTTTGTATCAATCACTTTTAGGAAAATTAATGCAAAAAATCGTGAGAAGAAAAATCCGATGAGAATGCCTATAAATGTTGCACCAACCCAAAGTATGATATTCTCAATCGTTAACATATACGAAATAGTTGATTTTGGAATACCAATCATTTGATAAAGTCCAATTTCTTTACTACGTCTCTTCAAAAATAATTGATTGGCATAAAAAACAAAGAAAAATACAATGATCAATAATAGGATAGATCCTACTTTAAAGCCTGCTTCTGCCTTCATACTTGAATGAGTTAGCTTCACAATGGCTCCATTATGCTGCAATGTGACAAATGAAAAATATAAGCCTGCGCTAAAAATAAGAGCGAAAAAGTATAAATAGTAATGTTTTATATTTTTCCGCATACTACGAATTACAAGAGTACTAAGCTTCATAACCATCACCGCCTAGTACACCTTGCGTTTTCATGATTTCTTGAAAGAATTGAGTACGAGTTTTATCCCCTTTGTATATTTGAGTATAAATTTTTCCATCTTTTAAGAAAAGAACTCGACTGCAGTAACTGGCTGCTACTGGATCATGTGTAACCATCATAATCGTAACGCGATTTGATTTATTTAAAGTTCCTAAGTTTTCAAGTAATGCTGCAGCTGATTTCGAGTCAAGCGCACCAGTTGGTTCATCAGCAAAAACAATACTTGGCTTAATAATAAGAGCACGTGCAGAAGCTGTCCGTTGTTTTTGTCCACCTGAAATTTCATTTGGATACTTATTTAAAATTTCTTCGATTCCTAATTGTTTAGCTAATTGACGGCATCTTGTTTGCGCTTCTTGTTTGTTAGTTTTTCCAACTGCCAAAGGTAAAAGAATATTTTCCTTTACAGTTAAAGTATCAAGTAAATTATAATCTTGGAAGATAAAGCCCATTTCAGTACGTCTGAACGCTGATAGTTGTTTTGATTTCATTTTTTGCAATAATTGTCCATTTATTTCAACGATACCTTCTGAAGGACGATCTATTGAACAAAGAACATTGAGTAAAGTCGTTTTACCAGAGCCCGATGGCCCCATAATCCCAACAAATTCTCCCGTTTCAACTTCCAAATCGATACCCTTTAATACTTCTTGAGCGAAGAGTTTTTTTCCGTATACTTTTTTAATTTTGCTTGCTTTTAAGATTCCCATTAGATTCCCTCCTGCATTTTCTACTACTATTCTATAAATTAAAGGACGTGGAATCGTTCGATTAACGTTACATTTTGATTTGGAACATGACATTTTTGTCACTTAGTAATTGTTTTTACAAATTCATTGGCTTCTGGGAATGTTAATGTAAAAATACTGCCTTCGTTTACAACAGAATAGACATCAATAACAATTCCTAGTTTCTTCGCTGAATTCTGTGCTAAATAGAGTCCCATTCCTGTTGACGCACTTTGTTTACGTCCAGTTGAACCCGTGAAGGCTTTTTGAAATATACGTGGTAAGTCGGATTGGTCAATGCCCTCTCCAGTATCTTGAATATGTAATTTTTGATGTCCTTTTTCATCTTTCGTTACATAAATAGTGATGGTATCTCCCTTATGACTATATTTCACTGCATTTGAAAGAATTTGCCGGATAATAAATGAGAGCCATTTTTGATCTGTTAAAATCGCTATGTCGGTATCCTCTACATCGATTGCTAAATTCTTTGCAAAACACCACGATTGTAGCTCTTTAATTTCTTTTAACACAATCGGATATAAAGAGACTTTATCCAGAACTGTATCTTGTTCAATACTTCTAAGGCGTAATGTATGTAACGTTTGATCTAGCAAAAGGTGGATTCGTAACCATTCTAGTTCTAATGGTTTTCTTGTTTCTAAAGGTAAATCTTCAATCATTAACTTCATAGCCGTTAAAGGTGTTTTCACTTCATGAATCCACGCTAGGTGCTGATCTCGATCTTCTGAAAATTGGGTCATCAATTCATTCTTGAATCGTTCTAGATCTAGTTCTGATTCATGTAAATTCGTAAGAATAAGGTCTTCTAAACGATGGAATTCATGTGGTGAGTCTGTAATGGTCTTTACTATTTTCATTTCTTTTATATAGCGCCATATAATAAAACACATGAAGAAAAATAGTAATGTGGAGTTAAGGTACATAGTTGAAATACTCGTAAATCCAACGTCTAAATTTAATAGTAAGTTCATCCAAATCATACAGAATATAAAAAATAGTATCCAAGATATCCTTTCTCTCAAAAACAATCGAATCAACGATTACACATCCTTTGTAACAGCCATATAACCAAGACCTTTCTTCGTGACAATGACATCCGTTAAAGAAAGCTCTTCTAATTTACTTCTTAAACGATTCACGTTAACTGTTAATGTATTGTCATTGACAAAGCGTTCATCATCCCAAAGTTTTCTCATTAAATCGTCTCTTGAAACAATTTGATCTTTATGTTCTAAAAGTATACGAAGGATATACTGTTCGTTTTTAGTCAGTTCCATTGTTTTATTATTTTTTGTGATTGAGCTCGTTGCATAATCAATAGTTGCACCATTCCATAATACATGCTCTACTTTCTCTTCGGTATAATCATAGGTTCGACGTAAAACCGCCTGTACTTTTGCTATTAATACATCCATATTAAATGGTTTTTGAATATAATCATCTGCCCCCAACTGCATGGCCATGACCATATCCATCGGTTGATCTCTCGAGGATAGGAATAGTATAGGAACTTTCGTAATTGCTCTTATTTGGCGACACCAATGAAAACCATCAAAAGCTGGTAACTGAATATCAATAATCACCATTTGTGGTTGAATCTGATGGAAACTGTCCATTACATTTTTAAAATCTGTAGGTACTTCTATTTGCATATCCCATTGTAGAAAATGTTTTTTGATGAGTTGAGATATAGCCTCATCATCTTCTATTAACAAAATATTAAATGCCATTCTTCTAAGTTCTCCTTACTGTTTTGCTAAAGTTTATCATACCATTTTTGTGGAAATGGATGAAATCTTTGTATTACTTTATAAAAGGCTTAATGTTCGTTTACACACGAAATTTTCAAATTTGTTCCAATATAACCTATTTAATGTATATAATAAAATTAATTTTACAGTTTCATTTCATGAATAGTTTTTTACATATACAATCCAATTATCTAGTAGTATATGATCTAAAAACCGGAAGATAGCGATTCCTCGAAAATGCAATCGCATTTTCTCCGTGAGGTGCTAATTCAAGGAAGTGAATTCCAATGTCCTGCGGGAAATCAAGGAGGCTCAACGATTGCTTAGTGCGAGATAGCTTTGAAGTATAATCCGAATTTGGCACACATAATACCCAAATTTACTATGTGTGTTTATATAAATTAAATCAATTCAACTTTTTATCTGATTAACGTCCCTAAAGAAAGTCAAATACGTTTTCCAAGATTTTTAGGGAAGATTAAATATTTGGGAGGTAAAAATTTATGAAACAACTCGTTTTTATTTTTTCTATATCGTCACTTCTGTTGATTTATGGTTGTAATGGCTATTCCGAACCGAAAATTTCTGAAGAACAAGCAAAATCAATTGTGTTAAAAAATCACACTAAAAGCATGGGTGAAGTTAAAATAATATCCCTTAGCCACAAAGGGCATCAATATATAATTAAATGGGAAAATAAAGAAAACTGTGAGAACGGAACTGACTATGTTAATGACAAAAATGGAAAAATAGTAAAAGGTGAAGCCAGTATATGTTAATTGATATTGATCAATTGAAAATAGGACTGTCTAAGAAGTAGTAAGTGTTTCATTCTATATTTGAATCAATGATCCATTTTTTTCATACTAAACTGTTGATTTTCGTTACATCCGCGGACAAGCGGATCAAGCCTAAAACAAGATCAACAAACGTATTCATATAAATGAAAATAAGAACATGTTTTGATCAATCTTTTTCAAAACATGCTCTTTTACCAAGTTTTCAACATTATTCTTTTTTAGTCATTTATTAAGGAAATAGTGAAGTGCTATGCAAAGGCTGTACCTTGGATTTGGGATTGATATACACCTTTGCATGATTAATGGCAGTTGGTCCCTCTCCAAATCCAGTTACGATTAGTTTGACTTTCCCATCATAGGTACAAATATCTCCAGCAGCATATATTCCTGGTATATTTGTTTCTTGCTTAGCGTTTACGACAATCGAGTTTTTCTCTAATGCAAGACCCCAATCTTTAATGGGGCCCAAAGATGAGACGAAGCCATAGTTTACGATTAATTCATCTATATCGATTATTTCTTTTTCTTTTCTTTTAGTATGTTCAACTATTATTTGCTTAATTTTCCCTTCACCTATTAACTCAATAGGAACTACTGGGATTTTCATTTCTACTGAAGATTTTAATAGTGTTTCGATACTATATTCATGTGCACGAAACGTTTCTCGACGATGGATTAAGATTACTTGATCAGCTATTGGTTCTAACATAAGTGCCCAATCAACAGCTGAATCCCCTCCCCCTAATACCGCAACTTTTTTGTCTGCAAACTGGTTTAGATCTTTCACAAAATAATGGAGATTTTTTTGTTCGTATTGTACAGCGTTTCTTATCTCTAGTTTTCTTGGTCTAAATGCACCATTTCCTGCAGTGATAATGATAGTTTTAGAATAATGAGTACCTCGGTTTGTTGAAAGTTTAAACACTCCATCATCTTGTTTTTCTAATTGCGTGACCATCTCTTCTAAGCATATGGCTGGTTGAAATAGTTGAAGTTGTGCGATTAAATGTTCAATTAACGCTTGTGCACGTATTTTAGGAAATCCAGGTACATCATAAATATACTTTTCAGGGTAGAGTGCTGATAACTGTCCACCCAAATGAGGGAGGCTTTCAATTATTTTTACCTTTGCTTGTCTCATTCCTCCGTAGAAAGCGGTAAATAAACCAACTGGTCCTCCTCCGATAATGGTTATGTCAAAAATATCATTTTCCATTTCCTCACCTCTTCAAGTTAAATAAACTTTAAACATAATATGGTAGGGAAACATTAACTATTCGTTATGTTAAAATTACACTTTACTTTCATAAAGGATTTTGATGTTTTTATTCTTATTGCCAATTTTACTTTTTTGTATATAGACTAGCGAGGTCTATAGAAAAAATAAAAATATTTTTATCAGTTTTCAATATTTTAATGAGTTAGTTTGTATTTAGGTGAGTTTATCTAAAAAAACATATCTAAATTAGAAGCGTTCATCGAATAGTAACTGCTACATAAAAAGGCATTTGTATTCTTTCCAAGACCCATGTAAAATAATATGGAAGAAATATATGTATATTACCCATGAAATGAGGTTATTCAATGTCATCAAATCAACAATCTTCTCGAAATGCTAGTGAGAAAAAACAATATACGCCTGAAGAAATGCTACAAGAAATTCAACGATTAGCTGGCTTACTTCAAAGAGCTGATATTACGGAAGCTGAATACTTAAAAGAAAAAGAAAAACTAATTAATATGATGAGATAAGATCTTTTCCTTTATGGAAAATCGTTCGTTTAGAATTACTCGATTTTTTTTGGAGATTGCACTATGAAAAAAGCTCACCATATCTAAATGAATGGTGAGCTTTTTTTCTGCTAAATATTGTTATTTCTTAATAGCAAGTTGATGATCGATTTCTTTTTCAATATCTACTATCGATTCTGTTGGTTCAAATCTATTTAATACCTTACCGGTGCTTGAGACAAGAAACTTTGTAAAATTCCATCGAATATTATTCCCGATTAGATACTCAGGATACTCTTCCTCTAATTTCATTTTTAGCACTTTTTCTTCAATTGATTGATCATTAAATTCGCGATATGGTACTTCATGTTTTAAATAATTGAATAATGGTTCTGTTTTTTCACCGTTTACTTCAATTTTTTCAAACATCGGAAAGGTGACTCCATAATTTCGTTGACAAAAATCGCTTGAGTCACCCCCATCTTCTGGGTTTTGATTGGCAAATTG
Organism: Rummeliibacillus pycnus; assembly: GCF_002884495.1. Lineage (GTDB taxonomy): Bacteria > Bacillota > Bacilli > Bacillales_A > Planococcaceae > Rummeliibacillus > Rummeliibacillus pycnus. The sequence goes on along the minus strand of NZ_KZ614145.1, from coordinate 927,550 downwards.
ATTGCATGGGAAACCTAAAACGACTAACCCTTTAGATTGATAGCGATTATAGAGTTTTTGAAGCTCTTCAAATTGGTATGTAAATCTACACTTACTCGCAGTATTTACGATGAGCATGATTTTGTCGCGATATGTTTGCATTGATAGAATTTCACCATTAGGCTTTTTTACTAAATAATTATAGATACTCATATTAATCCTCCAATTACTTTGTATATACATATTATACAAAATGACAATTATTATAGTAAAATATAATACCTTCGATGCATTACTAAAGTTTTAATGAATAACAATTTCCAAATATTTACGTAGATGAATCAATTTCATAAATACTATTCTAGTCGTAAAACACGAATGCTATTTAAATATACGATCCAATAATTGATTACACTTTAACTATACATTTACTTAATATGCCGCTCCAGATGGCGCTTTCCCACAGGACATTGAATAAGCTTCCTTGAATTCGCACCGCACGAAGAAAATGCGAATGCATTTTCGAGGACTCGCCATCTTCCGCTCCTTAGACAATATCCTAATAGATATTGCACAACAATTTAATCTTTTAATGCTCGTATTTTATATCAAAACTTTGAATTATGAAATTGACTCAGATGTTAAAGTATTATTCTATTTCTTAATCCATCTATTGGTACAGCCAAATAAATAAGTTCGCTCACCAAAGTCAACTCCTAATCAGTTTACTAGAATTTCTTTGTCATATTAAACCATTCTTCTCCACCATGTTCAGATTCAGATCTACCATCGTTTTGATAGCCATGTTTTTCATAAAAAGGTATTAATGATTCAAGACATGTTAGAGTGACTGCAGAGCGATTTTTAAATGCTGCTTCTTTTTCTAACGAGGATAACAACATGGTTGCAATTCCTTTTTTTCGATGTGTTGGATGAACAGCTAGTCCAAGTATACTTTGAACACCACCGATTTCTGGATTTTCCTTTGTTTCACTGAATAGATCATCTGTGATAAATGCATTATCCATTACAGGACCATTTATAAAACCAACAATTTCTCCATTTTCTTCAGCTACTAAAAAGGTGTCCGGAATCATGCGAATTCGATTAACAAATGCCACTTCTGTTGCTGCTTCTGCTGGAGTAAAACTCAGTTTTTCAATTTCCATTAATCGATCAAAATCATCCATTTCTACTTGTCTTATTATCAATTTAATTGCTCCTTATCTTTCATTTCATATTTGCAATAAATCTTAATTCTATTGTTGCTTATACCTGATATTATTGCAAATGGAATTTTTCCCAAAAAAGTATTGACATAGAACCAAAAAAAGACACCTTAATCTCAATGATTAGTAGGTGCCCTTTGATATCAAATTTTCGCGCTACGGTTAAAGAACTTTTTCTAAAAAGTCTTTCGCACGTTGTGTAGAAGGGTTTTTAAAGAATTCTTGTGGTGCTGTATCTTCTATTAAGTGACCACCATCTAAAAAGAAAATACGGTCTGCCACTTCACGGGCAAATCCCATTTCATGTGTTACGATTAACATGGTCATACCTGTTTTTGTTAAAGATTTCATCACTTCAAGTACTTCTTTTACCATTTCTGGGTCAAGCGCTGAAGTTGGTTCGTCAAATAACATAATATTAGGTTGCATAGCCAATGCTCTTGCAATCGCTACACGTTGTTTTTGACCACCTGAAAGACGATTTGGATATTCGTCTTTCTTTTCAAGAAGACCAACTTGTTTAAGCAATTCTTCACCACGTTTAACTGCTTCTGCTTTGGAAATTTTACTTACTTTCATCGGTGCATAGATCAAGTTTTCCATTACAGTTTTATGTGGGAATAAATGGAAATGTTGAAATACCATTCCAACTTTTTCACGTACTTTCATTAAGTTCGTTTTTTTCTCCGTAATATCTTGATTGTTGATGACGATTTTACCACTTGTCGGTGTTTCTAGTAAGTTGATGCAACGTAAAAAGGTTGATTTACCAGAACCAGAAGGTCCAATGATTGCGATGACCTCGCCATCTTGAATCGTCGTTGAAATACCTTTTAGTACATCATTTTTTCCAAACGATTTATGCAAATCTTGTACATTAATCACCTTTTCTCATCCTCTTCTCAACCAATTTACCTACATATGATAGTACTAATACGATAATATAGTAAACTACACCAGCAATTAATAGTGGCTCGATATAATGGAAGGTCGCACCACCGACAACATATGCACGACGCATAACATCAAGTGCACCAATTACAGTGACGATTGCTGTTTCTTTTGTTAACGATACAAACTCATTGATTAATGCAGGTATAATATTTTTTAACGCTTGTGGTAAGATAATATCTTTCATCATACTAGCATAAGAGACACCAAGAGCTTGCGCTGCTTCACTTTGTCCCTTATCGACAGCCATAATCCCACCACGAATAATTTCTGAAATATATGCTGCTGAATTTAAAGAGAATGCTAGAATTGCAGCTGGCATAGGTTCAATTTTGATTTCTGGGAACATTTGAGGAATCCCCATATAAATAATAATTAATTGTAATACAAGTGGTGTACCACGGAATACAGAAGTATAAAAATCAGCTAGCCATTTAAGTGGCGCTATGCCACTTAATTTGACTAGCGAAAGTAATACCCCTAAGATGAAACCGAGCACACACGCAACTGCAGCAATTTCTAATGTTACCGCAATCCCTTTAATGATATAAGGGATCGAAGGTATTATTGGTGTGAAATCCAAATTCATCTATAGAACCTCTTTCCCTAAATTACTTAACTTTGAACCATTTTGCTTTCATTTTATCGATTTCTCCAGAATCTTTTAACTCTTTTACAGCTTTATTGTATTCTTTAACCAATTTGCTTCCTTTTGGGAATGCAGCTGCTTTCTTTTGGTTTTCAACGCCTTGAATTTTTGAGAATTTCAAATCGTTATTTTGTTTGACGTAGTTTTCTGCAACAATATCTTCAAGAACAATTGCATCAAGTCTACCAAGTTTAACTTCTTGAATAAGCTCAGGTACGCGGTCACGTGTCTCAACTTTAACACCGCTTACTTTACCAGAGATTGCTTTTGCAGTATCTTCTTCAATTGAAGAAACTTGTGCACCAATTTTTTTGCCTTTTAAATCATCAAGCTTGTCGTATTTAAAGTCTTTTTTGGTAATTAGATAATCATGTGTATCATAGTATGAATCGGTAAAATCAACTACTTTTGCACGCTCTTCATTTGGCGTAATACCTGCCATAGAAAAGTCGATTTTTTTTGCTTCAACAGCTGGAATCAAACTATTGAATTCCATGTCTTGAACTTTTAATTGGTATCCCATTTTTTCAGTAACTGCTTTCGCTAAATCAACATCAAAACCGATAATTTCATTTGATTTTGCTGGATCAATGTATTCAAATGGGGCAAAGTCTGCTGATGTACCCATTACTAATACTTTTTTGTTTTGATCGCTTGTGTTATCAGCAGTTTTGTTTGATGTAGAACCACATCCTGCTAATGACAAAGATAATACTGCTGCTGCTGCAAATAACCATTTCTTTTTCATCTTAAAGCTCCATTCTATAGGTTGTTTAGTCTATATATTCTTTCATTTGAGTTGTAAGTATAGTGCATATTAATACGGGTATGCTGCAAATAATGAATATATATTAATTAATATTTATGAATATAATAACATAAATATTTAAAAACTAAAGTCCTTTTTAAGTAATAATGTGCATTTTTTTTAGATTTATGATAAAAATGTTCAATTCAAATAGAAAACTGAACATTTTGTCGAAAATATTAAGTTTATTTTAAATTTTTTGTCGTTTTTCCTTATTCCTCGGGTAATAATTCCTTTCGAAATATTTCCTCTATTTTAGCTATTCTGACTGATAAAGTTCTTCATTTTCTGTTGTCTTATTGCTATTTTGTTAAAGCATAGATGCTATGTAATTGATTAAAAACGATAGCCTCCTTATGAAATGTAAAACCTAATTTTTCAGCTACTCGGATGGACTGCTTATTTTGTGGGTTAATGATACAGATTAACTGTTTACACCCTATTTGATTGAAGGCTAATTCTCTGCAACAAGTAGCTGCTTCGGTTGCATATCCTTTCCCCCAATATTTTTTGTTTATGTGATACCCTATTTCAACCTCATTATTTCCCTCAACTAATTGTTTTGTAAGTCCACAGTCTCCAATTACTTCATCTGTATCTTTTAAGCAAACCGCCCACAACCCAAAACCATCTTGCATATATCTATTTTGATTTGTTTCTATCCAATTTTTTGTTTTTTCTACCGTAAATGGTGCAGGATAATATTTCATCGTTTCAGCATCTGAAAAAATTGCATGAAGTGATGAAAAATCATTCTTTTGATATTCTCTTAAATATAAATGATCTGTTTCTAAAATGTGCATTTTTTTAGTTCTCCTTTAAAATTGTAATCTGGTTTTACTTAATACAATACTTCTCATAAAAATCAGAACTTCCACTGCGAAGAGAAGGACAACAATATATATCCCAATTTCCACAATGATGAATCTTGCATTTTCAAACATGTTTACTTTTGGCAAATGCATTGTAAAATTTATGTACATTCCAAACGTAAAGTTTCGAGCCCATTGCGTTGGATGATAAACAAATAGTCCATTAATAATTCCTAACTGTTTTATTCGTAAAGTCATTCTTACTAATTCAAAGCATTCTACGATAATAAAAACGAAAGTTACGACCAGCCAAAAGTAGATGAGCCATTGATTTAAAAATTGCATAGTTATACATGCAGCTAGACCTGTAATAGAAAGAGCACCATGAATAATACAGTTTGTATTTTTCCAATTCTGTAAAGTAACAATGAATGAATCTTTCCAATAGCATTTAATAATGAATACCATTCCAATCACATAAAACAATAATCCTATTCCTAACATACCAAGTTCTAGTTTTAAAGAAAATTTCTCTCCAAAAATTCTGGCACCTGCAATAACTAGAGATTGTGTTGAAACGCAAGAAAGCAAAATGACTCCATGTAAATTTGTCAAATTAACAAGCTTCTTCATAATTATTGAAAAGTTTCTTGTAATGATCCACAAATACCAGATCCATATGATAAAACCAATACAATAAAATACAATAACTGGTATTACTAAAGAAGAAAAGTAATAATGTAAATTGAGACAAACGACAGAAGTGGATGCAACCCATGTTCCGATGGCAAAGCTATTTATTGGATTCTTTGCATGATTGTCGTAAAATGTCTTCTTTACCACATCAGTTGAAATGAATGCAATAATAGCACCGTATAAACAAAATAACAAGGTTACTGCTAAATAACCAATAAACGGTGTATATAATGGGGATTTTTGTATCATCCCAATTAGCATAATACCCATTGCCATTACGGTCGCGCCAGAAGTTGTTGAAATCGACTTAACTCGTTTGTGAAGAATAAAGAAACCCAAAATTCCAATATACAAAATGAACAGTAAAAGAAAATACATGTCAACACAACCTTTAAGAAAATTCCATCTATAATTATAAAGAGATTTTATTCAATAGTTAATAACTTTCACTACAAGAGAATTGTAAAATTCATACGAAAGAACAAAAGCACTGACGCTTCTCAGTGCTTTTGTCTACATATATTTTTTCTATACATATTCTATTGAATCAATTTCATAAATTAGTCGTAAAACACGAATGTTATTTAAATATACGATCCAATAATTCGGGTTACACTTCAATTATACTATTTACTGAATATGCCGCTCCAGATGGCGCTTTCCGTGGGCGAGCAGTGAGCCTCCTCGTCCGCTTACGCTACCTGCGGGGTCTCACTTGTCTCGCTTTCCCACAGGAGTCGCCATCTTCCGCTCCTTAGACAATACCCTAATAGATATTGCACAACAATTTAATCTTTTAATGTTCCTATTTTATATCAAAACTTTGAATTATGATATTGACTCATTATAATACTTTTATTATATATTATTAATTCAAGTCAATTTCATCTTTTGACGGGAAATCCTCGAAAATGCATTCGTGTGCGGGGCAATGATTTAGAAGTCAAACAAAAATAAAAATAACTCCAAAGTTAACTTTTATAGTATATTTTGGAGTTACTTTATATTTACTCTATGTTTTTTTCAAAAGTTAAATCTGTATAGGAAATATCCTCACCTATATTTAAGATTACTTCACATAGACGTAATCTCAATTCAAAGAGTGTTATCGAATCATGATAAACTTCATGATTTGATTTCATTTTTTGCAGTGTATCTTCTTTTTCTTGTATTTCTAAATGAGTGTTCTCTACTGCTTGTTTTAACGCATCATATGAATTTCTGAAGAAGATATTAATATCACGTTCTAATGCGTTTTCAAATAGCTCAAATTGCAAGAAAAATTTCTTTATGATTGATTCCGTTATATCGGTATAATCTTCATTTTCTAAATACTGCTTGTATTTGTTATAAATAAGAGCTTTATTTTTAGGAAGCACCCCAAATATTTTACCTGCACTTTTCAGTAAAAATTGCGTTGGTGTAAAACGGTGTAAGATATTTACTTCTTCCATTTGTATACTAGTTGTCATTCGATCCGTATCCCTACGCCAGTCATCAAGCACTTTAAAGTCACCTTCTAACTGAATTCGATTTTCTTCATATAAAAAGTTAAGTCCTTCACTGATTTCCTCTAAATACGATTGACTTTGAAGGAACTCGTTATTTGAAGTTGCAATCCAATTTTGCATAGAGCGAGCAAGATTAGGTAACACAGTTTGTTTTAGATATTCTTGAACTCTTTCGTTCATCGCTGTGTTTAGTTCAATATCAATATGTCCAAAATCACTTTCTTCACTTATTAAATCAGAACAACTCTTCAATAATTTTGGAATATGTTCTGTTAGCTCATTCGTAAAATTGTTTTTCATTGTACGATATGCTTCTGTCATTAAATGAATTTTTTCTTTTTCAAAATCAGTTAGGTTATTCATAAAACCATTTAGTTTAACTAACATATCTTCATTCCAATTAATAGAATCTACTAGGCGATTTTCCAACTCAACACGTTTATTCAAAAGATATGTAATTGTTTTTCGAATGAAGAACAATATCTTTTCCGTACGTTCTGCATTGATATTTTTATGGTTAAAGTTAAATTGAATAAACCCAGCTAAATCATTTAGTTGTTGGTTATTTGTATTAAACGAAGAATAAGGTAAAATTCTCGCTTGTGGGAAATAGGCGTTTATTCTCGATTGGGTATCATGTATAACTCTTTTTGCTTCTGCTTCGCTGTAGATGTTATCGATTTTATTTAATACGAAATGAATTTGCAGATTAGGTGTATGTTCTTGAATGCTTAATAGAATATCACGTTCTTTGTCAGTAAAAGGTGAATCAGCATTTAATATGAATAATAATTCGTCTGCAGAATTTAAATAGTCGAAGGTCTCATCTCTAGTGTCGTTATTTCTATTAAAGCTAGGTGTTACAACGAATGTAAGTTTATTTTCACTTAAAAATCTACATGGTAATTTAAATTCAAAACATGCTCGATCTCTATATGTTTGGCGGTGTAGAGACATCATGTTATCATCAAAGAAATTCTCAGTTGATGTAATTGCTGAATCTGTTATAGCGTTAATTTCTGTTTCAGCGTCATTTTTAATTACAACTACATTTGAAATTGAGTTTTCTAATATATTTTCTCCTAATACAGAGTTCATGAATGAAGCTTTTCCGTTTCCAGAAGATCCGGTTACTAAAAGGCGATTTGTTCTCAAATCTGCAAGCTCGTTAACTAACCATCTAAATCGATGACCCATTTCTAAATCATGTTGATGTGCCCACTTTGTGATTGACTCAAAAAGTTGTAAACAATACTCTATGCTATTCTCATGATTTATAGAATTTGACAGTAGATTTTCCGCATGATTTATATTTGCAGAATCTATTTTGAAAGGGAAAATTTCATCCCATGTTAATACTGCTGCAGATGGAAATACGGAATGGGATGGGTTGGCTACCTTTAACCAATTTGTTAATAGATTTGGAATGATATCGTGTAATTGTCTTAGCATATATTGACCTTGAATTAATTCAAAATACGTTTCTTCATAAAGAAGAGAAATTTTGTCCCATATATCGGACGAATGTATTTCTATATGTAAGAAAAATTCATTTATAGTTGTAAGCCATAATAAGTAATATTGTTCATTTTTATAGCTGTGCCAAAGTGATGAAACCATTTGCGTAAATTGTACTTGATCTATATTATTTAATGTAACCAATACATCATAAAAATAGTCTGGTGAAATATTTTTAGTAAATCCCTTATCGATATATCCTTTTAATACCTCAAACCATATAGAAGATTCTGTTCGAATTAATTCATTTACAGCAAGTTCTACGGCACTATCAAAATCTTGCTGTTCTTCATAAAAGGATCGTGCGATTGTTGTGACGTTTGGATAATCAGGATTTAAAGAAACTGCTTCTTTGATCACCTTGAAAGCTGAATCAAGATTATTTTGCACGATGTAAAGAGACAGTAATTGCAGTTTAATTTCGATCATGAGTATTTGGTTATCAGTAGTAATAGAGGTATATACTTTTTCAGCAGCTGATAATTGGTTCAGTTCTACGTTAGCATCCGCAATATTTTTTTGTGCCCATGGTACTAATTCATTATTGACTTTTTCCCATTTAAATATAGCTGATTCAAAATCTTGATGGTGATAATAAAATTCACCTTGTGCATAACGAATAGAAGATCCATCAGAATTCTCATCTTTTTGTTCGTTTAAATAAGCTTCTCCAAGTACTTGAAGAGGTGGCTGTGTTCCATTTTCCATTAGGAATGTTTTATAATATAACTTTTCTATTAATTGTTTTTCTAAACTCATTTTTTTCCCCGCTATATCTTGAAGAATTCTTTTCTTCATTTGTTACACTTTAGTGTATTGATGGAAATCCATTTCATAAATCTTTTTCCGTTCTAAAAAAAGAACGTTTTCGAACAGCCCCATAATTTATCCCATAGGTTAGATTGAATTAGCTTCCCCCGAAATAGCTCCGCACGTAGAAAATGTGATTCATTTTCGAAGACTCACCGTCTGTACCGAGATAAAAAGTAATCTTAAATGTTCGGAATTCAAATGTGAATTTTGCATTATGAAATTGACTTCTGCTAATAATTTTAACAAAGAATCTCTTTTGGAAAATTTCATTTTTCTTTCACTTTTTAAGTAAGATTGAATTTTGATGAGAAAAGTTTCAGTCTTTTTTCAATTTCCTTTCAGTTGTAAGACAACAAAAGATGTACCTAGACGTCTCCAATATTAAAAAAGCCCAATTTCTTAATGTTTAATTTCATCAAGAAATAGGGCTTCTTCTATTATGAGTAAACGATTATTTTTTAAATTTATTTCACTTTAAACCATTTTGCTTTTAATTTTGCAACTGTACCTTCTTTCGTTAGTTCATCTAAAGCTTTATCGAATTGTGCAGTTAATTTACTTCCTTCTGGGAATGCTGCTGCTTTAGATTGGTCTTCTTGGTTTTGAATTACATAGTAAGATAGGTCTTTATTTTGTTTTAAATAGTTTTCCGCAACGATATCTTCTGTAATTAATGCGTCGATACGGCCTAATTTAACTTCTTGTACTAACTCAGGAATACGGTCACGACTATCAAGTTGCATTCCTTTGATTTTTTTAGCTAAAGATTTTCCTAAATCTTCTTGGATTGAAGAAGTTTGTACGCCAACTTTTTTACCAGCTAGGTCAGCATCAGATTTAATGCCACTATCTTTTTTAGTTAGCATATATTCTTTTGTATCATAGTAAGATTTAGAGAAATCTACTACTTTATCACGTTCTTTATTTGGTGTCATACCTGCTAAAACGAAATCTACTTTACCTGCTTGAAGTGCTGGGATTAAACTATTGAATTCCATATCTTTTACTTGAAGCTGATAACCCATTTTTTTTGTTGCAGCTTTTGCAAGATCGATATCAAAACCGATAATATCATCGGAAACTTTTGCATCGATATATTCAAAAGGTGCATAGTCTGCTGCTGTTCCCATTACAAGAACTTTTTTTGCATCATTTGAGGCATTGTCGGCTGATTTGTTTGTATCTTTTGAGCCACATCCTGCAAGTGCTAATGCTAAAACTGCTGTTGCCGCAAATAACCATTTTTTCTTCATTTTCATTTTAAAAACTCCCTTATTATTGATTTGTATATTTTTGTAATGCTTTATCTAACATGTTTAAGCCATCGTCAATTTGTTCTTCTGTAACTGTAAGTGGTGGAATCATTCGGATGACTTCACCTTCATTGCCACAAAGATAGAACAATACACCTTCTTCAAGTGCCAAATCTAAAATTTGTTTCAGTGCTTTGCCATCACCATGTCCTGTTGTTGGGTCAATGACATCGATTCCAATCATTAATCCAGTTGCACGAACTTCGCCAATACAATCGTATTTAGCTTGAATTTCTTTTAATTTCTCAACTGCATATGCACCTACAACTTTTGAATTTTCAATAAGATTCTCTTCTTTGAACACTTCAAGTGTTGTTAGTGCGACTGAACAAGCAATTGGGTTTCCACCAAATGTTGTACCATGAGAACCAATTGGCCATTTTTCCATTAATTGATGACTAGCTACTGTTGCACTTAATGGAAGTCCTGAAGCAATTCCTTTTGCAATCGCCATAATATCAGGTGTTACCCCAAACGTTTGAGCAGCAAACCATTCACCAGTTCGTCCAAATCCAGTTTGGACTTCATCGAAGATTAACAGAATACCATAACGGTCACACACTTCCCTGATTTTTTGAAGCCATTCTTTTGGTGGAATAATATAACCACCTTCACCAAGAACAGGTTCGACAATAACTGCTGCCACTTCTTCAGGTGTTACTTGATGTTTAAATAATTGATCAAAATCATGTTCTAGCTTGTCTACAACATAAGCAACTGGATCCACTCCAGCTGGAGCTTCTTTTACATTTGCATACGGTATTTGGTAAGACAAATGGGATGGTTGCATGAATTTGCGATACTTGCTTTTTGATGTGGTTACACCAAGTGCACCCATTGAACGACCATGGAAACAACCTGTGAATGAAATAACATATGGACGTTTGGTTGTGAATTTTGCAAGCTTTAATGCCCCTTCAATCGCTTCTGTACCACTATTACCATAGAAGAAACAATCTAAATCACCTGGTAGTATCTCACCTAGCTGTTTGGAAAGTTCTAAAATCGATTCATACATGATGACACCAGAAGGTCCATGTATTAATTGGTCTGCAGCATTCTTAATGCTTTGCACGATTTTAGGATGACGATGTCCAGTGTTCGCAACAGCGATGCCGGAAGTAAAGTCTAAATATTTCTTACCGTCTGCCCCGTAATAATAGCATCCTTCTTCTTTTACTACAGGTAAGTTGGGGTGATCTTTTGCCATACTTGGCGCTAAATAATTCCCCATATTGTCATATAAATCGAGCCAACTTTCCAATAGTATTCCTCCAATAATTTTCTGAATATATATTAATTAATATTTATAAATATAATATCATAAATATTAATTTTTTAAATAGTTTTTATATAAAAATATTAAAAAAATATATCTATTTTTTTTATTTTAAATACAAATAACGTCTTATATTTCTTGTTTTTTACTTGAATTAATTAATTTGTAATATTCATAATTTGCAATTTCGCTACAGACCGACGCTTTCCACAGGTAAGCATCAAGCCTTCTCCTCCCTTCGTTCGTGCAGGGGTTTAATTCGCTTGCTATTTCCGTAAGAGTTTCCGTCTTTCGCTCCATTATAAATATTTTAGAGAATCTGAATAAAACAGAGTTCAAGCTAAAATATATTCGTATCTATCCTTATACATCAAATGATGAAATTGATTCATTAACTATAAATAAAAAATGCATAAATATTAATAAACAAAGAAGTAAATCATTATTTTCCAAAATAAAAATTCTACAATAGAAGCAAATCCCACTCTATATGAACTTTGGATTAGTCCACTGAAAGATAATGTGAAACTCGTAATTGACGTAAAGAAAAAACACCCGAAAAGATAGATTTAGTATCTACCTTTTCGGGTGTACAATAGTTAATTGTCGATTTTAAAGCATCTTTAGTCAGATGTTAATATTATTTAGTGACTATCATAAGCATTTCACGAATGGTTTTACAAGCAATTGCAGTTGATGCACCTGAAGTGTCATACTGAGGTGATAGTTCAACAACATCTGCTGCGACAATATTGTTTAATGTTAATAATTGTTGCATTCCGTTTAACAATTCTTTATACGTAATACCACCTGGTTCTGGCGTTCCTGTTCCTGGGAAGGTACCTGGATCTAATACATCTAAATCAATGGTTACATATACAGGATGATCTTTTAAATCATTGACAACTTCGCTAAGTGTATCGATTGTAAAACGTTCCATATACGTATGCTCTTTCGCCCATTCAAATTCTTCTTTTAATCCTGAACGAATCCCAAATTGAAAAATTCTTCCATCACCTAAGAATTCATGACAGCGACGAATGACAGCAGCATGAGACAATTTTTCTCCCATATAGTCTTCGCGTAAATCAGTATGTGCATCGATATGAATCACGTGTAAATCAGGATATTTTTCATATACTGCTTGAATGGTTGGGAAGCTTACTAAGTGTTCTCCACCAACCATTACAAATTTTTTATCATCCGCTACAATTGAACGAGTATATTCTAAAATTTCATCCATTGTTTTTTGTGTATTGCCAAGTGGTAATTCAAGATCACCACCATCAAAGATTGCTATATCTTCTAAATCTCGATCAAGATAAGGAGAATACGTTTCTAATCCGTATGAATCTGGGCGAATTGCTTGCATTGCAAAGCGTGTACCTGGTCTAAAACTTGTTGTTCCATCAAATGGAATACCGAATAGTACAACATCTGATTCTTCGTAGTTGTTGTCACATCCGATGAATGTTGATACATTTAATGGTTTATTTTGCATAGTGAGTTTCTCCTTCATTTGTCGTCTTTTTCTATTGTCTATACTAAAATGACTTTTATTCTTTAACAACGGTAATATGATCTTTTAAATCTGATTCAGTAAGTACATTACCAAAAGTTTCTGAATAATAGTGATATTGTTGAATTACTTCTTCTGAAACTAGTTCTCCTGGAATAACTAGTGGTATACCTGGAGGGTAAATCATCAATAAGTCTGCACTAATTTTTCCTTTAGCTAAATCAATTGGCACTAATTCATGATCAGCATAATGTGCATCTCTTGGTGTAATCATTAACTTATTGACATGCTTTGGTGTTACATTTGTTGAATAAATCGGTTTTTTATTACCATAAATTTTTTCAATTTCACAAAGAGCGTACACTAATTTTCCTAGTGAATTTTCATCATCAGCAGTCGTAATTACTGCCATCACTACATAACCTTCTGCTAATTCCATTTGAATTTGATATTTTTCTTTTAAAAGGGTATAGACTTCAAAGCCAGTTAAACCACAATCATTCACACGAATAACAAGTTTCGTCCAATCATGTGATTGAGAACATTTGTGTTTCAGATAATTGTTTTTCAATATTTCAAAGCATGTATTCTGTTCTATTTCATGTATCGCTTTTTCTACGATTGGTTTTAATGCTTTGTAACGCTCATATCCATTTAAAGCAAGTTCATGTCTTGCTACATCCAATGAACTCATCAATAAATAGTTTGCACTTGTTGTTTGTAGCATGTTTAATGTTTTTTGCATCTTTTTAGCTGAGATACGTCCCTCATTTAAAAGCAAGATAGAACTTTGAGTAAGTGAACCACCTGTTTTATGAACACTCATTGTAACAATGTCAGCACCTGCTGTCATAGGATCAATTTGCCCTGGCATAAATGGTAAATGTGCTCCATGTGCACTGTCTACAATAACTGTTATATCACGGTCATGTGCTAGCTTACAGATTGTTCTAAGTTCATTCATTGATCCAAAATATGTTGGATATGTAACTAAGATTGCTTTTGCTTCTGGATACGCGGATAGTGTTTTTTCTACGTTTTTAACAGAAATACCATGAGAAATACCAAAGTGAATATCTACTTCCGGTTCAATGAATACCGGTTTTGCACCACTTAAGATCAGACCATTCATTACGGATTTATGGCAATTTCGAGGAACTATTAATACATCATCTGGTTTGCATGTAGCTAAAATCATGGCTAAGATACCAGATGTCGTACCATTTACTAAAAAGAACGCATGATCAGCTCCAAACGCTTGTGCTGCAAGCTGTTGTGCTTCTTTAATGACAGAATCCGGATGACTAAGAAGGTCTAATTCTTTCATAGAGTTAACATCCATTTTCATTGTCATTTCGCCAAGAACATCTTTCAATGGACTAGTTTGAGCGCCCATTTTATGACCTGGCACATCAAATGGCGTTGTATTCTTTTTTGCATAATCTACTAATGTTTCGAATAATGGCATACGTTCTTGTGAAAGAGCTAATTCACCAATCTTTGTTTGTTCTTGTAAGCTGTTCATTATTTAACCCCCTCCTCAAGATCTGCAGTCACTAATTTTGAAAAAGGTGGTTCTACAGCAGTTTTAAGTACTACATCTGAGAAATCTCTTTCCAAAATAAAATCCGATTTAAACAAAGTAAAAACAGTCAATATTATCCACTCCCGCTAAAAAATGCAAATTTCAGCATAGAAAAAAGCTCTCCAACCATTAGAAGGAAAGCTTCGATTAATATCAACTGCTTATCCTCTTATCGTTCACAAAATTTTGTACATTTTGCGCTCAGGTTGAGCCCCAACATCTGACCTGGTCAGACTGGTTTGCCACCGTATCCTAGACCCCTCGTCTCAACGGTTACTAATAAGAGCAACTTTATTTATGCTGAGGCTAATACTAATTGATTTCTTTCAAACTGTCAATTCGTTTTTCATAAAAAAATTTTAATAATTCTGCTCAACTTAAACTCATTTTAAAAAAATTTAAAAGATAAAATTAGTCTGTATTAATTTTGTAGGTGATTTTTTAAGAATGCATTTCTTCATATATAAAAGAAATTATCCTTTAACTTTAAAATTTGCTTATATATCAAGTAATCGGATTAAATTTTTAAACATTTAAATGTAATTATAAAATCAAGGAATCATCCACTTATTTGCTATTATTTTAATACAGTTATAGGTAATTCATCTGTTTGTTACATAACAGTTTTTAAATAGAAAAAATTTTTTCCTACATCAATTTCATCAGTCCATTTTAGACTTTTAAATACAAATTTTGCTCGAAGAAAATACGAATACACTTTGGGGACTCGCTTTCTTCTGCTTCTTAATGGACAAAACTAATTATCACAAAAAATTCGTATATTATTGGTGAATTTTTTGTTAAGATCATGCATGATGCTTCTTTTACAACAAAAAGGCATCTGCTAGAAATAACCAATTCCAGCAAATGCCTATATGAAAATTTATTCCATTAAATAATGGACTTGATCTGCAAATGTTAATATCGATGGATTCCAATTTCTAATTGGACATTCGATCACTTTATAGGGAATGCCCATTTTATAGATAAATTCAGCAAATTTTTTATCTAACCAAGGTGGCGTCCATGCACCTGAACGACAAATGTGAATAGCTGAAATTTTATTTTTTGTATGTAACTCATTAATTTTCGGGTATTCAATATGATAAAGGTCGTTCATTTGTTGGAAGTTTTCTGGTTTCTCAGCAGTAAAGGGTCCATAGATGATATGGGCCTCATCTACTTTTTTATTTTTCAACAGTTTTCCAAGCCAATTTGCACAATTAACTTCAAATTCTAGAGAGGAAATGCCTCCATAGCCTAAATCTGAATGTGCATCAAATAGATACACTTCATCACAATTATTGTCTTGTGCGATTTTATACGATAATGCATGTGAATCTGAAACAAACACGGTAATATGTGAATCAAATTCAAATATCTCTTTCATCTTCTCCCAAAACTTATTCACTTCAGATGAAAGTTGGAATCTATTTTGAATATTTTTTCCTTGTGCCTTCAACTTAAGGTATCGTTTATACCATAAATCAATCATTGTTCTTTTGTTTTCAATACTAGATACACAATTTTCATTGTCTAACGATATAAAATAGTCCCAATCAATAGATAATAAACTGTTTCCCATGACAATCACCTCTAATAAGTTTAATCACAGATTATCTATTTTGATATTTCACCCAATTACTGACAAGAAGACTTCCAAATGGACGTTTCACTTTATTAGCAATTGAAGCAGTTGAGTGCTAAATTTCTAACAATTTAATTGTAGTTCTCTTATTTTCTAAAGTCAATTTTGCTGTCGTATCCGTTTTAAAAGGTTTTTTAGTTCTAAATAAAAAAGATGATCTAAAAATAGCTAGATCATCTTTTTTATTGCAATAATATTTGATTAAACAAGTGGGGGTTAATCGATAATTGTAATTTTGTGTTCATAAAGCTCTCCTGGATACTCAATCGATAAAAATGAAAGTAAAGGGAGTTTTAAATCCTGTGGAATCCGAAAGTGAACATTGTTGATATGGATACGACGGCCAAGTTTATAGAGACTCTCATAAAGCGAATCCTTTGTATGCAAAACTACATTTTCCCCCATTTTTGAAACATACTCTACAACATAATGCATATTTTCCTTGTGAATATTTAGTGTCAGCATTTATATCACTTCCCTTTCTCATATTACTATTCAAGGCAAACTTAAATAGTAATAACATTATAGCATAAAACAGAATTATTATTACATAAATAAGCATAATAATCACTTCGTTATTATTTTCACATTGAAAATAAGTACATTTATTGCTAAAAATTTTATAATGCATTTTATGATTGAATCGAATAATTGTTAACGATTCTCTACATGTAAAAAAATTTGTCTAAAAATCCACTATTCTAAGTACTAGCATTAAATGTCATTTTAATGATAAAAGGACTGTTGCACAAAGTGGACAGTCCTTCAGCGTATTGAAATATAACTTTAATAAACAAAAATGACACATTAATTACTTTCACTCCCATTTATAACCTAGCATAACGATCATAGATATCTTGTAATGTATCACACCCAATGTTCCTAGCTCTTTCAAGATAAAGACTCCATAGCTTTGCGGTTAATATTGCATCTCCTAAGGCATGATGTCTATTGACAACTTTTATATCATTGTACTTGCAAAAATCCTCAAGTTTCACAAGATCTAGTTGGCTATCTACAATTTTAAATAAAAATGTAGTGTCGATAATACGTTGTTTAAATGGTGTTTTGAATAACCGAGTGTATGCATGCTTAAAAAAACTTCTTTCATGATTTGCATGATGTGCTACTAGTGTCGAATCCTTAGCAAACTCAAGAAATTGTAACAGTACATTAGAAGCTAATGGAGCATTCTTGATGTCATCATTTTGAATGCCAGTTAACTGCACTATATCCGATGGAATTTCCATTTCAGTAAACAAAAGTGAATAGAATGTATCATCATGGTATATAGTAGAACCACTCATTTTAATCGCACCAATCGACAGTATCTTGTCACCTTTTTCTGGGAAAAAACCTGTAGTTTCTATATCAAAAACAACTACTTTTAGCTCGCTTAACGGAGTAGATAAAGCTTCTTCATGCTTTATCTCTTTTTGAAGACCTCTTAAAAACGCAATTTGTTGTGGATTTTGAATATCAGCAAATCCCCCTGTATTTCGCCTTCCTTGAATTGATCGTAGTAATTGTTGAAAAGATTCGAAAGCCATTTTTAACATCCTTTTTGAATAAGCTCAATTACATCATCATGTAGTCGAATACCCGTCTTTAAAATTTGCTTAATCTCACTCTTTTCTTTCTTTCCCAACCTCTTTAAGCTTAAAAAATGTGTATCTGTATAACTATTTACCGTATACAAAGAAAGTCGATATTTTAGTAGATGATCAAAGTTACTCTGGCAATTACAAAGAACGTCTATATATTCATCCTTTTGAATCAATCGATGCATACGCATGAGTGTAGAAGTTTCATAAATCCCTTCCTTAATCGATAATAGTCGAATTGCATTAACATATGGGACAAATGCAGAATATTTTAAATCAACACTCCCTTGATATTTCCCGAATCGTTCAACTATAATTTGCCCCAAAGGACCGATCACGTTTTTTATATGCATGATATTAGCCTGAAAACGCTTAAGTAAATTTGGATTTATTCTTTGATAATCATAAATTACCGTTTTCAATTGTCTAATATAATTAACTTTACCTTCAACAACCCTTGCATCATAAAATATCTGCAAATAACGAATCGCTTCCCAACTTTCTGATTCCATCCAATTAAGAAGTTGTATTTTCCATCCTTCAATTGATTTACACCAAAGAGGATTGGAACTCATTATATTTCCTTTACAATAAGGATACCCCACGAATGCAAGACCATCTGACAGCTCCTCCCCAAGAGCTTTGAAATAGACTGTACATTCTTTATTGTCTTTTTCATAGACAAGACCGTGATCTTGATCACTGATGAAACCTTGCTCTAATCTTCCTCCACTTCCTGTCACAAACCAAGAAAAGTTACAAGGTGGTACCCCTTTGTTTAATTTTATAATTGCCACCTGAAATACTTTTCTCATTACTTGATCATGGAATAGATTCAATCCCTTTATATCATCTTTGAACTGAAAAATAGTTTTTTCTTTCCATTCTTTAATTGATTCATATGTTAACACCCCAGTGTTCAAACAGTAGCACTTCCTTTTTATAGAAAGCTATTTAAATAGACTTTTTAGTTATGAACTCATGTGAGTTTTACTAACAATAACAGTTGCATCTTTTTCTTGTGCCATTTGCTCTGGATAACCATAGCTACCATGCTCACTCATATCTAACCCCATAATTTCTTCTTCTTCGCTAACACGAATTCCTCCCATGACTTTCTTCATTACCCAAAGAATTGCAAATGAAACCACAAAAGCATAAAGTCCTGAAACTGCAACCCCCATGAATTGAACGCCTAATTGATGAAGACCACCACCATAAAATAATCCCGGTTTACCAACAGTAGCTAATTCTTTTGTTGCAAAAAATCCTGTAGATAATGTACCCCATATACCAGGGATACCATGTACTGATACCGCGAAGATTGGATCATCTACTCTTCTCTTTTCTAAGAAACGAGCACTATAGAAAGTTAAAATCCCTGCGATAAATCCAATTACAACTGAAGCCCATACATCTACGAAAGCACAAGATGCTGTAATCGCAACTAATCCTGCTAGCGCACCATTTAAAATCGTTGGAATATCAGGTTTCCCTAATACTATCCAAGAAATTAATGTTGCTGCTACTGCACCAGCGCCTGCTGCTAAATTTGTATTAAGTGCTACAAAGCCGAAGAATGCTTTATCAACAGAAACTGTACTCCCTGCGTTAAATCCAAACCAACCTACCCAAAGAATTAGGACTGCTAATGCCGTATACACTTGGTTGTGACCTGCGATATTATTTGCGGAGCCATCTTTATTAAATTTACCGATACGAGGTTTTAACAAGATTGTTGCAGCTAGAGCTGCCATTGCGCCTGTTAGGTGAACTACCGTAGAACCAGCAAAATCTTGTTTGCCGTGTTCTGCTAACCAGCCGCCTCCCCAAATCCAGTGAGCAATAACTGGATAGACTAAAATGCCAAATAAAATGGTGAAAACTACATAAGCTGAAAATTTAGCACGTTCAGCGAAACCACCTAGAGCAACTGTAATTGAAATGACCGCAAACGCTAATTGGAAAACAAAGAAAACAGTTGTTGCTAAACCAGCATCTTTTACTTGATCTCCAGAGTAGAAAAAGTCCGTCATCCCCACGAAGAAGTTTGCATTTCCTCCAAAAATCAAACCATAGCCTAATGCCCAGAATACTAATGACGCTAAGCCAAAAGTGAAAATTGTTTTACCTGCTACGTGACCAGCATTTTTCATTCTTGTGGAGCCAGCTTCTAATAAGATAAATCCACCAATCATTAAAATAACTAAAATTCCACTGACCATTGTCCACAAGCTATTCATCAGATACGTTGCATCCATGAATATCATCCCCATTCCTTTATGTTATTTTATCAAACAATTATATGTTAGGTTTTCTAACATATTTGTTATTGATTTATATTTTACACTTAACAACTGATTAGTCAATAGAATTTTCTTAATTTTTTATTATTATGTTAGATTTTATTACATGCATTACAATGAAACGCTTTCATTTTTGAAACACATATTTTACATTTAGACAATTTTATAGCTTTACCTGCGTTAGTAGCTTGAGCTAGTAAATCTTGCTCGATAGCCTATACTTTTTTTACAAAATAATTTCTAACATGATTTTCAATTTTCGTGTAGAGCATAGAGAAGCACCTGTTCCAGAAAAAGAGCGATAAAAAAGCAATGCAAATTATCAAAAATTCGCATTGCTTCCCCTTTTATTTTTCTATTACAGTTTTTCAAAAATCAAGCTCATCATCTATTTTACAGTTACATTTTTTAAATCATCCGCTTCTGTTGGGTGTGGATGATAATTTTCTACATTACTTCTCGCTCCTACAATCGGTGTAGAATGGACCAGTGGTAGTACCGGAATAATGTCACGCAAACGATTTTGTATATCTGCATAAATTTGTTCTCTTTTTGTTCGATCTGTTGTAGAACGTGCTTCTGCTAACCATTTTTGAATTTTCTCATCATGCAGCTGCGAATTATTTAAAGCGCCAGAATCATAGAAGAATAGAGATAACAAGTTATCAGGGTCTCCGTTATCACTCGTTCCACCAAGCAGGAATAATTGTGCTTCACCTTTACGTGTTTTCTCTAAATAAGTTGCCCACTCGTACGTTACTATTTTTGTTTTCATACCTATTGTTTCTAAATTTTTCTGAATGGCTTCTGCCACTTTTTGTCCATCAGGCATATAAGGACGAGGAACAGGCATTGCCCATAACTCCACTTCTTTTCCATCATAAGAAGATTCTTTTAACAAAGATTTTGCCTTTTCAACATCAAATTGATATGGTTGTGTATTTTCGTTATAGCCAAGAGCTGTCGGCTGTAATGGATTCTTCGCTTCAGTTGCAAATCCTTCAAAAAAGCTATTGACAATCGCTTGACGATCAACTGCCATACTTACTGCTTCTCGTACTTTTTTGTCATCAAATGGTTTTTGAATCATCGTCATCCCTAAATAACCTACGTTAAATGATGGTCTTTTCAATAATTGTAGATTTTGATCTTGTTCAATTCTCGTATGGTCACTTGGACTTAATCCATCCGCAATATCAATTTCGCCTGTCACTAAGCTATTTAACCTAGCTGAGTTATCAGGTAATGTACGATAAATTAGTTTTGAAACTTTTGGATAACCTTTTTGCCAGTAGTTCGGATTCTTTTCAAGTTCAATTGTATTATTTCGTTTCCAACTCACAAATTTAAATGGTCCTGTACCAACTGGCTTTTCTCCAAAGTGATCCCCTTCTTCCTCGATCGCGGTTGGACTAGCGATAGAAAATGCTACCATTGCTAGATTGTTTAATAATGCTGCAGAAGGTTTTTTCAATTTCAATTCAAAAGTATTATTGTTTACCGCTTTTACAGAATCAATAATATGTTCCTTATCCCCTTTGTATCCACCAAACATATCTCCATAATACGGAAATTTCTCGGCTGAACCATTCATCCAGCGTTCAAAGTTTTTCACAACTGCTTGGGCATTAAAATCGGTTCCATCTTGGAATTTAACGCCATCTTGAAGTGTAAAGGTATACGTTAATTGATCCTTAGAAATTTTCCATTCCTTTGCCAAGCTTGGTTTAATTGATGTATCATCTTCTCCAAACTGGACCAGTGTTTCATAAATATTTCTAGCTACTTTGAACGATTCTCCATCTGTTACGGTAATAGGGTCAAGCGAAACAGAATCAGTGCCTCTACCATAAACTAGTGAGTCTTGGGCATTTCCGTTTTGCTCTGATTTGCTTTCATTATTTGTAGCATCCTTTCCACAAGCACTTAATACGATTAAAATCATTGTCATTAAACTAAAAATAAACCACTTCCTCATAAAAATCCCCCTTCACATTTTAAACTGAATATTCAGAATTTATTATATATGAAAATATTATGAAATGATAGATAAAAAAAGCCGTCAATGATTAGAATACACACTCAGAACAAGATCCTATTTTTTGTTAAACCAGCTGGAAGTTTGTCAAATGGAGTTGCATTCTGAAAAATTGAAATAGATTTGAAAGACGTTTACACTAATTATATTGAACATTTTGTCAAATTATTTAAAGTATTATTATTTATTCTATAACTCGTGAAGAAGGAGGTTTGTTAGATATGCCAATATGTCGGCAATGTGGTCATAAATGGAGTTGGAAAGAGACTTTTGTTAAATTGTATACATTTAAAAACAAGCTTACATGTTCATACTGCAAGTCTAACCAATACATTTCCAAGAAATCAAAAGATCAATTAAGTTTGTATACAATTATAGTTCCTTTGGTTTATATTCCACTAGTTTCAATTGGAGTTTCTATAGGTTATATCTTAACTTGTGGAATAACTACGTATATTTTGATGTCAATATGCATGCCCTTTTTGATAAAACTAAGTAATGAGGATGAACCAATGTGGTAGATCTTTTTTAGATCATAAATCTTATTAAACTACAAAAAAAATCATTGAACTTGCTGACTTTTTGTATCTCTTTAAATAGATTATCTTGGCATAAAAAAAAGACAGGTTAACCTGTCTAATCTTTTCGCTGATCCATTTTTTCATATATAGCCCTTAATATCTCATTCTTTTCTTGTTGAACTTTAAGGAATTTAATGAGAAACCAAATTACAAAAACAACTGGAGCTATGTAAAAGAAAAAAGTTAAGATTGGAAAAATAGTAAAAATTGCATCACCGAATCCCATTCCCATTTATTTCTCACCTCTCTTTTGTAGAATTATACCATATCTAAAGTTAGTTATTTGCTCGCGAATAAGTAGTTCACTTTGTTTAAGTACAAAACTTCTCTATTCATGTTTGTTCCCCGTAAAAATCTCAACACCATAAATCAACTTCTCCCAAGCGATTGTTGCAGTGGCGATGTCTCTCCTTCAGTATAATTCATAATATCGAATATATTAATTTCATCATCATTAATAAATAATTTTCCAGTACCCCATTGCATGAAAAAAGTGAAGAAAACTCAATCCATGTCTATCAGAAATCATTCCCCTCACTTTGCAATCAACGAAGAATTACTACCCTCTCCATATTAATTGGTTATTTGAGGTATTTTCCTGGAAATTACCAATGAAGAATCGGTAGATTAGGCTGCTTTTTGTTCAGTTTCAATATGAATCTCTTTCTTTTTCATTTGCCAGAAATAATAGAAAGTTAAACAAATACTTAACGTTCCAAAAAATAGAACCATATTTTCAAGCCCCATTAAGTCTAAAAGCGCACCTGTTGCAAGTAATACAAGTTGAAATGAAGTACGATCTAACATATTGCGAAACGAAAAGAAACGACCATGATATTCTTTCGGTACTTGTTTTTGAAAGATTGTCATAACTGTTGGAAAAAAGCAACCTACTGCAAATCCAAATAACGCAAATGTAGTAAGTGAAATAATCGGTAAATGAGCAAAATGTAATAATAATTCAGCCACTCCAATAATGACTAATGAGAAAAATAATATAGTATTCGTTTTAAACTTTGAACTTAAATAGTTGATCGCAATCGATCCTAACATAAAGGATATGCCCTCAACTGTATATATAAGCCCTTTAATTGAAGAAGAGTCTTGTATTTCACTAATACTAATAACGAGTAAATTAAACGACCCTAAAAATAAAACGGGTATGAAAGATAAGATTAATGTGTATCTAACGCCTGCATCACGTTTTAACAATGGAAAAACTTCTTTGAAACTACCTTTTTCCTTAACCTCTTTTGCTGAATGTTGTTTAGGTCCATCTTTTGTTTCAGGGATTTTAAGTAAAAATGTAAACAGTAACATAACGATATAAGCTATCATTGATATACCATAGAGTGCACTGATAGGTGCGTATACTAATACTAAACCAGCAATCGCTGTACCTGCTACTCGTGCAACTGTCGATATATTCATATCCCATCCATTTAATTGCAACAAATCCTTTTCATCAACAATCAATGGAAGAGAGGCCTGCAATGCTGGAAAATAAAACGCAGCCGCTATTTGCATTGTTACAAGAAATACAATCATCCAGGAAATTGAATCTGTAGCTATTGCAATAAACATAAAGACTACACTAATTACTCGACCTAAACCTGATAAAACTAATATGTTTTTCTTCTTGGATTGATCTATCACTCTACCAGCATAAGGTCCTACTAATATCCCTGCAAGTAATCCTGTAGCTAGAATAAGTGATTTCAAAAAATCTGACGGTACCCGTTCTTGCATAAACTCCAGATTGCCAATTATTCCAGCCCATAAGCCTAATCCAGCTATTAATTCACCAGAAAGGATTATCCAAACATTCTGATTTTTCCACATATTTTCACCTCCAAAAAGAAAGGAACTGCTTCCAGTTCCTTTCTAACATTTAATGGCTCTATTGTATCGTATATCGAATATTTAGACTACCTAATTATTAAAATTAACTTTTAACATCCACTGCTGGAAGTTTTTGCACGTAGATAATTTCACCATCTGTATCCACATCTACTGCATACGATCCATTTGAGAAGCGATCCGCTAATCGATATTGATCTTCACGTAATTCTTCTACTACGCCTTTTTCAGTAGTGATTTGAATTCCTTCCCCTTTTTCTACGTATATTACATTAAAAATACGATGAGGATTTTTCTTCAATTCATGGAG
This sequence comes from Rummeliibacillus pycnus, assembly GCF_002884495.1. Taxonomy (GTDB): domain Bacteria; phylum Bacillota; class Bacilli; order Bacillales_A; family Planococcaceae; genus Rummeliibacillus; species Rummeliibacillus pycnus. The sequence goes on along the minus strand of NZ_KZ614145.1, from coordinate 902,541 downwards.
GATCAGTACTCCTCGAAGAGCACGGTTACCTGTTTCTACTTCATCTAAGGCCATTTTCTTAACTGCACCTCGATGCGTAATAACCATTACTTTCCCTTTATGATGTTCTGGAATGGCATTAGCAACTTGAATGTAATCCCCTTCTTTTAGATTCATTGCTTTTACACCAGCAGTTTTGATACCAGTATCTTGCACTTCATCTAACTTAAAGCGAATTGAATAACTACAGTAAGATGTTAGCAAAACTTCAATCGTTGGATCTACAATATCAGCAAAAATCACAACATCGTCTTTTTTAATATTCATCATTTTTAATGGTTTTGTATATCGTTGGACAAGGAATTCCGATAGAATCGTACGTTTGATTTGACCATTTTTTGTAATGGTTAATACATATTTGTTTGCATTAAAGTCAGTAACTCCACACGCATTAATAATATTTTCATCAGCGTCTAATGGCACAATACTTGAAATATGTTGACCTAAATCCTTCCAACGGATATCAGGTAATTCATGCACGGGTTGGAAAATATAATGTCCTTTATCTGTAAATACTAATAGATGTTGCTGTGTATTTAGAGTAGATTCATATAATAAATGATCTGACTCTTTCATTTCGAAATCCTTACCATTTGATGCATTATATGATCGCATACTCGTACGTTTAATATAGCCATCTTTTGTAACCGTAACTACAACATCTTCACTTGGAATTAATACTTCCATATCGACCTTAATATCTTCAATTTCATCTTGTATTAAAGATCTTCTTGGCTCAGCAAAACGTTTTTTGACATCTTGCAATTCTTTTTGAAGGACTTTTACCAATTTGGCATCACTATCTAAAATGTTTTGTAACTCTATTATTTTCTTTTCTAATTCTGATTGTTCATCACGTAATTCTGTTATATCCGTATTTGTTAATCGATATAATTGTAATGAAACAATCGCTTCAGCTTGTACTTCAGTAAAGGCAAATTTTTGTTGTAGATTGTTTTTTGCATCTTTTTTATCTTTTGAAGCACGGATTGTTGAAATAACCTCATCTAAAATAGATAAAGCCTTCATCAAACCCTCAACAATATGTAAACGATCTTTTGCCTTTTTAAGCTCAAATTTAGAGCGTCTAATGACGACTTCTTTTTGATGTGCAATATAAGCGTCTAAAAGTAGTGGCAAGCTCATCATTGTAGGACGACGATTATAGATTGCAATCATATTGAAATTATAAGTGACTTGAAGATCTGTATTTTTTAACAGATATTTCAAAATAGGTTCGCCACTTATATCTTTCTTTAGTTCAATGACAATACGTAAACCTGAACGATCTGATTCATCCCGTACTTCCGCAATTCCTTCTAGACGTTTGTCTAATCTCATTTCGTCCATTTTCTTAACTAGATTCGCTTTGTTTACATCGTAAGGTATTTCAGATATGACAATTTGTTCTTTTGAACCTTTTAATTGTTCGATTTCTGCTTTAGCGCGAACAATTATTTTACCTCTACCTGTTTCATAAGCTTTTTTAATACCTTCAATCCCTTGAATAATCCCACCAGTAGGAAAATCAGGACCTTTCATAACTGTCATTAACTCATCTACTGAAGCTTTCGGATTCTTTAAACGCATTAAAACTGCATCTAAAACTTCTGCTAAGTTATGAGGTGGAATATCTGTAGCATAACCTGCAGAAATCCCTGTTGAGCCATTTACAAGCAAATTTGGGAATCGTGAAGGCAAAACAGTAGGTTCCATATCTTGGTCATCAAAGTTCGGAACAAGATCCACCGTATCTTTTTGAATGTCACGAAGCATCTCTGCAGAAATCGTAGATAATCGCGCTTCTGTGTAACGCATTGCAGCAGGTGGATCACCATCCAAAGAACCATTGTTACCATGCATTTCAATAAGCATGTGGCGTGCTTTCCAATCTTGACTCATACGTACCATTGCTTCATAAACGGAACTATCACCATGTGGATGATAGTTACCAATTACATTCCCTACTGTTTTTGCAGATTTACGAAATGGTTTTTCATGTGTGTTTCCTTCCATAAACATCGCATATAAAATACGACGTTGTACAGGCTTAAGTCCATCTCTTGCATCCGGAAGAGCACGGTCTTGAATAATATATTTACTATATCGACCAAAACGATCACCGATGACTTCTTCTAATGGCAAGTCTTGATATTTCTCTGATTGTGTCATTTAAGCTCTTCCTCCTCTTGTTGTACAAATTCACTTTCTAAAATGTTGTTGTCTTCCTCTAATCCAAAATCAACATGGGATTCAATCCATTTTCGACGTGGTTCAACTTTGTCACCCATTAATGTAGCAACACCTTTTTCTGCACGTTCCACATCATTAATTTTAACGCGTACTAATGTACGAGTTTCTGGATTCATCGTTGTTTCCCAAAGTTGTTCAGCATTCATTTCCCCTAGACCTTTATACCGTTGTAAAATATAACCTTTACCAATCTTTTTGATGGCTTGTTGAAGGTCTTTTTCAGTCCAAGCGTACTCGACAACTTCTTTACGACCAGTACCTTTTGAAACCTTGTAAAGTGGTGGTAATGCAATATAAACTTTGCCTGCTTCAACAAGTGGTCTCATGTAGCGGAAAAAGAATGTTAATAACAACACTTGAATATGTGCTCCATCGGTATCGGCATCGGTCATGATAATGACTTTATCATAGGCTGAATCATCCACATTAAAGTCAGAACCAACCCCCGCTCCAATAGCATGAATTATCGTAGCGATTTCTTCGTTTTTCATAATATCTTGCAATTTTGCTTTTTCTGTATTAATAACTTTACCTCGAAGCGGCAATATTGCTTGGAAAGTGCGATCACGACCTTGTTTAGCGGAGCCTCCCGCTGAATCACCTTCGACAAGGTATAATTCATTTTTAGCAGCATTTTTGGATTGTGCTGGTGTTAACTTACCAGATAAAAGCGTACTTTGTTTTTTAGTTTTTTTACCATTCCGTGCATCTTCTCTTGCTTTTCGTGCAGCTTCACGAACTTGCTGAGCTCGAATAGCTTTCCGTACAAGCGATGCACTTAGTTCAGCATTTTCTTCTAGAATATACATCAATTGTTGTGATATTACCCCATCAACTGAACTTCTAGCTTCTGATGTACCAAGTTTACCTTTTGTTTGCCCTTCAAATTGCAATAAATGTTCAGGTATACGAACAGATATAATCGCTGCAAGACCTTCTCGAATATCAGATCCATCCAAGTTTTTATCTTTTTCTTTTAACAGTCCAATTTTACGAGCATAATCATTAAAAACACGAGTCATCGCAGCTTTGGCACCTGTTTCATGCGTACCACCATCACGTGTTCGCACGTTGTTAACAAATGATAGAATTGTTTCAGAATAACCATCGTTAAACTGAAAAGCAAATTCTACCTCAATTTCGTCTTGTGTTCCTTCCACATATTTAACAGGATGTAAAACGTCTTTTTCCTCGTTTAAATAAGCTACAAACGCTTCGATCCCATTTTCATAATGATAAACTTCATGACGCTCTGTTGCTTCTTCAAATAATTCGATTTTTAAATTTTTAAGCAGAAATGCGGATTCACGTAGTCGTTCTGCTAATGTATCAAAATTATATTTTGTAGTAGAAAAAATGGTTTCATCTGGTTTGAAATGAATAAATGTACCTGTTTCTTTTGTTTTTCCAATTTTCTCTAAAGTGGTAACGGGTTTCCCACCATTTTCGAAACGCATTCGATACATATTACCATCACGATGAATAACAACTTCTAACCATGTTGATAGTGCATTTACGACTGATGCACCTACACCATGTAAACCACCACTTGTTTTGTAGCCACCTTGTCCAAATTTCCCACCTGCATGTAAGATGGTGAAAATTACTTCTGGAGTTGGTTTACCTGTTTTGTGCATCCCTGTAGGCATACCTCGTCCAAAGTCACGCACGCTAATACTTTGATCAGCATGAATTTTTACAATGATATGAGAACCAAAACCTGCTAGAACTTCATCCACAGCATTGTCAACGATTTCATAAACGAGGTGATGCAAACCTCTACCATCAGTTGAACCAATATACATTCCCGGACGTTTTCTAACAGCTTCTAACCCTTCTAGTACTTGAATGTCATCTTCATTGTAAGACGTGATTGTCTGTTTACTTGTCAAAAAAATTCCCCCTAAATACAAACACCCGTTCTACTTTTATTCATATTAAACACAATCATTGGAACTGTCAACTTCTTGCATTTTATATACATACAGCATTTATTGTATCAAACGTTGAATTGAAAGGAAAATAAGAATATGATTAAAAAGCGAATAAAGTTGATGATTGTGCATTCTACTGACTTCGTGATAAACTATTAGTACAATATAATAGTACCAACTACTAAAAGTAAGAGGGAGTTTTTTATGGATTTGATTTATGTTTTGGTGATAGCCTATCTAATAGGATCAATTCCTTCAGGGCTATGGATTGGCCAAATATTTTATAAAACAGATATCCGAAAGCACGGTAGTGGCAATCTAGGTGCGACTAATACATTTCGTGTACTTGGTAAAAAAGCTGGAATAGTGGTAACACTAATGGATATTTTGAAAGGAACAGTTGCTACACTTATACCAACAATTGCTGTTTTTTCTAATAGTGGTGTACATCCACTTATAGCAGGGATCGTAGCAGTTTTCGGCCATATGTATCCTATTTTTGCTGGTTTTCGTGGAGGCAAAGCTGTGGCAACTTCAGCAGGTATTTTGCTTGGTTATCATTGGCCAATCTTTGTATTATTAGTTATTGCTTTTTTACTTTGTTTAAAAGTATACAAAATGGTTAGTCTTGCGTCTATGTTTGCAGCAGTGGTTGCTTTTATTTATGCACTTATTTATGCGATTCTAGAAAAAGAGTATTTACTCTTAATGATTATAACAATTATAGTAGTCTTTATATTCTATCGTCATCGCGCGAATATTTCACGTATTAAACATGGTACAGAGCCAAAAATAACTTGGTTATAATTAAGGGAGTGTTCACATGAAAATTGTGATATCAAATCAAGCTTTACAATGGTTTTCAGATGAAATGGAAGTTCAACCAGGTGACACAATTCGCTTCTATGCTCGTTATGGAGGATCCAATCCTTTTCATGAAGGTTTTTCGCTAGGCATGAATAAAGATGAGCCTATGAATCCCTCCGTCTTAACAAAACATAATGATGTTACTTTCTTTATCGAAGAAGACGATGTTTGGTTTTTCAATAACCATGATTTATATGTAGACTTTGATCAAGAAAAAGACGAACTTAGTTATGATTATAAATAATATACATACAAAAAGCATGCTAGCTATTTAGTAGCATGCTTTTTGTTTTGGCTTCAGCCTTTTAAAGAATAAATTATTTTTGAATTTCTGCTATTTCTTTATATTTGTTATACCATACTTCATCTACTCTATTAAATGCAACAGGGTGGAAATTTTCTTTTTTTACTACAATATGTTCTGAAGTGGCAGTAGCAGCAACTGTGCCATCACTATGTAAAATTTCATAGGCATAAACTGTACGTAATCGATCCTGCGATTTCACCCAAGTACGAATTATGGCTTTTTCACCATATCGTAAAGCAGCTTTATAACTTATATTTACATTCATTACAGGAGATACATATCCATCCGCTTCAAATTTAGTTACTGAAAATCCTAGATCGCGAATTAGTTGTGTTCTACCTACTTCCATCCATATTACATAATTCGCATGATAAACAACACCCATTTGATCTGTTTCAGCATAGCGAATTTCAATTTCTTTTTCACTTACAAACATTTCTTTCACCTCAAACATTAGTATAGCGAACTTTCTTCAAAAAATCATATTTTAGATGAATCCATTTCATAAATCCATTTTTTTAAAATACGAATATCTTCACACCTGTCATTATTCCTTTTGGATGTTCCTCTTCAAACGTCGCTTTCCACAGGCTTTACTTTAATCCCACTGACCAGCACGATGTTGGTCAGTGGGGATTTGCCAGAGGACGTGAAGTTCTTATCCTTTGTTCTATAAAACCATTCTAAGACAATTCAATTCAAGTTTTTCCCGTAGGACATTGAATGGGCTTCCTTGAATTCGTACCGCACAAAGAAAATAAGAATACTTTATAGAGGACTCTTCGTCGAAAACGTTGCAATTTATAAAATTACAAAACAAAATGAATTCTTTCGTTACATTAGATTTTTTATCAATAACATTGATTGATCTAAGTGTTTTTTATATGATTGGATCTCCTTTTTTTTCAAACCAACCAAATGCAACTTCTGCCTTTACAGTTTTATTTCCTGGAGAAACTAAAAAAATGACAAATGATCCACCTGATGAAAAAATATATTTCCCATCTTCATCACTTACTAAAGTACTATTTGGTGGTACAATTCTTTTGAAAACATTTACGCCATTCTTCGGTGCATCTTTTACAAATTCTGCAAACTTAAGTTTAGATTTCGGTTTAGGCAGTGGGGACAGAGTTGTATTGGATGGTGATACTTTATCCGAGGTTTTTGGCTTACCAGATAGTGTTGGATTAAACCAAATTTCAGCTACAAACGGTTCATCAGAATGATTTGTAATTGTAAATGCATTTACAAACAAATGAACATCTGAATACTGAGGAGTAAACAAACCTCCCCATGCATTTCTGCCTTTTCCTAGACGAATTGTTTCGGTTTGACCAACAAAATATTTTCCTTGTAAAGATTGAAATAATGGGTTAGGAATGTCGACAACTTTATTGAATTTATCATGATTAAACGCAGTCATAAGAATATCTCCCTCCTTTCTCTTTATAAAAATATATGTAAATTTATAAAGAAAATATGGACAAAAACATTAAAAAAATAAATAAAAACATAAAAGTCGAACTCCTTTTGATTAAGGAGTTCGACTTTTTAACTTTCATTTATTCAATTACCACAACATTATAGGTATAAAATTAAACTTTTTTATCTTTTACTCGCTTCATTTGCACCGAATAAGCCAATTGATTTGTTTTTGTACCATACATTACTCCAATAACGATGTGGTACTGGTCCATAACCAGCATATGGAGCAATTTCAATGGTTAATCCTGGTTTCTTTTGATTTACTATAAACCAATCAGCAGATGATCCAGAACCTCTGTACAATAGTGGAGGAACAACTGTATAACCTGTAATTCTTGCAACACTCTTTGCTAATTTTAAGTCTCTCGTAAGAGTTGATCCTTTTTGGAAATTAAACCAATAGACAATTTGTCCAGATGAGTGGTAGGATAAATCTGTTTTAAAATGATGGCGTTGTACAAATGCTTTTAAAGCTTGTGCTTCAGGTTCAGAGAATGCACTTGTACCTTTATAGTTCATATAAGATTTAGGTGTAGTAGCGAGATATTTCCATAATCCATCAAAATTACGGTTTAAGTCAACACCTCGACCATTTGCCTTCCAACGTTTAAAATTATTGCTTCCATGATTATATTTCTTGAGGCTTTTTCTATATTTACTATCCATCGAAGCAATTCCCTTTTGTACTAATGTAACACCATCAGGATTCATCATCGGTACAAACCAAATACTCGTTTTATCTAAAACACGTTTGACGTTATACCCCGCGTAATTTGTTCCTTTTCGATATGAAACAGTATACTGATCAATCATTTCCATCAGAACATTTGTTGTCATATGTTCTCTCGCGTGCATAGCAGCATCCATTAAAATTTCTTTCTCGCCATTCCCTACTCGTAATGCGTAAATAGATCTTCCTTGTACGGATTCACCGATCTTTTCAACTTCAGTAAATTCTGGATATAACTGCGCAATGACACGAAGATAGTAATTGTACATACCATATGTAATGTTCTTTGTTGGATTAACTATATTAGAATGGTTATAGTATTTAAGATTTACATAACCTGTTTTCCCCATATAATTAATAATTCCTTTATTCCCTTTTAAGCCTTTTAAACTAACAACTTGTCCTTTATCAATTGTTCCCATTTTGTTACCTTTAGAAGTATAAATAGCGTTTGTTTTACTGACTGTTAATGTGATCGGATAGGTGGATTTTATTAATGTTCCAAGCGATGCAGGTTTTTCTGTAGGAATTGTCCCTTTTTTGAGGATTGCATACATTTGACTTCCAACTTGAATAATATGATATTTTGTTGTTGATTTTGCTACTTTTACGACTGCTCCGTTCACTAATGAGCCCATTGGTTTGTACTTACTACCGTTGATTTTATACATTTTAACGAAGCTTGTGGCAACCTCTACATTGCTATTTTTCTTGTACTTGATATTGACATCACTTATAGGAATATATCCTCTTACTCCAGCAATTGATACCACATAATAATCTTGTACTACATCTATTACTTTAAATGTCGTTTCTTCTGATCCTTCGACAAGAATATTTGAATTGCGATCTTTTTCAGCATAAATATTAAAATTACTTTTAGTAGTAATCATCAGATTTCGCTTTTTAGTTACATCTGAAGAGTTTTCAGTCGAAGTGATTAAGTGATCCGCTTTAATCCAATATGTATGTTCCCCTATAAGAATTTCGAAATAATCCTCATTTGATGATTTTGTTACATAATATGTATGTTCATTTGCTGATAATTTTAAGTTTGTTGGTTGTAATGATTCCGGTGTAAAAAGCTCTGCATCTGAACTGATTTTAGCAAAATTCCCGATCATTTGATTTTCATTTTCAGAGGAAGTTGCATCATTCGTCTCAGTTTGATTTTGATCTCCTTCCGTATTATTTTCTGTTACTTTGATTGGATTGCCTTGTCCACTTACTTCAGCCGCGAATGCGTCATTTGATAGTAAACTCATCGACACCAAAAATCCTGATGAATAGATAAGCAATCGTTTCATTTTATTTTGCATTTCCATTGTTTTCTAACACCTCATTTATTAACTAGTATAAATATACCATAATAATGATTACTTTGGTTTGTTTTGACAGAGGTCGATGTTTTCCACCTCTCATTTAATAAAAAAAATAGCAAAAAAATACATGTGCACAGTATTGTGCACATGTATGAAAATGTTCATTTATAACGAACTTATTTTGCTAATTTGTTACGTAATACCATTTGTAGGATACCGCCGTTACGGTAGTAATCTACTTCTACTTCTGAGTCGAAACGAGCAAGTGCTTTGAATTCTTTTGTAGAACCATCTTTAGCAGTTGCAGTTACAGTTAAGATATCACGAGGTTTAACACCTTCAGCAATGTTAACTGCAAATGTTTCTTCACCAGTAAGACCTAGAGAATCAGCGTTTTGACCATCAACAAATTGTAATGGAAGAACACCCATCATTACTAGGTTAGAACGGTGGATACGTTCGTAAGATTCAGCGATAACTGTTTTAACACCTAGAAGGTTTGTACCTTTAGCTGCCCAGTCACGTGAAGAACCCATACCGTAGTCTTTACCAGCAAGTACTACTAAACCAGTGTGGTTTTTAGCATATTTCATTGCTGCATCATAGATGTATTCAACATCACCTGTTGGCCAGTAAGTAGTGAAGCCACCTTCTGTACCAGGAGCGATTTGGTTACGGATACGGATGTTAGCAAATGTACCACGCATCATAACTTCATGGTTACCACGACGAGAACCGTAAGAGTTGAAGTTACGTGGTTCTACACCATTTTCACGTAAGTATTTACCAGCAGGAGTATCTTTACCAATTGCACCTGCAGGAGAGATGTGGTCAGTTGTAATTGAGTCACCAAACTTAGCTAACACACGTAAGCCAGATAGTGTTTGGATATCTTCTGGTTTAGCTGATAAGTGTTGGAAGAATGGTGGATTTTGAATGTAAGTTGATTTATCATCAAATTCATATAATGAATCAGTTGAAGTTTCAATTGCATTCCATTTTTCGTTTGCGTTGAATACTGTTTCATATTCTTTTTGGAATAATTCACGAGTTACAACTTTAGAAAGTACTGCGTTCACTTCTTCAGTTGATGGCCAGATATCATCGAAGAATACATCTTTACCATCTTTGTCTTTACCGAATGAATCTTTACGTAGGTCAACATCTACAGTACCAGCTAATGCATAAGCAACAACCAATGGTGGTGAAGCTAAGTAGTTAGCTTTTACTAATGGGTGTACACGACCTTCGAAGTTACGGTTACCAGAAAGTACTGAAGTTACGAATAAATCGTTAGATTTGATTGCTTCTTCGATTTCAGGTAGTAATGGACCTGAGTTACCGATACATGTAGTACAGCCGTAACCTACAGTGTTGAAACCAAGTTGGTCAAGGTATTGTTGTAAACCAGAGTCTTTTAAGTAACCTGTAACAACTTTAGATCCTGGAGCCAATGAAGTTTTAACCCATTTAGGAACAGTTAAGCCTTTTTCGATCGCTTTTTTCGCAACAAGACCAGCAGCGATTAAAACGTATGGGTTAGAAGTATTTGTACATGAAGTAATTGCAGCGATACCAACAGCACCTGCAGGAATTACTACATCGCCTTCAGCAAATTTAGCAGTTGCTGTTTTTGTGAATTCATCTTCAGTTAAACCGAAGCCTTGAACGCCAGCTGGAGCAACTACTACTTCGTGGTAGCGTTTTTTCATATTAGAAAGTGGAATCAAATCTTGTGGACGTTTTGGACCAGAAAGGTTTGGTTCGATGTCGTTTAAGTTGATTTCTAATACATCTGTGTAAGTTGGTTCTAATTCTGGGTCAAAGAACATGTTGTTTGCTTTTAAGTATGCTTCTACAACTTGGATGTGTTCTTCGTCACGACCAGTTAAACGCATATAGTTAAGTGATTCTTCATCGATTGCGAAGTAACCACAAGTTGCACCATATTCAGGAGCCATGTTAGAGATTGTAGCACGGTCAGCTAATGGAAGTTGAGGTACGCCAGGTCCGAAGAACTCAACGAATTTACCTACAACACCTTTTTTACGTAACTCTTGAGTAACTTTAAGAGCTAAGTCAGTAGCTGTTGTACCACTTGGAAGTTTACCAGTAAGTTTAACACCGATAACTTCTGGGATTGGGAAGTATGAAGGTTGTCCTAGCATACCAGCTTCAGCTTCGATACCACCAACGCCCCAACCAAGAACACCGATACCGTTGATCATAGTTGTATGAGAGTCAGTACCAACTACTGAGTCTGGGAATGTTTCGAATGTACCATCAGCATTTTCGTTTACGTGAACGACTGGTGCTAGGTATTCAAGGTTAACTTGGTGTACGATACCAGTTGCTGGTGGAACAGCACGGAAGTTATCGTAAGCAGTTTGTGCCCATTTTAAGAAGTTATAACGTTCTGCGTTACGTTCGAATTCAAGATCCATGTTTGCTTGTAATGCAGATGAGTTACCGTATTTATCAACTTGTACTGAGTGGTCGATTACTAAGTCAACTGGAATAGCAGGGTTGATTTCGTTAGCGTCGCCGCCCATTTCTTTCATTGCTGTACGTAGAGATGTTAAGTCAACTACTACTGGTACACCAGTGAAATCTTGTAGTACTACGCGAGATGGTTTGAAAGGTACTTCAGCGTTTGCGTCTGAATCTTTACCCCATTTAGCTAAGTTGTCTACGTGTTCTTCTTTGATTACGTAGCCGTCATATTGACGTAATACTGATTCTAATAATACTTTGATTGAATAAGGAAGGCGTGAAACTTTTGCTACGCCAGCTTCTTCGATCGCAGCTAGACGATAAAAGTTGTAAGTTTTACCGTTAACTTCGAAAGAAGAACGACTATTATGCAAGTTGTTGTTTGCCATTGTTCGGTTCCCCCTCTAAATAAACTAATGAAAAGGCTTTATAATTGAGCTTCTTTTCTCCAAAACCAATCATAATAGAAAAAGATACATAAGTAAATAACATTAAATTTATACTTTGTGATAAGAAAAAATTATGACTTGTTACTCTAGAAACCGTTTCCGTACATTTTCTTTAGGAATTTTACATATATTTCTTGAATACGTAAATTTATAACGATTTCTGGATATTATTCGGTAAAAATAATCTCGGATTGGCGTAGGAATTACTTTGAAAATAATTAAAAACAAGTATGGAAAGTTTAAATTTTTTGCAATAAATAGTATTGCACTTGATTCCGTCAACATTTTTCCTTCCTGATAAACGACAATCGTATCGAGATTTTGAGTTAAATTTACTGGTAATAACTTTGTTGCGACCTTTCCTTGTAACGGTGCAAAATTAAAAACCGGTTCTCTTTCATGCTTTAATACAAATTGCACCGATCTTTGGCAAAACCCGCAATCACCATCATAGAAAAGAATCGAATTCATAACATCCTCCTTTATTTATTATAGAAGAAACACCAAATCCCCTAACATAGTACAGAAAATTAAAATTATTATCAATAAAAATACCCAGCTTAGGCTGAGCATTTTTTAGAAAATTATTCATCCATTAAGATAATATATGTTGCATGAATCGGTCCGTGTACACCAACAACGAGCTTCATTTCGATATCAGCTGAATTACTTGGACCAGATACGAAATCGATTGCTGATGGTAATGATTCACCTGATTCAATACGTTTGTTTAAAAGTTCAGCTACTTGTGTCATGCGAGGAACTATCATACTCTTTTTCACAATTGCTATAAAATTATTAGGCAAAAGCCCAACAGATTTTCCATGCGCTTGATCAGAAAATAACACAACAGTTCCCGATTCAGCTAGTACATATTCTGAAAAGGTTAATCCGATATTTGCTTTTTCAGCATTTTGTATATTTTGCTCGCCTAATTCTGGAAACCATTTCGAAACGTCATATCCTTTATTCGGCCATTTTTCTTCATATAATGGTTTTAAATTATAGTCATCAAACCGTGAATCTTGCCACATGGATATTGGACCGCCGCCGTATTGATCCACTACTTGTTCCAATGCATTAGGCAAATCTTTAACAGTTGTTGTTACTACATCTGTGTGAATTTTATCGCACTGCTTTTCTAGAATTTCTAGTAAATCATCTTGGGATAATCCCTGATAACCCTTTTTCTGTGGTGCGTACTTCCAATTCCTTTGTGGCTTCACTTTTGTATTGACAGTACGCTTTAAAGAATTCCCAATTGTTTCTAAAAATTCTTCACGATGTTGGATCATTATTTGTCACTACCTTTCTCATGTTCCTTGAACCAATCTCTGAATCGTTCTTTTTTAGGAGCTGGGAAATCTCGTACTTCAGTCCACGCTTTCAATGGTCCTGGGCCTTTTGAAATTTTTCCGTTTTTTGAAAGTGGTGCAACAACACGTGAAGCAATTTTAGCTCCAGTTGCATATATTGAACTTGATGAACCACCTAGACTAAATGCCTTCATTAACATAGCTTCTGAGATAGGAGCCTTTCCTTCTTGCTCCACGATTCGTTCACGATGTTTTAGTAGTAACTCATGTAATGGAATTTTTACTGGACATGCTTCAGAACATGCTCCACATAAAGAAGATGCATATGGCAGCTCTTTATAATCTTCGTATCCAGCTAGCAATGGTGTTAATACTGCTCCAATTGGTCCCGAATAAATTGAATTATAGGAATGCCCACCAATGTGTCGATACACGGGACAAACATTTACGCATGCACCACAACGAATGCATTGAAGAATAGATTGGAAATCAGTACCTAAGATATTTGAGCGACCATTATCAACAATCACTAGGTGGAATTCTTCTGGTCCATCTGTTTCACCAGGTTTTCTTGGTCCTGTCATCACATTAACATAGCTTGGTAATTTTTGACCAACTGCTGATCTAGTTAACATATTTACCAATACTTCGAGTTCTTCGAAAGTTGGGACTAGTCTTTCCATTCCCATTACTGTAATTTGAGTTTTTGGAATTGTGGTTACCATTCCAGCATTTCCTTCATTAGTTACTAAGCAAATCGAGCCTGATTCAGCAACAGCAAAGTTACAACCAGTAATCCCAATATCTGCAGTTAAAAACTCATTACGTAATGTAGTACGAACATGACGAGCTAATTCCCCTGCTTCGGCTGATTTTTGAGGATTATAATCTAATTTATCAACAAAAACATCTTTCACTTGTTGAGCATTTTTATGTAGTGCTGGTGCGACAATATGAGAAGGTTTATCATGATTATCAATTTGTAAAATGTACTCACCTAAGTCCGTTTCTACGACCGTACATCCTGCTTCTTCGAGTGCTTCATTCAAACTAATTTCTTCCGTTACCATCGATTTTGATTTGACAATTTTCTTGGCATTCTTTTTGGTAGCAACTTCTTGGATATAATCTGTTGCATCCTTTGCTGTTTTCGCAAAAAATACATGTCCACCAGCTTTTTCAACATTTTCAGCTAATTCATGTAAGTAGTAATCTAAGTTATTTAACACATGTTGACGAATTTCTTCTCCATGAGCACGCCATTCTTCCCAATCACCTAACTCTTCTGCAGCATTTATACGACCTGTACGAAGACGATCTTGAGCAGATACAACTGCACCTCTCATAAATGAATTATTTAAATTTTCTTCTACATTATCTTTAAATGTATGTTTGTTATATTGGATAGACATTGAATCCCCTTCTTTCTCTAATGGTGATTAAGAACTTCTGCAATATGCAGAACTTTTACATTTTCTCCTCGCCTTTGCATACGACCTCCAATGTTCATCAAACAACCACCGTCTGCTCCTATTAAGTAATCTGCCCCAGTTTGCAATGTACTATCTACTTTTTCATCTACCATTTGTTCGGAAATATTGCCCATTTTTACAGAGAACGTTCCCCCAAAGCCACAACAATTATAGCTGTTTGGCAAATCTACCATTTCTAAACCTTTCACATTACTTAAAAGTTTTTTTGGTGACTCTGATACACCCAAAAGTCGAGTCATATGGCATGATGGGTGATAAGTTGCTTTCCCCTCTAATTTTGCACCAACATCTTCTACATTTAATACATTAACGATAAAATCTGTTAATTCATATGTTTTTGAAGCTACCTTTTTGGCTTTTTCAAAGTATACTGGATCATCTTTAAAGACTGTTGGATATTCTCTAAACATAAATGCGCAAGATCCAGAAGGCGCTACAATTACTTCTGCATCCTCAAATGCTTCAATCATTTTTTTCATAGGTTCTTTTGCATCTTTTACATAACCAGAGTTATAGGCAGGTTGACCACAGCAAACTTGACCTTTTGGAAAGACTACTTCACATCCTAATCTTTCTAAGAGTTCAACAGTGGCTTTCCCTACATCTGTTTGAAACATATCTACAATGCATGTTGCAAATAACGAAACTTTCATTTTAAATGCCTCCTCAATAAGAAGTTAGGTCATCTGATGACCTAACGGATATTTTTATACTACACCCAAAATTTTTTATTTTCAAACTATTTTAATAACATTTCCAGATGGATTATTGTGTACAAAAAGAAAGTGCGACATGGTAAAGCCACACTTTCTTTTATTTCTATATAAACATAGATTCTGAATTATATTTTTTCATCAAAGTTAAAACTGATTTCTTTTAGATTTACAACTTTTGATTTTCTACTAAATTTATACCCAAACATTAAAATTAAGAATAGTGGAATCCCTAAGTATGCTGCCACAATACTACCCCAATCCACAGTGTCAGCAAGAAATGCCTGGAAGTTTTGCGCTAAAATAACGATAATGCCACATGCAATCGCAAAAATTGGTCCAATTGGATACCATTTTGCCCGATATGGTAATTCCTCTAATGAATGCCCTTGTGCAATAAATGCCTTGCGGAAACGATAATGGCTAACAGAAATACCTAACCAGAAGATAAAACCTGTAATACCTATAGCATTCATTAACCAAAGATATACTGTACCATCTCCAAAAAGTGACGCAAGAAAAGCAAGTGCACCAACAGCACATGTAAAAATCATACTAACAAAAGGAACACCACGATTATTTAATTTTGCAAATATTCTTGGTGCTTGTCCTTCTTTCGCCATTGAATATAACATACGTGTAGATGCATATACACTTGAATTACCTGCAGATAACACAGCAGTTAAGATAACAGCATTCATAAGTGAAGCCGCAAATGCAATTCCAGCTTTTTTCAAGATCAGCGTAAAAGGACTTACCATGACACTATCATTTTGTAAATTTGGATTTGTATACGGAATTAAAAGTCCAATTACAAAAATCGCCAAAACATAAAATAGTAGAATTCTCCAGAATACACTATTGACTGCTTTTGGTACATTTTTGGCTGGATCTTCACTTTCCCCGGCAGCAACACCAACAATTTCTGTTCCTTGAAAAGAAAAACCCGCTGCGATAAATACTATGAACACACCAATCATACCACCTGAGAAAGGTGCATCATTGACAGTGAAGTTTTTAAAACCTACCACTTCTCCACCCATAATCCCAAAAATCATCAGTATACCTACTATAATAAAGATAACAATTGCACTAACTTTAATTAATGATAGCCAATATTCTCCTTCCCCATACCCCTTTACTGATAAATAGTTTAGAAGAAAAATAATCGCTAAGAAAGATCCACTCCATATCCATGATGGACTATCGGGAAACCAAAATTTCATAATCATTGTAGATGCAGTCAATTCTGCTGCAATTGTCATAGCCCAGTTGAACCAATACGTCCATCCAATCGCAAATCCAAATGCAGGGTCCACAAATTTAGATGCATATGTACTAAATGACCCACTTGTAGGCATGAATGCTGCCATTTCACCTAAACTAGTCATAACAAAATAGACCATTGCCCCTACTAAAGCATACGCAAGTAAGGCTCCACCTGGACCAGCTGTATGAATAGCTGCTCCACTACTAAGAAACAGTCCAGTTCCAATTGCTCCTCCAATAGAAATCATCGTTAAATGACGTGATGTTAATTTTCGCTTCAAGTGTTGTTCCTGTTGCTGTACATAAGCCTTCTCTCGCTGTTTAATACCAACACTTTTTTCTTCTTGATGTACTGTCATTCTCTTCATCCCCTTCGAAAACGCTACCATTCCATTTTGCAAATTCAATTTTTAAATATTGCGTCCTTTGTCATCTAGTAAAATAGTACAATTACGAGCAAAAAAGTATCATATTGTCGAATTTACAAAAAATAAAATATATTAGAAATATAATTCAAAATTATCTGAAATGCAATGAGTTTTTAGAAATTTAGCACTTTTTTAAAAGAACTAATACTTTTTATTTTCGAAAAGGAATATTCAAAAAGTAAAGACAGTCAAATATTTTATGAATAAGTCTTTTAGTGTTTAGAATCTTACCTTCCGGGAGAGTTGCATTCAGATTCGTTTCGCTTTCCGTTAGCGAACATTGAGTTTTCTAAGCATGAATAAGATTTAACCTTCGCTTTTGTATAATTATACAAGTAAAATAATATAAATGCAATGTACTTGTTCCTATATCTATAATTTTACGATTACATTTTCGCTTTTAAGTTCCGATTTTGACCACAAATTGTTCACTGCCTTTTAAAATAAGACTAAGCACTACTGGTTTCTCATTTTACAAATAAAGAAGAGAAGGGACTTTCCCCTTCTCTTAACCTTCTCAATTATTTGGATATTGACGGAGGCCCATTCAACAGCAAAATACCTTTATGAATTATGATATTATCTATCAGAGATAATGATATAGGTTGCTTTTATTGGGCCATGTACACCTATAATTGGATTCATCTCAATATCTGCTGAATTACTAGGTCCTGAAATAAAGTTAATGCACGCAGGCATTGCTTCACCGTTTTTAACTTTTTGAGATATAAATTGTGCAGCTTGGGTCATGCGGGGAACAATTGTACTTTGAGGTATAAGAGCAATATACGTTTTCGGTAATATGCTAACAGATCTTCCTTTTCCCGAATTCGAAAACAATACGACAGTTCCAGTTTCTGCAAGTGTCATATCACTAAAAGTGATTCCTACATTGGATCGTTTGGCTTGAGTCAAATTAGCGGCACCAATATCAGGATTCCATTCATTCACTGCTACGTTTAAAGCTGGCCATTCTTCTTCAATCAAAGATTGAAGTCCAAATTCAGCAAATCGCTCATCCTTCCAAAGAGAAACCGGACCCCCTCCATTCAACTCTACTCTATGTTTTAATTCATTTTTTAAATCGGCAACTTTTGAAACAACATAATTAGTATGAATCGTATTACACTGGCTCTTGAATAATTGAAGTAATTCATTCTTTGATAGATTAATTAGTGTAGAAGATTGGGGATTGTATTGCCATTTTAATTCCGGTTTATTTGCCATATTTACATCTCGTCCAAGTGCTTTTGCTATGTTATTTAAAAAAGATTCGCGTTGTTGAATCATTCTTTAATTCTCCTTTCTCGATTCTCAAACCAATCACGAAATCTTTCGCTTTTTGGTATTGGAAAATCACGATTGGATGTCCATTCTTTTATTGGACCGAACCCTTTAGAAATATATTTTTTATCTTTTATAAATGTTTTCATCAAGCTTGAAATCATTTTTGTACTTGTGGTATAGAGTACATTCGATGCCCCCCCTAATCCAAATGTTTTATATAAGACTTCCTCCTGAATAGGTACTTCATCTAATTCTTCGACTAGTACCTGGCGTTGTTTATGGATTAATTGATGTAAAGGAATCTTGACTGGACATGCCTGAGAACAAGCACCACATAGCGAAGAAGCGTATGGTAAGTCTTTAAAATCATCGTATCCACCCAATAATGGCGATAATACAATCCCTATCGGTCCAGGATAAATGGAATTATAGGCTTGACCACCAATATGACGATATACCGGACAAACATTTATGCATGCCGCACATCGTATACAATGGAGAATCGATTGAAATTCCGTACCCAAAATTTTCGAGCGACCATTATCTACAATCACTAGATGAAATTCTTCTGGACCATCTACATCTTCCATACGTTTTGGACCTGAAAGAACCGAAACATAACTTGTAATGTTTTGACCTATAGCACTTCTTATTAATAATGTAACAAGCACTTCAAATTCTTCAAATGTCGGTACGATTCGTTCCATACCCATAACAGTAATTTGAGTCTTCGGAATAGTTGTTGTTAAACGATCATTTCCTTCATTTGTCACAATTCCAACAGAACCTGATTCTGCTATAGCAAAGTTACAACCAGTAATGCCTATATCAGCTGTAAAAAAATCATCTCTTTTTGTTTCACGTACATGACGAGCAAGTTCAGTTGGATCGCTTGTTTTCGTATAGTTTAGTTTTTCCATGAAAATTTTACGTATATCTTCTTTGCTCTTATGAAGTGCTGGCGTAATGATATGGGATGGTGGGTCATTATTATCCATTTGTAAAATAACTTCTGCTAAATCTGTTTCAACAACTTCAATCCCAATGGCTTCCAAGTGCTTATTTAATCCAATTTCCTCGGTTACCATTGATTTTGATTTGACAACTTTTTTAGCTTTCTTTTTCCTTGCTACATCCTCAATATATCGATTGGCTTCTTCTGCAGTTTCAGCAAAGTAAACGTATCCACCAAGTTTTTCAACGTTATCCGATAACTCATTCAAATAATAATCTAAATTTTCAAGTACATGTTTTCGTATTTCTTCACCATGTGATCGCCATTCTTCCCAATCCCCTAGTTCATTAATGATTTTTAATCTACTTAATCGAAGACCATCTTGTGCACCAGACATCGAACTTCTCATAAATTGATCTTGCAAATTTGAATGGACTATATCTTTAAATCGATTGTTAGAAATCTTTATAGGCATATTTACACTTCTTCCTAATGAGAATTTAAAACTTCAGCAATATGCATTACTTTAATAGGAACATTTCTTCGTTGCATCCTACCTGCTATGTTCATCATACAACCGCCCTCCGCCGCGATTAAAATATCGGCATTCGTTTCAATTACTGAATTGACTTTCTCATCCACCATTTGCTCTGAGATTTCAGCCATTTTGGTAGCAAATGTTCCGCCAAAGCCACAACAATTATATCGATATGGTAGTGGTTTCATCTGAAGTCCTTCTACATTTGATAGTAGTTTAGATGGTGAATCCTTTACACCAAGTAATCGCGTCATTTGGCAAGAAGTATGATAGGTAGCAACACCATTTAATTTTGCCCCAACATTTTCAGTTTTTAATACATTGACTATAAAATCAGTTAGTTCATATGTTTTTTGTGCAAGGGTGGTGGCACGTTTGGCCCAGTTCGGTTCATTTGCCAAAATTTCAGGATATTTTTTAAACATTAATGCACAAGATCCAGAGGGTGTAACGACAACTTCGGAATTTTCAAATGTTTCGATCATGTCTTTCATCATGGGTTTTGACCTTTCTACATAACCAGCCGCATGGAAGGGTTGTCCACAGCATACTTGTTTTTTAGGAAAATCGATTTCACATCCGAGCCTTTCCAATAATTCTACTGTCGCTTTACCAATATCCGTTTCAAAAATATCAACAACACATGTCACAAATAATGTAACTTTCACTTTAACCAAGCTCCTTATACTCAAGTGTCGCTATTTACAAATTCAATAAAATGAAGCGAAAATATATTCAGAAAATTTAAAGCTAAGTTCATTATTCACAAATGAAAATTGTTTTAGTCATCTAGATATTGTAGTGTCGAGGGATTCTGATTCACCTTTACTTTATTTACATAAAAAAACTATCAAGAAATCTAATTAATAGATTTACTCGATAGTTTTTATTTTTAGTATATACATAAGTCGATTTCATCATGGAAAAATTTCTTTAAATATCCGAATATTAAATGGTGTTTACTTTAATTATTGTGAAGCGAAAAACGACATTTGTATTTAATCCCGCTTAATTATTCCATTTTTAAGGTGGGAACCGATTTTTGAAATTAACTAACAAATATAATTTTTAATTGAATTGAACGCGTTTTTCTTCAAATTCTTTAATATAATTTTCGTACTTAAAAGTCAATGATATTTCATCCCAACCATTTAACAACATTTCTTTATAATAGGGATCAATCTCAAAGTGATATACTTTATCGTCTGCGGTTAACGTTTGATCTTGAAGGTGTACTTCAGCTTCTAAAGTGGTTTGCTCACCTTTCGATAGTAATTCTTCAATTTCAGATACGCCTAGTTTGATTGGTAAAATGCCATTTTTGAAACAGTTATTATGGAAAATATCAGCGAAGCTTGGAGCAACAACTACATTAAACCCGTAATCTAAAATTGCCCAAGGTGCATGTTCGCGTGAAGAACCGCAACCAAAATTTTCATGAGCTACTAGAATATTAGATCCTTTATATTTTGGTTGATTTAAGACAAAATCTTCAATCGTATTGCCATTTTGATCAAAACGCCAATGATAGAAGACATATTGTCCAAACCCTGTACGTTCAATTCGTTTTAAAAATTCCTTCGAAATAATTTGATCTGTATCGACATTTTTTCGATTTAAAGGTGTAACGACACTTTTTACAATATTAATTGGTTTCATAATTTACGCCTCCATTACACAGGTACATTCATAATTTCACGAACATCAACAAAGTGCCCAGCAATTGCTGCAGCTGCGGCCATCGAAGGACTCACAAGATGTGTTCTTGAACCCGTACCTTGACGGCCCTCAAAATTTCGATTAGAAGTTGAGGCACAGCGTTCACCAGCTGGAACAACGTCTTCATTCATCGCAAGACACATACTACAACCTGATTCACGCCATTCAAAACCTGCATCTAAGAAGATTTGGTCAATTCCCTCTTCTTCAGCTTGTTTTTTCACTAAATGAGAACCAGGAACTACGATTGCACGTACATTTGGATGAACTTTTTTTCCTTTAATAACGGAAGCTGCAACGCGTAAATCATGTAATCGGGAATTCGTACATGAACCGATAAAGACATGTTGAATTTCAATATCTGTTAAAGGTGTACCTTCTTTTAAATCCATGTAAGCTAGAGCTTTTTGTAATGCTTGCTTGTCAGATTCATCTTTAAAATCAGCAATTGAAGGTACAACTTTGGAAATACCGCTACCCATTGAAGGATTTGTCCCCCAAGTTACGAATGGTTCAATTTCTGATGTTTCAATAACAAGTGTTTGATCATATGTTGCGTCTTCATCTGAAGCAAGTGATAACCAATAGGCTTTTGCTTCTTCGAATTTTTCACCTTCAGGAGCATATCGACGGCCCTTAATATAATCCACCGTAATTTCATCTGGACTAATTAAGCCTGCTTTGGCACCTGCTTCAATCGACATATTACAGATTGTCATACGTTCTTCCATCGATAATTGATGGATAGCATCACCTGTAAACTCAATGATATGACCAGTACCTACATCAATACCAAACTTCGCTATTATCGCTAAAATAATATCTTTTGCAGTGACACCAAAACCTAACTCACCTTTCACATGGATTTGCATTGTTTTAGGTTTATTTTGCCAAAGCGTTTGAGTTGATAATACATGTTCTACTTCACTTGTTCCGATACCAAAAGCTATTGCACCAAATGCACCATGAGTAGAAGTATGCGAATCACCACAAACAATTGTTTTTCCGGGTTGAGTTAAACCAAGTTGTGGTCCAATAACATGAACAATTCCTTGATCTGGATGCCCCATATCTGCTAATTGAACGCCAAATTCTTCACAATTTTTAGCTAGCGTAGTTATTTGGGTTTTAGCGATTGGATCATTAATTACTGGCAAGTTTTGTGTAGGAACATTATGGTCCATTGTCGCAAAACAAAGATCTGGACGACGAACCTTTCGATTATTTATACGAAGCCCCTCAAAAGCTTGGGGTGAAGTTACTTCGTGAATTAAATGAAGATCGATGTAGAGTAAATCTGGTTTACCTTCTTCATGATAGACAACATGTTGATCCCACACTTTTTCTATAATATTTTTCCCCATTATTCTTCACCTATTTTCTATATATAAGTAGTCATAATACTATCTGAAACAAAACTAGTATCTAACTCATTTAATACTTTTTCAGTCCATTCATTTGTTGTAAGAACGCGACTATCTGGTGTTGCTAAATCTGCTGTAAAGTATCCATCTTCAAAAACAGCATTCACTGCACGTTCAATTTCAGCTGCTTCTTCTTTTAAGCCAAATGAATAACGTAACATCATCGCAACAGAAAGAATTGTGGCAGCAGGGTTGGCAATTCCTCGACCTGCAAGTTCTGGAGCAGAGCCATGGACAGGTTCATATAAGCCAAAATTATCTGAGCGAATACTTGCAGAAGGTAAAACACCAAGGGATCCTGTAATAACTGATGCTTCATCACTTAAAATATCCCCAAACATATTTTCCGTTACAATGACATCATAAGCACCTGGATTTGTGATCAGCTTCATAGCTGTTGAATCAACTAAACTATGCTCTACTTCTACATCTGGATAAAGTGACTTTTTCTCATCAACAATTTGTCTCCATAAGCGTGAAGTATCAAGTACGTTCGCTTTATCAACAGATGTAAGCTTACCTTTACGTACACGAGCTAGTTCAAACGCATTATCGACAATACGTTCTATTTCAGAGCGGGAATATACTAAAGAGTCAAGTGCTTCATCTTCTGTGCGTTTGCGAGGCTCACCAAAATATAATCCTCCCGTTAGTTCACGTACAATTAATAGATCAACATCTTTTACTAAATCATCTTTTAGAGGAGAAGCTTTTATGAGTGATGGAATCGCCTGCACAGGACGTAAATTTGAGAACAAATCAAAATGTTTACGAATACGAAGTAATCCTTTTTCAGGTCTTAATTCAGCGGGATTTTGATCCCATTTTGGCCCACCTACTGCACCTAAAAGAATCGCATCACTTTGTTCACATAACTCAATTGTTTCTTGAGGAAGTGGGTCCTCATGCTGATCAATGGCAGCTCCTCCAATTGCAGCATACGCTATATGAAATGTATGTTGAAATCTCTTACCTACAGCTTGAAGTACTTCTACTGCAGAAGCGACAACCTCAGGACCAATCCCGTCACCAGGTAAAACCGTAATTTTCTTTTCCATAATAACTCCTCCTCAAATAGAATTGCTTATCAACACTGCGACTAAATTGGATTCTTTTCAATCATTACATCTAATCCCTAAAGAAACAGTTGAACTGCCCCTTTAAGAATTAAAATGTAGCAAATCACCATTTAGTTGTCGAAATTGTATTACTAGATCTACTAAGCTTTTGTACTACCAACAGTTTCTTTTTCAACTTTTTTCCCAACGAATGGCATCATTGCACGTAACTCTGCACCAACTTTTTCAATTTGATGTTCAGCTTCTGCTTTTTTAATTGCATTATATTTTGGACGACCAGTTTCGTTTTCGTTAATCCATTCTTTTGCGAATTTACCTTCTTGGATATCAGTAAGAACATCTTTCATTGCAGCTTTTACTTGATCCGTTACAATACGTGGGCCTGAAACGAAATCTCCCCATTCTGCTGTATCAGAGATTGAATAGCGCATGTTAGAAAGGCCACCTTCATACATAAGATCAACGATTAATTTTAATTCGTGGAAACATTCAAAGTAAGCAATTTCTGGTTGATAACCTGCTTCAACTAATGTTTCGAAACCAGCTTTTACAAGAGCTGCTGTACCACCGCAAAGAACCGCTTGTTCCCCGAATAGATCTGTTTCTGTTTCTTCTTTAAATGTTGTTTCAAGTACTCCAGCTCTCGCTGCACCAATTCCTTTTGCGTAAGCAAGTGCAATGTCTTTTGCATTACCAGTTGCATCTTGATAAATACCGATAAGTGCTGGTACACCCGCACCAGATTCATAAGTACGACGAACTAGATGTCCTGGTCCTTTTGGAGCAACTAAGAATACATCTACATCTGCTGGTGGCACGATTTGTTTAAAGTGAATATTGAAACCATGAGCGAATACTAGTGCATTTCCAGCTTCTAATCCTGGAGCAATTTCAGCTTCATATACTGCTTTTTGTTTTTCATCTGGAAGTAAGATCATGATTACATCTGCTTCTTTAGCAGCTTCTGCTACTGATTTCACTTCAACACCATCATTTTTTGCCTTCTCTGCAGAGTTCCCAGGACGAATACCAACGCGTACGTCAAAACCAGATTCTTTTAAGTTTAGCGCATGAGCATGACCTTGTGAGCCATAACCGATGATTGCGATTTTTTTACCTTCTAGTACTTTCTCATTGATATCTTGGTTATAATACATTTTTGCCATTTTTATTTCCCCCTGATTGTTTAGTAGTTTTGTTTTTTATATTTATTGTAAAATCGAAAGTTGCGCTGATGGCTTAAGTTGAGCATCACGCACAAATGCAGTTGCACCCGTACGAGTGAGTTCTTTTATGCCATATGGACGAATCAATTCGATAAAAGCATCTATTTTTTCTGGATTACCAACAATTTGATAGGTGATTACATTTTTCCCCATATCAATGATGGAACCACGGAAAGGTTCGACAATTGAATTGATTTCGCTACGCAGATTCGGTGGAGCAACAACTTTAATAAGTGCTAATTCACGCATAACAATTGATTTATCTGTTATGTCATTGACTTTAATAACGTCAATTTGCTTCGATAATTGTTTGACAAGCTGTTCAATCTTTGCTTGATCTTCTACATTTACGATAAAAGTCATTTTAGAAATACCATGCTGTTCTGTATGACCAACCGTGATACTTTCAATATTGAATTGACGTTTCATCAGTAGACCCGTCACGCGGTTTAGAACACCACTCTGGTTAATAACTGTTACGGTTATGACTCTTCTCATCCTTTTTTCACTCCAATCATTTCTGCAAGTCCTTTACCAGGCGCAACCATTGGATTTACAAGTGTTAATTCTTTAACACGACAGTCTACTAAAGTTGGTTCATCTGATTCGATTGCTTCTTTAAAAATTGCTTCCATTTCATCAACTTTTTCAACCTTGTATCCTTTAATGCCATAAGCCTCAGCAAGTTTAACGAAGTCAGGCTGTACAGGCATTAGTGATGATGAATAGCGTTCGTCATAGAATGTTTCTTGCCATTGGCGTACCATTCCAAGACAGCTATTATTTAGGATGAAAATTTTCACTGGTAATTTAAATTCTTTTAATAAAGAAAGTTCTTGCAATGTCATTTGGAAGCCTGCGTCCCCAACGATTGAAATAACTTTTTTATCTGGATAAGCAAATTGCGCTCCAATTGCAGCAGGGAAACCAAAGCCCATAGTACCTAAACCACCTGAAGTTACCCAGTGATGGTCTTTTTTAAATGAATAGTACTGTGCAGTCCACATTTGGTGTTGACCAACATCTGTCGTAATAATTGCCTCACCATTCGTTAATCGACCAATAGTTTCAACCGCAAATTGAGGATAAATTGTACCATCACCATCATCCTCATACCACAATGGACATTCTTCTTGGCATTCATGTAAATATTCATGCCAAAGTGTTAAATCTTGTACTTCAAATGTTTGTTCTAACAATGAAAGTAATGCTTCTTTAGCATCCGCTACAATTGGAATTTCAGTTGGAACGTTTTTACCAATTTCAGCTGGATCGATATCGATATGAATTACTTTTGCATTTGGAGCAAATTTTTTCAAATTGCCTGTTAAACGGTCATCAAAACGTGAACCTATATTCAATAGAACATCGCAATTATTAATTGCCATATTGGCTGTAAATGTTCCATGCATACCGGCCATTCCTAGGAAAAGTTTATGATTTCCTGCAATACTTCCAAGTCCTAATAATGTATTTACTACTGGGAAATTGTACTTTTCAACAAATTCAGTTAATTCTTTCGAAGCATCTGCAGCTAAAACGCCAGCCCCCACTAATACAAGTGGTTGTTTTGCTGTACTTAGTAATGATACGGCTTTTTTAATTTGTAAATAATTAGGATGCAATGTTGGTTGATATCCTGGCAAGTTAATGGATGCCTCTTCGACTGCATCAGAGTCAAAAATTGCATTTGCAATATTTTTTGGAATGTCAACTACTACCGGACCTCTGCGACCAGTAGATGCAATATGAAACGCCTCTTTTACAATTCGTGGTAAATCCTGAACATTTTTTACCTGATAATTGTGTTTTGTAATAGGTTGAGTAATTCCAATAATATCCGCTTCTTGGAAAGCATCCGTACCAACAACTGTTGTTGCAACTTGACCAGTAAAGACAACGAGTGGTAAAGAATCCATCATTGCATCAGTAATTCCAGTTACTAAGTTTGTAGCCCCTGGCCCTGAAGTAGCAATGACCACCCCAGGTTTACCTGATACTCGTGCATAACCTTCTGCTGCGTGAATCGCACCCTGTTCATGTCGAGCAAGGATGTGCTTAATTGGATTACGATAAAGTGCATCGTATAATGGTAAAACTGCACCACCTGGATATCCAAAAATGATTTCAACACCTTGGTTTTGCAACGATTCGATAAAAATCTCAGCACCCGTCTTACTGGCTTTACATTCTTGATCAACTTCTTGCTCTGTCGCGGATTGTTTCTTTAGTTGAACTTGTGCACTCATCATAGAACTCCTCCCTAGGAAACTAAATTTTTATATAAAAAAAGCTTTTTCATCCACGCAAAAGAAGACCTTCCGCGTAGGGATGAAAAAAGCTTCCATGGTACCACCCTATTTCATAGTCAAAAAACGACTACCTCATGAATAGATTTAACTATTCTTTTTCTAACGAGCACAAAAGTATGCGCCCGAGGTTACCTAATCGCAAATAGCTTTTAGTAACCCACTCCAAGGGGATGTCAGTATTAGTTGTATTGTCGGCTCTCAGCAACCCGGCTCTCTGTAAATACAAGACTCTAATACTTTTAACCTTTTCATCGATTTATCGATATTCAATTTTAAATTATATTTTCATAACGCCGCCTGTAGAAGCGGAAGTAACTAATTTGGAGTAACGTGCTAAATATCCTTTTTTAATCTTAGGTTCAAATGGTTTTAAAGTTGCTCTTCGGTCAGCTAAAACTTCATCTGAAACTTTTAATTCAATCGTTCTGTTTGTTAGATCAATTGAAATAATATCGCCATTTTGTATTAAAGCAATCGGTCCACCTTCAGCAGCTTCTGGTGATATGTGACCAATCGAGATACCTCTCGATGCACCTGAAAAACGACCGTCTGTAATTAAAGCTACATCTTTTCCTAAACCACGCCCCATAATTGCTGATGTAGGTGCTAACATTTCTGGCATTCCTGGTCCGCCTTTTGGACCTTCATAACGAATGACAACAACATGCCCTTTTTGAACTGTACCATCATCGATTCGAGCTTGGGCTTCTTCTTGAGAATCAAAAACGATCGCCTCTCCAGTAAATTCCTTGATGGATGGATCAACTGCACCAACTTTAATCACTGCACCATCTGGAGCTATATTGCCAAAGAGGACAGATAAACCACCTACTGGACTATATGGATTATCTTTTGTACGAATAACTTCTGTATTCTTAATTTCATGACCTTTCACTAATTCTTCAAGTGTTTGCCCTGTTACAGTTATACGATCTTTATGAATCGCACCTGGTATTTTACACAACTCGTTAATAATTGCACTAACACCACCAGCAAGATGGACATCATGCATTGAATAGTTTGAGGCTGGCATGATTTTAGCTAAATACGGAACACGTTCTGCAACTTTATTGATATCCTCGATGTTATAATCAATTTCAGCTTCATGAGCAATTGCAAGAGTGTGCAAAACGGTATTTGTTGAACCACCCATTGCCATATCTAGTGCAAATGCGTCATCAATTGTTTCTTTTGTGATGATGTCTCGAGGTCTAATATTCTCTTTAATCATACGAATTAGATGTTCTGCAGCTTGTTTGATCAACTGATATCTTTCTTCAGAAGTAGCAACAATTGTACCGTTTCCAGGTAATGCCATACCTAACATTTCCATCAATGAGTTCATAGAATTCGCTGTAAACATACCTGAACATGAACCACAAGTTGGACATGCATTTTCTTCAATTTCTTTTAGTTTTTCCGCTGTCATGAGACCACTTTTATAGGATCCAACACCTTCAAAAACAGAAGTAAGTGATAATTGTTCACCTGTTGAAGAAACGCCTGCTTCCATTGGACCACCAGAGACAAAGACTGAAGGAACATTTGTACGAACAGCTGCCATTAGCATGCCAGGGGTGATTTTGTCACAGTTTGGTATGTAAAATACACCATCAAACCAATGTGCATTAATGACCGTTTCAGCTGAATCAGCGATTAACTCACGGCTTGGCAGTGAATAACGCATTCCGATATGCCCCATTGCAATCCCATCATCTACACCAATTGTGTTGAACTCAAATGGAATACCACCAGCCTCACGAATTGCTTGTTTGACGACTTCGCCAAATTTCTGAAGATGAACATGTCCAGGGATTATATCAATATATGAATTACAGACACCAATAAATGGTTTATCTAAATCTTTTGTTTTAACACCCGCAGCGTATAATAAGCTGCGGTGAGGAGCCCGATCGACTCCTTTTTTTATCATGTCACTACGCATGTATACCGCCCCTTATTTTACTGTAACTTCTTCGTCATATACTTTGACGCCTTCTTTTTCGACGATTTCACGGAAACCTGCAAGAATATCTTTTGTTACTTTGCCAGGTTTGCCATCGCCAATAACTCGGCCATCAACATTTACGACTGAGATGACTTCTGCTGCAGTTCCTGTTAAAAAGACTTCATCAGCAACATATACATCATGTCTTGTAAATACACCTTCACTTGCTTCGTAACCAAGTTCTTTAGCAACATCTAAGATGGCATTACGTGTGATCCCTTCTAATGCGCCAATGTAACCCGGAGGTGTCATTAATTTTTTTCCTTTAACAATGAAAATATTATCGCCAGAGCCTTCTGCTACGTAACCTTCATCATTCATCATTAATGCTTCAGAAACACCAGCTTGTGTCGCTTCGAGCTTCACTAGAATATTATTTAAATAGTTTAATGTTTTGGTTTTTGGACTCAATACATCTGAACGATTACGTCTACTAGATGCAGAAACAATTGAAATACCAGTTTCATATAATTCAGCTGGGAATAGTGCAAGTGGTTCAGCAATTACAATGACACTTGCTCCTTTGCATGTTGAAGGATCAATTCCTAAATTACCAACGCCTCTTGATACGATCAGTCGGATATATGCGCTTTGTAATTGATTTGCTTTCAATGTATCCTTAACAATTTCAGTCATTTCTTCTTTTGTATATGGAATGGTTAGTAAAATTGATTTTGCAGATTCATATAATCGATTTAAATGTTCTTCTAATCGAAAGACGTTGCCATTGTATGAGCGAATGCCTTCAAATACTCCATCACCATATAAAAAACCATGATCGTAAACAGAAACTTTAGCGTCTTCCTTTTTCACTAAGTTTCCATCAAGAAAAATTAACTGTTCCCCCATACTCTTCACTTCTTTCTGTAAAATGCAATAAACTGTTTTAGCATTTTGCTGAAAACATTTATTAAATTGTTGCTATCATAGTACGTATTTCCAATGAAGTCAACAGTATTTTTAGAATTGTCACTCAATTTAAAAAATTAAATCTTATTTGAATACGTTTTCATTCCCTTTATATTAATTTTTAGCTCATTTATGAATAAAATTAAATTTTTTGAAAAATTAATTTATTGGTTTTATTTAGAATATTTCAACCTGACATCGTATCAGTATTTTTACACCATCATGTGAATTATTTTCTTGTTAATTTGGATAATCCACTTAATTTCTATTTTTAGAAGATCATTTACCCTTTTAATATTCATTCAATTATTTGTTTAAAATACTCGGTTACAAAAATATTTTCAGGATCATATTTTTCGCGTAATTTTAAAAATATTGGATACTTAGGATAAAGTTTAATAATTTGTTCTTTTGTTAACTGATTCATTTTCCCCCAATGTGGCCGACCGTTATATTTTTCCATTAACGTTTGTACCCATCTAAAATAATCCTTCTCATCCATTCCTTTATACATATGAAAAGCTATAAATGCACTTTCTCTATTTTGAGTTGGGCTTAAAAAGCCATTTTCCCCCTTTGAAGTTCTGCACTCAATCGGAAAATGCACTTTGAACGGATGTGATTTTAAAGTAAAATGAATTTCGTCCATACAATCATGGAAATTTCCCAAAGGAATTGCATATTCTATCTCTAAAAATTTTACTTTTCGAGAATTCGGGAAAATTTCATAGCTTAATCCCTTCTTTACTCCAGTAGGTACACTTTTGGATGCTAAATTACTTACCCATTTAGTTGCTTTTGGTTGTCTTTTACATACCTCAGAAAAAACATAGAAAAGGCCATTTTCGATAACATTGTTTTTTAAATCTTCTACTGTTTTAGATTTTTTAGACTGTTCAACAACAGAAATTTGATCCATTATTTTCACTTGAATTTGTTCTGTACCTGGAAAGTAAAACCATTCAACATGCCTATGCTCACGTATCATACTGTGCCAAGCTTTTTTAGCTTCTGCAAAGGGATAATGAGCAGATTGGCATCTTAAGCTATACAGAGGAACTGTTTTAATCGTCACTTTTACTAGTATGCCTAAAAGCCCTAGTGAAACATGTAAAGCTTTTGATAAGTCATCTTCTCCTCTAGTATGTTCATGATAGTTTCCTAAACCGTCCACAAATCCCCACATTACAACTTGGCTGGATAAGGAACCTAATGTTACACCTGTACCATGTGTCCCTGTTGCTATTGCACCAGCAAGCGTTTGTTCATGAATATCCCCCATATTTGATAGTGCAAATCCAAATTGTGCTAAAATCGGTCCAATTTCATACAAATAAGTACCTGCCCAAAATGTAGCATTCCCTGTTTCACGATCAATATCAATTAACCCACGCATATTATGAAGTGAGATCGCAACATCATCTGGTTTTGCAATAGGACTAAATGAATGTGCCGCACCTGTTACCCGAATCGTTTTATGTTGTTTTTGGATATTCCAAATTAAAGTAGAAAGTTGTTTAGTATCATGAGGTAATAATGATTGGGTTGGAGTTCCTTTGACATTCCCTGCCCAATTTTGCCATTTACGTGTATCTACCCAGTCTTTTACAGAAAACATTTACCTTCCCCCCTATATGTTTTGAAACAATCGACATGTTGACCATTTCTTACAGCTTCTAAATGTTCAAATCGTTCACACAATTCACCAGCTTTTGCATGACGAAAATAGATGGTATCTCCTAAATTGATCGTATGAAAATTCTTTATTTTTAAGGGTGTTTGTACTTCTCCAGCACCTTCAAATCGGAGAAAATCAAGAGACTGTTCTTCATAAGGAACAGGTTGCTTATCTTTTCCAATGGCTCCTGAAGCAATATAGCCCCCGCCATGGCACACGACAACATCGGCTTCCGGCTTTCTGGTGACGCGTAATGCAAAACCTACAGCAGGGTGTAAATCTAATTGACTGTATTGGTCAAACAAAGATGGATTAAAAAATGCCGAACCAATTGTGATTTCTGTTACCTCAGTACTCCGTGTTGTAAAGTCCACGCTTCCTGAGCCTCCTCCATTCACAAATTCTAAATCTCCATATTCAGATAATATAAAATTCACTACATCTTTTCGTAGTTTTGCTATATGCTTTTTTGATGCATTCTGTAATTGTTGAATCACAGGTCGCTTCCATTTTTGAAGTGGTAAATCCCCTATCCCCGCAAGTTGTGCTTCATAGCCCATCACACCTTCAATATGTAAATGTGTTTGTTTTTTAAGTAAGTCAAGAAAATCCATCAAATCTTGTAAACTTTTTATAGCTGAACGTTTAGTACCAAAATAGATCAATGGTAAATCGAACGAAAGATTAATATCTATACAAATTCCCACATCTACATCTAAACGTTTTGCTAAAGTGTTTAACCATTTTGCTTGTCGAATATCATCCACCATAAAACAAACATCATAACCTTTTTTTATATAATGTAATATCTCTATTACGCTTTGTTCTTCAAAAACTGGATAACCAATTAATAGCTGATCAAAACCATTTTCCAATAAATAACACGTTTCACTTGCAGTAAAAGTCATAAACCCTGAAACATTCACTAATTTTTCATTTAAATATTTTAGTAATGGAATGGATCGAATAGACTTTGTTGCAATACGAACATTTTTATCTTTGATATGATGGTTGATAAAACGAATATTTGCATCAAACGCATTTAAATCGATCCACGCAAAGGGTCGTTCAATGTGTTTAAATGCCTGGTCAAATAATTGCAATTGTATCACTCCTTTTGTCAACTATATAATTTATCCATTATAAATAACAAAAATGCTTCTTCCATGGCGAAATATGTATTTCGTCGGAGAAGAAGCATTTATAAGCTGTGTATTCATATTCATTTGAAGCTTTAGTGGATCTCCAAGAAATCAAAAGCGAGATTCAAAAAGAAAATTGAGTGTATCGCAACGAAAATTAGTGCCTGTTTGTTTAATTTTTTTGATAATGAACGATCCATAAGCTTACAACTCCTTTCAACTTTTTTGTAATTATATACTAATTTATTTGAATTTGCAAAATAATTAATTTAATTAGTCTTATAAATTAACTTAATCTATTCCATTTTCGCTACATTAATTTGGATAATCATGCTGCAGATATTGCTTTCTACTGGTTTGGTTTTATTCGTTCTAAAATTTGTTGTGTAAATTTAGAATTGACGCGTTTTTTTTGGGTGATTATTAAGTTTGACTAAAGACTTAAGTTGTCTTTTTGTGGATACAATCCATTTTTCGTGGATGAATCATGTTTTTTCGTGGATTAGGAACTTTCGTGGATTAAGCTGATTGTAGATTATGATTTTAATCTTATATAGTTAAATTAATTTCTTAAATTCACGCTTTTGTTTGACATTTTTCAGACTTTACGTTATAAAATTGCCTCTGCTTAAAAGGATATTCAGAATGAAATAGATTATCTGTTTTTTTATATGACTTTTATCTATAAATTATGTCATGATATATGTAATGACAAGCATGAGGTGATGAAATGAAAAAAGCATTAATTGTAATCGATTATACGGTAGACTTTGTCGCGGAAAAGGGTGCTTTAACTTGTGGAGCTTCAGGACAACAAATTGAAAAAGCTATTTTACATCATATTCATGAATTTATTGACCAAAATGAGCTCGTTATTTTTGCATGTGATTTACATGAAGAAAATGACACGTTCCATCCAGAAACAAAACTTTTCCCACCACATAATATTCGAAATACTAAAGGGAGAGAACTGTATAATGCCGTTCAAACATTGTATCAAGAAATAAAACATTTACCAACTGTTGTTTGGATGGATAAAACGCGTTATAGCTCATTTGCTGGAACAAATTTAGAGCAACTATTACGTGAACGAAAAATTAATGACGTATTTTTAACAGGGGTTTGTACAGATATTTGCGTACTGCATACGGCAATAGATGCTTATAATAAAGGTTATAACCTATTTGTTTTCGAAGATTCAGTAGCAAGCTTTAATCAAACTGGCCATAATTGGGCTCTTGAACATTTTAAACATACACTAGGTGCAACGATTTTATAAAAAACTGGTGATAAAAAAGTCATTGAAAAAAATTGCTCTTCTCTACTAATATGAGAAAGAGCAATTTTTTTATAAAATGACTAATTTATTTTGAGCAGCTTTATTTAGTTTGTGATTTTTTGGCTATAAATAATGCTAAAATTACCGTTACAACAGCAAAAATAAAGGAACCTGTATAAACAGATCGTATCCCTCCAGCAATAATTTCAATAATCTTATTAATTTGTAACGATGAGAAGATTGAATAATCAAAGTAACCATTTAAATTAACATGTTCTGCCCCTATATTCGCCAATTTCTCGCTTGTAGCCGTGTTAAAAAGCACACCGAAAATTGCGGCTCCAATCGATTGACTAAATGTATTAATAAAGGAGTTCAATCCAATGGCTGTTCCTAATTGTTCTTCAGAAGAAGATGCTTGGACTGCTAAAATAAGCATTGGTGCAATAAAGCCCATTCCCATTCCTAAAATTGCAGTTGAAAAATAAACAAATAGTGAACTAGTTGAAGAAGATAAGAACATTAGCATTGTAGTAGCAATCACTAACAATACTGTTCCTGTTTGAATAATCATTTTGTTGGTAAAACGTCCTATTAAATGTCCTGATAAAATTGCTCCTACTGTCCACATGACTGAAAGTGGCGTTAACATTAAGCCTGCTTCTGTTGCGTTTTTCCCTAATACAGATTGAGCGTAAATTGGTAAATAAGCTGAAATACTAATAACGATCGCCATCGAAAATAGAGATAAACTATTCACTACATTTAACTTTTTATTTTTAAATAAAGTTAGTGGAATGATCGGTTCACTTGCTCTCTTTTCAATGAATAGAAATAACCCAAGAAAAACAATTGCAATGACATAAAAAACAACTTGTGATATTGTTGCCCAATGTTGCGTATTACTACCAGCTATTAGTGAATACAGCAAAGCAACCATTCCAATTGAAAAAAGAAATGCTCCTGCATAATCTATCTTTCGAGTTACTTTAATCCGTTCTTCTTGATAATATTTCGCAACCAGTAAGATAGCTCCTAAACCAAAAGGAATATTTAGTAGGAATATAAAATGCCACGTTAATTGGTCTACGATAAATCCGCCAATCAAAGGACCAATTACACCAGAGACACCCCATACCATACTTATATACCCTTGTCCTTTAGCACGTTCTTTCTCTGTTTCAAATAACTCACCTACTATGGTCAGGGTAATGGGAAAAATTGAACCTGCCCCGATCCCCTGAATGGCACGAAAGATAATTAGAAGCTCCATTGATGGCGCCAGTCCACATAGTAATGATCCTATTAAGAAAAGACTAATTCCAGCAATAATCATTTTCTTTCGTCCAAATAAATCTGCCATTTTCCCAAAGATAATCGCTGAAATAGCAGAAGTTAAAAGGTACGCTGAATAGATCCAACTAATCAACTCAACCCCTGATAGATCTGACGTTATACTTGGTATAGCAGTTGACACAATTGTCCCTTCTATTGCTGCTAAAGCTGTCGCAAGTAATATTGCGGCAAAAACTTTATTCATACATAATACCTCAATTCTAAGAAAAAATCCCTTTCTCACTAGTTATTTATCATAACATGAAAAAGTAAGTTTACCTAGTTTCGATTTTTTAAATCTAGTTTTTAAGCGGTAATTTTGATACTATGTGAAATAGATGTTTTATGAAATATATTACTTTTTAGTAAAACATCCTATTTTATAGGAGGTACTTAATATATGTGGGAAGATTTTAAGAAATTCGCTTTAAAAGGAAATGTAGCAGATTTAGCAGTAGGGGTTATTATCGGAGCTGCTTTTGGTAAAATTGTTTCTTCATTAGTTCAAGATATTATTACACCAATTCTTAGTCTTTTTATAGGCAAAGTGAACTTTACATCTTTAGAATTTCACGGAATCATGTACGGTAAATTCATACAAAATGTTGTTGATTTCTTAATCATTGCCTTTTCAATCTTCATCTTCATTCGTATTATTTCAAAATTTAATTTTAAGAAAAAACAACAAGAAGTAAAAGAAGAAGTCCCTGAAGAATCCACTGAGGATCTATTAAAAGATATTCGTTCTTTACTGCAAGAAAGAAAATAAAGTATACAGCCCGTTAATGTGGGATAAAAATGAGCAGCTAAGTTTTGAACTAGCTGCTCATTTGTTTATTTCTTACCGTCTTCAATTAAGGTTTCCATATCTACTGCAATCGTATCGGTTGGAACATCCTTATATCCACTATAGTTTTTCACAACTACCCCATCTTGATTTACTAAGTAAAAACTTGAACCATGAATTACTTGGTTTGAATTCGGGTCATCTTTGACAATTGTTTTAAAAGACTTTAATGCTAATGTAGCAATTTCATCTTGAGAATAGCCCGTTAGCAAATCCCATTTTGAATCATCTGGAACAGGATATTGAGACAAGTATTTTTTTAGTTTTTCAGGTGTATCATTTGTAGGATCTACACTAAACCCAACAATCTTATAATCTTTTAATCCTTTTTCCTTAAACTTTTTTTGAATGTCTGTCATATTCATGGTCATTGGAGGACAAATACTTGTACAATTAGTAAAAATAAACATTGCAAGCCATGGTTTACCTTTCAAACTATCTAGTGAAACCTTGTCACCAGTTTGGTTCGTGTAATTAAAATCATGTACTTGCCAATCCGTTTCAGCTTTGAATTTCTCCCCACCACAAGCAGATAATAATACAGCGAAAATCATTAATAAGGCCGATATCATAACTCTTTTTCTCACATTATCACTCCTACTCTGCTTTCATCTTATCGAATTGTAACACAGATTACAAGAACACAGAATGGATGCTTTAAGACGAATTTGTGAAACGTTTTATTTTAAGTCTAATAAAGCATCATGGATGGCTTGTAGCTTTGTTTCAACTCGATGCATTAAATAAAAGGAGACAAAGATTGGAAATCCTATCTCTTGAATTAGAGTTGTCCATTCAGCCATACTAGTTCCTCCTCTCTAAAAAACAATCTCATCTATCAATTGATAGATGAGACCGTTTTGATCTCCTTATACTTGTAATTCGGTGATAGTACGCTCAACGAAACGTGCACCAACTATTTCAGAAAGTTCTACACCTTGCATTGCAAATACCTTGCTGTCTAATACCGTATTCATCACTTGGTAGATAACTTCTGACGTTAGATCCTCCTTAGGTGTATCAACAGTTAAAGAGCACGGTGTACCATCTGGTGTTTTAAATTGTAATTGTAAAACTTTTGACATTAACAATCTCTCCTTTACTTATTAATTTCTTATTGAGTCTTGTGTTGTTAACCCGCTTCCAATAAATTGATATTGGAAAAGACTAGCAAGTGCTGTTCCTACATTGACCAAATTTTCTATAGTTGCCTGTTCTGATACGTTGCGAAATATTTTTGTTTTTTCAATCATTTGACCTTTTTCATTAACTCCTAATGAAAACTTTAGACGAAGTGTAGCATTTTCAAATGTTTTGGTTGCCATTTTGATCACCTTCCTTTCAATTCCTAAATAGACTCTAAATCTCATTTAAGGACAAGGGATGCAATTTTTCCATAATCATTTTATAATGATTGTGAGGTGAATAGTGTGTTAAATGGCTGGTTTTTGTGGTTTATATTATTTTGGGTTGTACTATTAGTAGGGTCTATGGCAATTGGCGGTTTTTTTATGTTTCGGAAATTTTTAAAATCTATGCCAAAAGAGGACGGAAAATCCACATTGGATTGGCAAGATTATTATGTCAATAAGACTTTGCATTTATGGCATCAAGATGAAAAGGATCTATTAAATGAGTTAGTGAGTCCAGTACCAGACCTATTTCGAGATGTAGCGAAGCAAAAAATTGCTGGTAAAATTGGACAACTTGCTATAGAAGAAAAGGCTATTAAAATTGATTTTGACTTAATCATTCGAGGATACATACAAGCCACACCAAAACGGGATCATAAATTTTTACGTAAAAAGTTAACTCAAATGAAAATTGATATTTCGCCTTATGAACATTTATTAGATTAGTAAAAAGCAAGATTTCACGATCAGTTTTTAGGTTTGACGTTGGAAGTAAGCACACAAAAACGGTTCTTCTCCCTATTGGAAAAGAACCGTTTTTATTTCGTATTAGTTATGTTGCAAATGTAGTTGTTTTTCTAGCTTTTTGTATTGGATTAACATGGCTATACGCCATGGTACAATCATTGAAAAAGCTAATAGGAAGAACATACCACCAAGTTCCCCTAAATGGAAGGAACCACTCAAATAAACCTTTGCAACAGTACGAATTGCTAATAAGCCTATCAAGATAAAGAAGAAGGCTTTAGATGGTTTCAAGTAAACATCATTATCTACAATTTGAAATTTAGAAGTTGCAATTAACACTGTTGAGAAAATTAAACCTGCTATAACTGCTTCTAATACTTGAGTCCAAGGTACTCGGAAATAGTCAAAACAAAACATGAATGCACCCGTGGACATAGCAATTGGAGGAATAATTATTTTTTTTACACTAGCTGGTTTTTTAGATGATTTAGCACGTACAATCATCATCATAATCCCCATAAAAACTACAGCTACAGTAGAACCTATTACCATA
The DNA here is from genome assembly GCF_002884495.1 of Rummeliibacillus pycnus. Classification (GTDB taxonomy): domain Bacteria; phylum Bacillota; class Bacilli; order Bacillales_A; family Planococcaceae; genus Rummeliibacillus; species Rummeliibacillus pycnus. The sequence goes on along the minus strand of NZ_KZ614145.1, from coordinate 863,269 downwards.
AATTGAGAAGGAATAGAACTCAACATTACACTCACCTATTTTCTAAAAAATTATTCTATCAATTGACGAATCGTCGTCTCTAAATGTTCCCTCTCAAAAGGTTTCGTTATAAAATCTTTTGCCCCATTTTTTAGCGCTTCTAAAATGAGTCTTTGTTGTCCTAATGCTGTAACTATACAAATTTTGGCATTAGGGTCTTTTTTTATGATCTCTTTTGTAGCCTCTAATCCTGACATCACTGGCATTGTAACATCCATTGTCACAACATCAGGATGCAGTTTTTGATATTGTTCGATTGCTTGTTTTCCATTTTCCGCCTCACCAATTACTTTAAATCCCGCCTCTTCAAGAATTGCTGTAATGGTATGACGCATGAATATTGTATCATCTACTACTAGAACAGTTGACAACCATTTCACCTCGTAACAATTTACTCAATTTAAAAGCCTTGGAATCCACCAAAAATTGGTGTAACCCAACGATTTAGAACAGTCATTCCATCAAAGAACAAAATAACGCCGACAACAATCATTATATATCCACCAATTTTAACGATTTTTTGGCTATTTCTTCTAATCCAATTCATACGGGAAATGAAGAATGAAAGGGCAAAAAATGGAATTGAAAATCCCAATACATAGGCGAACATATACCAAATTGCTGAATCAGGATTTGTTGATCCTAATAATATGATCGATGCTAGAATAGGACCTGTACAAGGTGTCCAACCTGCTGCAAAAACAAGGCCAATTAGCATTGAACCTATGAAACCTGATGGTCTATTCTTGAATTCAAGTTTACGATCTTTCATCAAAAAATCAGGTGTAAAGATTCCTGTAATAACGAGACCAAATACAACAATTAAAATACCACCAATTTGGCGTATTAACTCATCATATTGAATAAAGAAACCTTTCACAAAGGAAGTACTAAAGCCCAATACAATAAAAATCACAGAAAAACCCAATAAGAAGAATAAAGTATGTAAAATGGCTCTTTTCTGCAACATTCCTTTTTCGTTCTTTAACTGATTAAAGGATACGCCAGTTATGTATGAAAGGAAGGCTGGATAAAGAGGTAACGTACACGGTGAGATGAAGCTCAAAAAGCCTGCACCAAAAGCAAAGAATATATTGATATCTGTATTCATATGCATATGTCGCTCCTTATAATTTCTGTATCCATCGTACCAAACTTTACGTAGAAATTCTCATCTTTTTACTGTGACATTTTCTTGAACTTTTATCTAGGTATTACTTAGTATAATGCCTAATTCAAATAATTGCGAAAGATATCTATTGCATAAGATGCTGTTTTTCTTTAAAACTAAAAGACTCATTTACTAATCCATTTTGTAATGGATCTATCTTATTGCACCAAATGTAACAAATAGAAAATTAGAAAAAATGGAATACTTGCGTTTTATCACTTATTTCTGAAAGTGTGGCTTGTGCATAATAGAAGTTTGATGTCATGACTTCACTTTTTTAAATTTATCCAAAACTCATAACCTCCAAATAGTAAATCTGTTGCAAAAAAAATACTTATGGATGTCGTTTTAGAATATACAAAAATAGTGAACGAAATAAATCCGTTCACTATTGTTAGATTCATAACTATGAAGTTACTTACTTATCGAGAGATCTACCGCCAGCAATACCTGGTTGTGTCATTGCATAAGGATCTAAAATTTTATCTAATTGTTCTGCTGTTAAAGCTCCAGATTTAATACAAAGTTCACGTACAGAAGCACCTGTAGCTATCGCTTCCTTAGCAATTTGAGCAGCTAATTCGTAGCCAATATGCGGGTTTACTGCAGTTATAATACCCACACTCTTTTCAACATATTCTTTTAGATGTTCGTCATTTGCTTTAATGCCTACGATACATTTTTCTGTAAATACTTTAAATACATTACTCATGGTAGAAATCGATTGAATTAAGTTAAAGAATAATACAGGTTCCATAACATTTAATTCAAATTGACCTGCTTCAGAAGCTGATGAAATAGTTAAATCATTACCAATAACTTGGAAAGCCACTTGATTCACTACTTCAGCCATTACAGGATTTACTTTACCAGGCATAATTGATGAACCAGGTTGACGAGCTGGTAAAATAATTTCAAATAAACCATCACGTGGTCCAGAAGCCATTAAACGTAAGTCATTTGCGATTTTTGACATATTAATCATGCAAACTTTTAGATTCGCAGATACTTCAGTATAACAATCCGTATTTTGAGTAGCATCAACTAAGTGTTCAGCACCTTTTAATGGTAAGCCACTTAATTCACTAAGATTTCGAACGACTGTATCAATATAAACGGGATCAGCATTCAATCCTGTGCCTACGGCAGTTGCCCCCATATTTACTTCATATAAGTGTTGTCTTGAAAGTGATATTCTGTCAATGTCACGAGAAACCACACGACTATACGCTTCGAATTCTTGCCCTAGTAAGATTGGAACAGCATCTTGAAGATGTGTACGACCCATTTTAATAATACCCGCGAATTCTTTTGCTTTCGAAACAAATGCATTTTGCATTGTTTTAGAAGCTTCAAGTAATTGATTCAATAAACTTAGAACTGCGATATGTGTAGCAGTTGGAAAAGCATCATTAGTAGATTGAGACATATTAATATGACTATTAGGGCTAATGAGTTTATAATTCCCTTTTTCTTCTCCCATTAATTCAAGCGCACGATTGGCAATTACTTCGTTTGTATTCATATTGATAGATGTGCCTGCGCCACCTTGAATAGGATCTACAATAAATTGGTCATTCCATTTTCCTGATATTACTTCATTACATGCTTGAATAATGTATTGCCCTATTTCTTTCTGTAACATGCCAATTTCCATATTTGCTAGTGCTGCTGCTTTTTTTACAATACCTAAAGATTTTATGAGTTCAGGATGAATTCGATATCCTGTAATTGGAAAGTTTTCGATTGCTCTCATTGTTTGAACGCCATAATAAGCGTCTTTCGGAATTTCTTTTTCTCCTAAAAAGTCTTTTTCAATTCGAAATTCTGTCATTACCATATTCATATTCTCCAGTTCTACGATGTAATTAAGTAAGCGGTTACACTGATTCTTACACTAATAGAGTAACATAAAATTTGGAGAAAATAATAATTAAGAAAATAGTGAATAAATCCATTCTTTCGATGATTCCTTATTATCTAGAAATATATATTCTAAACTTACCTCTTTTCATCTCCATTTAAAAGAAGATCACTAAAAAACCAGCTCCCCTCTGGAAACTGGTTTTTCTTTAGCACACTATGTATGCTTTTCTATGGAATTGGTCCCCCTCTGTGGACGGCCTTCCAATTTAAGTTGTGATGAAATTTTAGTATTGCAATTGGCTTTGCATATTTGCATAAGTTGAAATACGTTTATTTAGTAACTAATAGTTTTTCTTTTGCTTTTTCAATTTGAATTTTTACTTGGTCAAAGCCTGTTCCACCTAGGGAATGACGACGTTTAACAGCTGCCTCCGGTGCTAATACGTCATACACATCCGCTTCGATTAGATTACTTGCCTCTTGCAAGTCTTCGAGAGGAAGGTCTAATAAGTAAATTCCACGTTGAATACAAAGAAATACTAATTTACCCGTTACTGCATGTGCCTCACGGAAAGGCATACCTTTAGTTGCTAAGTAATCCGCAAGTTCAGTAGCATTTGAAAAATCTTGATGTACCGCTTTGTTTAATGTATCTTTTGAAACAGTCATGGTACGAATCATGCCTTCAAAGATTTTAAGAGCACCGACAATGGTATGAAGTGTATCGAACATACCTTCTTTGTCTTCTTGCATATCCTTGTTATAAGCAAGTGGGATTCCTTTTAAGACTGTCAATAATCCCATTAAATTACCGTAAACACGGCCAGCTTTCCCGCGAATAAGTTCTGCCATATCAGGATTCTTTTTCTGTGGCATAATACTAGAACCTGTTGAGAAGGCATCATCTAATTCAATGAACTTAAATTCTTCACTTGACCAAAGAATAATTTCTTCAGCAAATCTAGATAAATGAGCCATTAATAATGAGCTATTACTTAAGAACTCTACGATAAAGTCACGGTCACTTACAGCATCCATACTGTTTTGATAGACAGATGAAAAGCCCATTAGTTTTGCACTCAATTCACGATCAATTGGGAATGTTGTGCCAGCTAGAGCCCCTGCTCCAAGTGGAGAGATATCTATACGTTTAAGCGACTCGTTAAAACGTTCTTTATCTCGTTCTAACATCCAAAAATAAGTCATCAAGTGATGAGCGAAAGAAATTGGTTGAGCTCTTTGTAAGTGCGTATATCCAGGAGCTAAAGTGTCAATGTTTGCCTCTGCTTGATCGACAATTGTTTCTTGGAATTTTGCAATGAGTTCAATAACTTCCTTTACTCTTTTTTTCAAGAATAAGTGCATATCCGTAGCAACTTGGTCGTTTCGACTTCGACCCGTATGGAGTTTACCTCCAACAGGTCCAACTAAATCGATTAACATTTTTTCCAAATTCAAATGGATGTCTTCATTTTCTACTAAAAAGGTTAGCTCGTTATTTTGAGCTTTTACTTTTAATTGTTCAAGGCCACCTTTGATCGTGCTGACTTCTTCTTTATCAAGGATACCAGTTTCTCCAAGCATCGTAACATGTGCGATGCTACCTTCTAAATCCTCTGTGACAAGCTGTTGGTCAAACCCGATGGATGCTCCAAATTCATCTACCCATTGTTCTGCAGATTTTTGGAATCGACCTCCCCAAAGTTTACCACTCATGCTTGCACCTTCTTTGCTCCTTTGTTGTTAACCATTGCATTTACTTTTGTTGGTAAACCAAATAATTCGATAAAACCTACAGCAGATGCATGGTTAAATTCATCGTCTTTTGTATAAGTAGCTAATTTTTCGTTATATAAAGAGTTAGGAGATTTACGTCCTTCAACAATTGCATGACCTTTAAATAATTTTACTCGAACTGTACCATTTACATATTTTTGAGTTTCTTTTAAGAATGCTTCAATTGCAACACGTAATGGTGAGAACCATAGACCGTCATAGATGATTTCGGTTAATTTTTTCTCAATCACTGGTTTGAAGTGAGCTAATTCTTTTACAAGCGTAATATCTTCTAATTCTTTGTGAGCAAGAAGTAAAGTATGTGCACCTGGAATTTCGTATACTTCACGTGATTTAATACCAACTAATCGGTTTTCTACATGGTCGATACGGCCAACACCATGTTTACCAGCTAATTCATTTAATTTTAAGATTAAATCGGCTAATTTATATTGAACACCATCAAGTGCTACTGGAACACCTTGTTCGAATTCGATTTCGATAACATCAGGTGTATCAGGTGCATCTTCAATAGCAACAGTTAAATCATAAGCATCTGCTGGAGGTGCTGCCCATGGATCTTCTAAAATACCGCATTCGTTTGCACGACCCCATAAGTTTTGGTCAATTGAGAATGGGCTATCTAAATTGATGGGAATTGGAATATTTTTTGTTTTAGCATATTCAATTTCTTCTTCACGGCTCCAAGCCCACTCACGAACTGGTGCTAAAACTTCTAAATCTGGGTTTAACGCTTTGATTGAAACTTCAAAACGAACTTGGTCATTCCCCTTACCAGTACATCCATGTGCTACTGCAACAGCACCAGTTTTTTCTGCAATTTCTACTAATTTTTTAGAAATTAAAGGACGAGATAAAGCAGAAACTAATGGATATTTTTGTTCATACCAAGTGTGACCTTGTAATGAGATTAATGCATATTCTTCAGCAAACTCATCTTTCGCATCTACAATGTAAGATTCTACAGCACCAACTTCTAGTGCTTTCTTTTGTACAAATTCTAAGTCTTTACCTTCACCAACGTCTAAGCAACAAGCTACAACGTCGTATCCTTTATCTTTTAACCATTGGATGGCTACTGATGTATCTAAACCGCCTGAATAAGCTAATACAAGTTTTTTTGCCATTTTGAATTCCTCCATGCCTTCGATGTATGTTTATACGTAATTCATTAATATTTATGCATTCATCTTAACATGTTATAAAAATGAATACAAGTGTATTTTCTTGCATTTTTCTAAAAAGTTATCAATAAAAATAAAATTATATTGTGGAGTCAATTTCATAAATGCTTTCTCTATTAACAATTCCATAATTTAAATAGTATTTCATTTAAGTTTTTACTTCTTAGTATACCGCTCCAGATGGCGCTTTCCGCGGGCGAGTGCTGAGCCTCCTCGGAACCCCGTACCGTGCTCCACTGCGGGCTCTCCCCTGTCTCGCTTTCCCGCAGGACATTGAATTAGCTTCCTTGAATACGCACCGCACGAAGAAAATGCGAATGCATTTTCGAGGACTCGCCATCTTCTGCTTCTTAGACAATGTTCTAATAGCGTATAACAATTTTCATATTTGTGTTTTAAATCAAATCTTTGAAGTACTAAATTCATTAAATGCAGTGTTAAAATAACTTTTTTCGATTAAAAATCATAAATTAAACAGAAAAATAGCGACTCAAATTATTTATTAGAGTCGCTATTTTTATGACATAAGAATATTATTTATTCAGTAAATGCTTATATCGGTCTATTCACATTTGATTTCTTAAAACATTTTCGATGAAATATTTAGAGAATGTATAAACCATTCAATTTTCATTTTTTATTGAAGAAGTTCCTCCCTAATTTCTCTACTATGTTAGGTGCTATTGCATATAGTTTACTTGATATGCCCATATACCACGGTAAATTTACTTCTCTTGTTTTCTTCCCAATCGTTTGTATTGTGGCATTTGCTACTTTTTCAGGATTTAACAATACATGCTTCATTGCTTTTCGGTAAGAGGCTGTTTGATCTGCATGATCGATAAAAGGCGTATCTATAGGTCCTGGGTGAATACAGGTGACATGTATGTTATAAGGAGCAAGTTCCATACGCAATGCATTTGTATAGCCAATTATGGCATATTTTGTTGCAGCATATACGGAAGCTTTTGGCGTTGCAACCTTCCCCGCTTGTGATCCGATGAAAATAAGTTGACCTTGTTGTTGTTGCTTCATCTGTGATGCAATATATTTTGTAAGAAGCATAGGAGCTTGAATATTCACATGTAACATTTCCATTAAATTTTCTTCCTCTAGATCAGTTGCATATTCAAATGTACCAATTCCAGCAGAAAAAATAGCGATATCCAACGGTGGTAACTGGTCAACTAAATTCTTTGCTCCTGATTGAGTCGATAAGTCACTTTGTACTACACTTATGTTCAATTTAGCTAATTCATTTAATGATTGGGTGTTTCTGCCGGTGGCAATAACACGATGACCTTTTTCAGAGAGTTTTGTAGCAATTAAATAACCAACTCCTGAAGTGGCTCCTGTTACTAAGATTGTTTTACTTTTTTGCATACCAATATACACCGTTCTCATCTTTTTCTTCTGTAATAAAGCCGTTATCTAACAAATAGTCAGTTTGACCAATTGTTTGAGACAAAGTTAAACCAAGTTCTCTTTCATAATGTGCAGGGAAAATCTCTACATTTAGTTCAAAAATTGTTTTAGGTCGTTCTTCTAACATTTCGAGAACTCTCATTGCACGAAGATGCTGTTTCTCTAGTCTTGCATTCACTAATTCATGAACATTTGTTATCTCTTCACCATGTCCACTATAAAGAATTTCAATTGGTAATGTTAGCAGCTTTTTTATAGATGCATTGTACTGTAATAAGGATTTTGCTCTTTTTGCTTTTGGATTTAAAGGTGGTTCAATTAGAGGGTTGGAAGAGATTTTAGCAATTAACAGGTCACCGCCAATCATCGCCTTTTTTTCTTCATGCCAAAAAGCCAGATGACTTTGTGCATGGCCAAGTGTCTCAATTGCAACTAGTCCTTTATGGCCTGGGATTTCTTGACCATCATGAATGATTCCTGTCAATGTACGTTCTCCCAGCATTTCTACAGATCGTGTCATTTTCTTTACCCACGAGAAGTACTTTTCTGGTACACCCTCCTCTTTCATACGATCCATATAAAAATCATAATGTGAATTGATAAATACAGGATCTCTTCGGAGCCATGCATCTACATAAACATGTCCAAGCACTTCGGCATTTGGAAAAGCATCAATCCAACCTACATGATCTGGATGATGGTGAGTTAAAATAACTTGTTCGATATCACCCATTCGATATCCAGCATTTTTGACACCTTCTTTTAATGCTTCCAAAGCTATAGGCGTTTTTGTACCAACGTCAATAATGGATAATGCATCATCTTTTATAATATATGAATTAACTGTACCTTCTGGGAAAGGAACAGGTGTAACAATTTTATGAATCATAGTTTGGCCCCTTTTAAAATGAATACTTATTCAATTCATTGTACAATTTTTTTTGAAAAACGTCATCTTTTTACATTGACAAATCTTCTTTCATTCCCTATACTCACATTTATATATGTTAAGCAAAGACGAAGAATAGTACAAAGGAAAACAAGTTTTAAGAGAGTGTGATCATAGGCTGCAAGTCACATACCAATGTTCTTTTGGAACCTACTTCTGAGCTACTGTGAAAACACAGTCGCATCTCTGCGATAAAGAGAAATTGAGTTGTGCTACAGCTAGTAGCAAAACAAGGTGGTACCGCGGAATCAAGCATTTTCGTCCTTAAATCGTAAGGATGAAGATGCTTTTTTTATTTACAGGCTTTGTTCAATAATACTGTCCGGATTTTGATTCATCATAAACAGCAAAAGGTGCGAGTACCTGAAACTAAAGGTATTTCGAACGAGAAGGCTCACCGAGCGTCAAACCAGTTTGCGACTGATGAACAGATCAACTTGATTGTTAAACAAAACCAATAAAAATATTTAGGAGGCGACGAAATGAAAACAATTGTATTTGCAGGTGCTGGTTCAATGGCAGAGGCATTAATTCATGGCTGGGTCAAAGAAGGTGTTGTCCTTCCCGAAAACATATACGTTATGAATAAATCTGATCAACAAAAGTTGCAACGATTGGCTGATGCCTATGGCGTACAAATTGTTTATGAAAGTCGCGAAATTGTGAAAAAAGCTGATTGCTTAATCTTAGCAATGAAACCAAAAGACATTCAAAAAGCTATGGAAGATTTAGTTCCATATCTTCAAACAAATACAGCCATTTTATCCGTAGTAGCAGGCGTTTCCATGGACACAATTGAACAAACTTTAGGGAAAAGACCAATAGCAAGAGTCATGCCAAATACTTCTGCAACCATTGGTATGTCAGCAAGTGGGGTTGCATTTAACAGTTCTGCTTCAACTACACTAAAAGATGAATTTATGCATATGTTAGAGGCAATTGGCTTAGTAATCGAAGTTCAAGAGGATGAATTACACGCAGTAACTGCCCTGTCAGGTAGTGGTCCAGCTTACCTTTACTATTTAGTTGAAGCATTCGAACAGGCAGGTATGAAATTTGGATTAAGTCAAAATGTTGTTCGTAAATTAGCTATTCAAACCATTGCTGGTGCAGCAGAAATGTTAAAACAATCCAGTGAAGAGCCTACTGAGTTACGCCGAAAAGTTACTAGTCCTGGTGGAACAACAGAAGCTGGTATTAAAGCATTAGAAGAAAATCATTTTAAAGATGCGATCTACGCTTGTATTCAAAATGCAGAAGCCAAATCGAGAGAACTTGCTTCCGTAAAGAAAAAGTAAAAAAACAAAAAGGTGTCGAGAGGTTTATCAACTTCCCGATACCTTTTGTTATTTTATCTTTTTAAATGTAAACAGATTACTTACTATTTAGCCTTTCAGTGTTTGAAACGAAAAAGCTGTGTGTACTAACGCACCCTTTAGTTTAATAGCAATGAATGGATTTAAACTTACTTCCAATAAAATTAGCAGGTACTAGATTAAGTTCTAATTCTATTGACCAAACAGAGAATTGACCAATGTCATAAATCTAGAGCTTTAAATAAAAAGAAAAAGGCTGTAGACCAAACCTAGTTTGTCTACAGTCTTATTAAATCATCACTAATTTACTTTTTTGGTTTATCTGAATCATTATAACGTTTTGAGCGACTTGTGAAAAATGCTAAAAGTAAGAAAACACCTGCAATTGAGAAATATAATCCTGAATGATTTGCTTCTACACCTGTTTGAGGTAGTGTATTTTGTACAAATTCTGCTTTTTGAGAAGATGTAGCTTTTTCATTAGAAATAGTTGAATTAGCAGAAGCATTAGACGCAATTGTCGTTTTTTCTTGATGATCAGATGTTGCTGCTTGTACAGCATATCCTTGCGATAAAACGATACTCATAGCAAAAACACTTAGAAAAATCCCCAATATATATTTTTTCATCATTCTTTACCTCTCAATTAATATATTTATATAATTTATCGTAGAAACATTTTTTGTTCCATCGCTACATTATATACCTATCTGTTCATTTTAACTATAAATCTTTACGATTCTTTAATAAAATTCACAAAATAAGTCTTTTTACTTAACAAATTTTCTTTATATAAATGTTATTAATTGAAATATATTCGGTAAATGGTGATGGTATGTCATTATTTTAAAATAAAACGGGTATGACTATATCCTTCTTTACTTTTTTTCACTTCTAATAGAGCTGGCATCGCGTCTTTTAGTTCAGCAACATGTGAGATGATGCCAATCATTCTACCGGTATTTTGTAATTCGATCAAAGTATTAATCGCTTTATTTAATGCTTCTTCATCAAGTGTTCCAAATCCTTCATCAATGAACATTGTTTCAATTTGGATATTTCCTTGGAATGATTGAATAACATCAGACATGCCGAGTGCTAATGATAAAGAAGCGTTGAATTTTTCTCCCCCAGATAGTGTCTTGACATCTCGATTTTGACCTGTATAAGCATCATATACATCTAATCCTAAGCCACTTTGTTTCCCTCTGGCCTCTTGTCGATCAGATCTAATTAAGCGGTATTGTCCATTCGAAATAGGATTCAAACGTTCATTGGCAGCACTAATAATTTGCTCTAAGTATTCAATTTGCAAATACCGTTCAAATGAAATTTTTAATTGGTTTTGCCCTCGTAGTAAATCATACAAATCAATTATTTTAGAACACTTTTCTTCCAGTGTCATAATCTGTTCACTAACATTTTTAATATCTTTTGCTAATTGCATAGCATTCAATTGAAATTGTTTTGTTTGATGTAGTAGGTCACTAGCTTCGATTAATTGTTGACGTAGATTTTCTAGACGTTGTTCCAACTGTAACTCATCTTTAAGCATTTTTTCTGCGTATTTATCTGCTCCTTCTTTTAATTGTTCCATTAATGCATATTTTTGTTTTACATAATTCGTGTAATGCACTTCAAGTTTCTCTATCTCTTCTGGTTTTAATCGTGCTTTTTGATACGCATTGCCATTTTCAAATCCAGCTGTAAATACTGCTTCTTTGAATCGATTTTCTGCATGTTGTAGCATTTCTTGCGCTTCTTTTTTACTTTGCTCTGCACTTTTCATAGAAGCGGTTAATGAAACAACTTGTCTGTTTGCCATTTCCTGTTGTTGTTGTGCCTGTTCATATCGTTGTCTTAGTTGATCACGATTTGATGTAGTTGATTGAATTGTACTTTGAAGCACTTCAATTGTTGGAATGTTTTCAGGAATTTCCTTTTGAATACTTGTATATTCTGCTTGTGCATGATAGAAATCTTCAAGGTGCGTATTTTTTTCAATTTCTATTTGTTGTTTCTTCTGAATTTGTATCTCTATTTGTTGGTCTAGTTGTTTTTGTTGGTTTTGTAAATTTTCTAGTTCTTTTTTTCTTAATTTTAATTGATCAATTTCGGATAAAAGTTCTTTATATTGATTGACAATATTATGACCTTCTTGTGGTTCCACTCCTAATAGCTTTAACTTTTCTTCAAGTTGATGTAATTGTTGGTTGCTCGCTTGAACTCTGCCATGCAATTCAAAATATTGATTAGTCGCCTGTTCTGTTTGTGATTTTAAGAATGAGAGTTGCTCATCACTAATTGAATCATCAACACTCGATTTTACAGCATGGTGTTCAAGACTGCCACAAACGGGGCATGGTTGTCCTTCAACAAGTTGTGCAGCTAAAATACTCGCCTGATTACTAAGCCTTTTTTGTTCTTCTTTACGATATCTTGCAGATGCTTGATCATAAATGAGCTTTTTTTTAACTTCAAGTTCTTGTAATTTTTTTGTTGCTGCTACATGTTGTTGCCAATTCTGCCATGCCTCTGTTTTTTCTTTTAAATTGATTAATTGTTCTTTCTTTTCATCAAAATGTTCTAATTGCTCAGTTAGATTTTTGATAGTTTCCGATTGTATTGATCTAACTTCATTTAGATGATCAAATTGTGATTTTAACGCTTCAATTGTTTTGACATCTTGATCAACAATTATTTTCTTCTGTTTTAATAATAAAACTGCATTCTTTAATTCACTAAATTTTGCCTCTAAGTTTTTAAGAGATGCAATCTCAATCGTTAATTGTTCAATTTTAGGTTGTTGCAATTTTTCATTTTCAAATTCAGTCACCGATTTTTCCCATAAATCATTTACTTCGCTATATTGCTGTTGTAATGATATGAATATCTGTTCTTTTTCCTTTTTAATACGCAGATTTTCAAAATATCGGTCTTCTAAAGGGATTATATGGCTAGCTTTTTTTGCAGCCTCTATTTTCTGTCTAGTTTCCTCATATACCATAGATTGACTTTCCAATGAGGCTAGAAGTGCTTCTTTTTCTTGATAAGCAAGTAATTGTTTATTGAAGTCCTTTGTTTCTGCAACTAATTGATGTTGAATCTCTACTTTTGAAGATATTTCTTGGTAAGATTTCTCTTTTATTTTTTGTTCTTTTGAGTAAAAAGTGATCTCTTCGGTTAATGCATTTACTAATTGATACATATTGATATGTTCAGAGGACAACACCTGTTGTAATGAAGAATCTTCTCGATTTGGTAAAGATGTTCGAACACGCTCAATATGTAAATGTTGAATGGACTTTGCATTATTCAGTGCTTTTTCGGACTCATCTTTTTTGCTTTTTAAACGATCTGCTAAATGTCGATACGACTCTGTTTTAAAAATTTTACGAAGAATCGCTTCTTTGTTTTCTGTTTCAGATGTTAATAATTTTCTAAATTCACCTTGAGGCAGCATGACGATTTGTTTAAATTGCTCTTTTGATAAACCAATTATTTCTTCAATTTTGCGGTTAATTTCTAGTACTTTTTGAGATTCAACTACTGGTTTTTCTCCTGCAGGTAAAATTTCAACAAGTTCAATTTTATCACCAGTAGCTGATTTGTTTCCTCTTTTTATGTGAGGTAGCTGACGTAAAATTCGGTACGTTTTTCCTTTAATGATGAAAGTTAACTCTGCAGCTGTATGAATTTCATCACTTGCAAAATCGCTTCGTATTTCTTTAATATCTGCTCGGTCTTCACCGCTAGCTGAACCATAGAGCGCGAAACAGATCCCATCAAAAATAGTTGTTTTCCCTGCACCTGTTAATCCAGAAATAACAAATAATCTATTTTCTCCTAATTCTCTAAAATCAATTGTCTCTGTATCTTTATACGGACCAAATGCTGTTAGTTTTAACACAATCGGTTTCATTAACTCTTCACCTCAACTTCACGGTTTTCAAGCATTTCTTCTTGTAATACTTCTTGGAAAAGTTCAATCATTTTCTCATCTGCATCTTTCCCTAAAATTTCATGATAAAAAGATTTAAACAAAGTAATGTCATCCATTTTTTGTCGTGATACGATTTCTTCATGTACATTGTTAAAATCTCTTAATGAGATTCGTTCAACATGCATAGCGTTTGGATAAACGGAACGAATCTTCTCCATTGGTGAGATAATCGGCGTTTCATCTAATAGTTTTACAAACACATAATCTTCACTTTTTGGAGATTTTAAGATTTCTTCCATTGTGTTTTCAACTGTTCTTAAATCCCTTCTAGGTTTGAGTTCTTTCTTTGTGATATGAATGGAACCGTCTGCAGCTAAATCAACCATAAGATACCCTTTTTTATGTTTTTCTTCAGATACAGAGTACTTTAAGGGAGAACCTGAGTATCGTATCTTTTCTGAATCTACAAAGTGTGCTTGATGCAAATGTCCAAGTGCTGTGTAGTGAAATGGTGCAAATAGTTTCGCATCAATACATTCAGAGCCACCAATCGATAATGGGCGTTCTGCGTCAGTACTATTTTCTTCTTCAACACCATTTTTAGTAACAAAAGCATGTCCAACTAATACATGTCTAGCATTTGAATCTAAAGAGTCAACCACATGGTCTAGGATTTTTGCCATCGCATCTTGTTGTGTTTTAACCGAATCATCTTCAAAAATATATCGAACATGTGATGGATCTGTATAGGGAATCAGATGAAAATGGACTTCTCCAAATCGATCTTGCATTACAACTGGTTTTAAATTCTTTGATAAATTTCCTATGATATGAAGTCCCTTTGCCCCCATAAATCGAGAGCCAAAGTGGATACGTCCGGGGCTATCATGATTCCCAGCAATTGCAACAACTGGTATTTCCCTTTTAATGGCAATTTCTGATAGAATTTCATCCAATAATGAAACAGCTTCTGTAGGAGGAACAGAACGATCATATAAATCGCCTGCGATCACGACAACATCTGGTTTTTCTTCATCAATATCGTGTAAAAATTGTTGTAAAATATAGGCTTGATCTTCAGTCATCGATACACCTTGTACTAATTTTCCTAAATGCCAATCGGCTGTATGAAAAATTTTCATATTATCACTCCGCTCCAAATACTGTATTTAATGTATTTTATCACAAAAAATATTTACAGAACAAATGTTCTTTATGCTCTTTTATAAGGTAAAAGGACATTATAAGACCAAATTCGCCTTATATGCCCTTTTATTACTTCACGCTTTAATATTGAGATATTGTATAAATTAAAACTACTGCTATAACAATAGGAACAATCCATATCATTAAAAATCTCCAAGTTTGATAAAATCCTATTGGAAGATTACTACCTTGCATGAACTCGTTCTTTGTCAATTTTTGATCCATCTTATGGATGATAAAAATAGCAATTAGTAAATTCCCTAACGGTAAAAGAATATTACTAACCAGATAATCTGTTGCATCGAAAATACTTTTCTTAAATATCGTAAAATCACTTAATGTACTTGATGATAAGGCAGCAGGAATGGATGCTATGAATACAACAGCACCAATTACCCATGCAATTTTCCCTCTTGCGTTCGGCCATTTCTCAACAAGTGCCGCAACAATTATTTCGTATAGGCTAAACGATGAAGTGAGTGTCGCAAATAAGAATAATAGTAAAAAGATGGCGAAGAACAATTCGCCAAATGGTAGTTTTCCAAAAACTGCAGGAAGCACCATAAATAATAATGCAGGGCCTTGTTCCGGTTTAAAACCAAATGCGAAAACAGCTGGGAATATCGCAAGTCCTGCTAATAAGGATACGAATATATTCATAATAACAACTGATCCAGCTGAATAAGGTAAGCTCTCATCTTTTTTCAAATAGGAGCTGTATGTAACCATACATGAAAAACCAACTGCTAAAGCAAAAAAAGATTGTCCTAATGCATAAAGCAAAGAACTAGCTGTAATTTTCGAAAAGTCAGGAGCTAAGAAAAATTTCACACCTTCCATAGCACCATCAAGTGTTAACGAACGTACCACTAGTATAATAAAGAATATAAATAACAATGGCATCATGATTTTGTTTGCTTTTTCAATACCATTTTGAACACCTAAACTAATCACTAATACGTTAATAACGGTAAAGAGTAATAAACCAACTATAGTAATCCAAGGTGATCCTGTGACCATTCCAAATAATTCGCCTGGATTTTGCCCTGGTTGAATAACATCTCCAACAACTGCTTTACCTGAATAAATTAAAATCCAGCCACCTACAACACTATAAAAGGACAATAGTAAAAAGCATCCGATCACACCTAATTTACCGATCCATGTCCATTTTGAATGTGGTGCTAAAATCTTATAGGCACTTACAGCTTCACGATTTGTACTGCGTCCAATGATAAATTCTGAAATTAACATTGGTAAACCGATTAATAATGTAAAACAAATAAATAATAAGAAAAATGCACCGCCACCGCTTTGCCCAGTTACATATGGCAATTTCCAGATAGCACCTAATCCAATCGCTGCTCCCGCGGACGACAAAATAAAACCTAGTTTTGTTGACCACTGATTGTTGTTCTTGTTCAAAAAAATACCTCCAATACTCTGCTCAGCTCGTCTCAACAATTTTACGATTGAAGAGTCTCCTGACTTTCCCTATTTTATCATTAAAATCGTAGTTTGCGTTTTTTTACGGAATTTTCGAACTTTAACTCCATAAAAAGACCCGTTATTTTCATAACGGGTAGCTATTGACTAATTTACATTATAAAATTATGCACGAATCTTACTCATTTTAGCTTCTTCTGACCAGTCTAATTCATCTAAAAAATGAAGTGTATCTTCAAATACTTTTTCACGTTCTTTACCTAACGTAATGATGTGACCTGAATTATGATACCAAATAAGTTCTTTGTCTTCAGTTTCAACAGTATCATAAATAAAAGGAGCACTTTCTCGATAAATAGAATCATCAAGTTCTCCTTGTAATACAAGTGTTGGAGCATGAATTTCTTCTATTTCATCTGATGTATGTTGAATCATTTTTTGAATTTCTTCAATTGCATTTCTTGGTAAATTTTTCAATTCCTCAAGTTCTTTTTCAATTTGCTCTTCACTTTTACCTTCAAATTGTTTGTAAGTTCTTGCGTAGTTATATAAACGTTCAAAAAGTCCCTCTTTTGATCTTCGTTTAATAGGTGCACACATAGAAACTACACCTTTGACAGGAAATTCTGCACCAACTTTTAAGGTAAAGACACCACCTAAAGAAATACCGACAACAGCAATTTCTTCATAGCCTAATTCTTTAAGATGATGATATCCTCTTGTCACATCTTCCCACCAGTATTTAGCACCATATTTTAAAATTTCCTCTGGACTTACTCCATGACCTCGATACATTGGTGCATGACATGTATAACCTTGTTTATTTAAATACTGCCCTAATTTTTTAACATCTTTTGTACTTCCAGTAAATCCGTGCAATAATAATACAGCTCGACGATCTCCCTCTAAAGTAAATGGTTGCGGTGCCAATAACTTCATCTTTTTGAACTCCTTTTTATTTTGAGTACCATACTTATTTTTCTCTCTTTTTCAAAGAATATAACTGTCAACTAAAATCATAGACAATCTAACATTTTTTTATTTATAGGTGCTCAATTTTTGTTCACATTTAATATTACATACAGACTAACACCTTTCTTTTATAATGTACACTATATTATCTCATAATTTTTCATGCATTTTTGTAATGGTTTTGATGTCTTAAACATTGATTTAATGCGATTTTAGAAAATTTACAAAATATACATTTTAGATTCATATATTTTTAATATTACGAATTATTTTTACTTATTTCGTTTAGAAGATTAAATATAAATATCTATTTAAGGAAAATAATGGTTTATTTACAATTAAAATTATTCCTTTATAGATCTGTTTTAATTTTTACTGGAAAATGCATTTTTCATAAAAAAAGCGAACGTACTTCACGATAAATGGATTATCTATAAATAATTCAAAAGAAAACTAGTATAAAACGATCTAATTGTTTATCATGTCTAAATAAATAAATTTACGAATACGCTATATTATATATTTTTTTAATTTTTAAATAAATTCTTTCTGGACTACAACAGTTGAATCTGTTATATAATAGAGACATGAAGATTACTAGGGGGATTAAAATGAAAGTTTCGACTACAAGACTAGAAAAAGAAGATGCCAAAATTATTTATCAAGAAACAGCAGGTTTAGCTATTATAACGATTCGTCGACCACAAGCCAAAAATGCACTTACGGCACATATGTGGGACGAACTTCGTTTGATTGCTTTACAGGCATTAGATAATCCTAAAAATAAAGTATTGCTTATACGAGGTTATGGTCAACAATTTACAGCAGGTTCAGATATAAAAGAATTCAATGCTATTTCTTTAGAAGAATCCGAAGAAGCATTTGTTCGTATGGAAAAAACAATTTCTACAATTGAACATTTACCGATTCCTACAATTGCTGTTATTAATGGACCTGCAATGGGCGCCGGATTGGAACTTGCTCTTGCTTGCGATCTAAGGGTTGGTTCAGATAAAGCAAAACTAGGAATCCCAGTAGGAAAATTAGGCATCACTTTAAATAATAAATTCGCTGCTCGCCTTGTGAATCTAATTGGCCCTAGCATGACAAAAGATTTAGTTTATACCGGACGTGCTCTCAAAACAGAAGAAGCTTATCGAGTTGGTATGTTAAATTATATTGCACAAGAAAAAGATTTGGATCGTTATGCGATTCGATTAGGCAAGCTTGTCGCATCTATGTCACCTGCATCTTTGCTTGCTGTCAAAAAATCTGTTCAAGAATGTATTGAATCTGCACCTGTTCTTTGGAAAACTTCTACACCATTTGTTGATGCGCATGATTTTCCTGAAGGTGTTCGAGCATTTGTAGAAAAAAGACCACCACAATTTAAACGTTTACCATAAAATGCAACAGAATTTTTCTGCCCGTTAAAGTGAAAAAAATGAAAAAACCAGTTATTCATTTTTTTATCTATGAATAACTGGTTCCTTATTATTTTCATACTGAATAGACACTAGGTGTATATTGATACTTTGTAATTCTAACTCAAACTCTTCTTCAAATTTATGTTTAATCTTTTGTTGTAGTTGAAGGATTGGCATTTTTTCATTTAATTTAATCGGTCCTCTTAAGACGGTATTGATGGTCGTATGAGGCAAAGGGAATAAATCAAACTGAATTTTCGTTACTTTTTGTACTAATTCATCTTCTTCGCATGCATGCTTAATATTGTCAATAAATCTTTGTTTTTCTATATGTCCGATAGCTTGATGAAAGTCTGGTTGAACGATTGTTGTTTCCCCAATCTTTTCTCGTTTAGGAGAGAAAATTTCCATACCTTTTTGGATAAATCGTTTAAAGAAGTTTTGCTCAACCTGTACAACGGGAATGGGCATAATGTGTTTCCCTTCAGTCTTCCTAATAAATTTGGCTAGTTTCATCTCACCGGATGTTTTTAAATCTTCTATATGAGTATAATAGTTGATTTTACCAATAGCTAATCTTTCTGCTATATTATTTGTCATTCGATCAGATGTACCAATAATTAATAGTTTAGTTAATGCTAAATCATTAATCGCATTTTGTACTTCTTTTAGATGATTTTCATCCATAAATATGGCTCGTTTTACGGCTTTAAAAGCACTTTTTTCAAATTTTGCTGAAGTTCCAGCAACTTTCTTTCCTTTTACAATGAGCAAACCGTCATCGATTATCCCTTCAATTCCGTGATCATGTGCAAATGAAAGAGCTGCTGTACTTTTCCCAGTTCCACTTGGTCCACTTAACGAATAGATTTCCAATATATTGTCACCTACATTTTTAATATGAAATTGATTCTTATAGCATTCAATAATTTGATTTCATATTATTGCTAATTTTATACTAATCGATTCTTGCTTGCGTTACAAATGATAATTTAATTAGTATCTCAATCAATTTCCTAAATCTATTTTAAGTTAGCCTATTAATTTAGAGTATGAGTCTACTATTTACACGAATTCTGATAAACTTCTCGTGAACACACAATTTGCTCCTACTGTTACTCGTCTTTGAAAAATTCGAATGCATTTTAGAGGACTTGCTTACCGTTTTTCACCCACTATTATTTTCTAAAAAAAAAAAAAATAAACCTTGAAGCGGCTATACTTCAAGGTTTACTTAATACGATTTATACTTTGAATTGTTGCGTTAATTCTTGTAACTCAACTGCTTGTTTACTTAATTCTTGTACTACACTATTCATTTCTTGTAAAGTCGCATTTTGTTCTTCTACAGAACCTGAGATATTACTTGTAGCTTGTGCAGCTAGTTGTGAATGATTCGATATTTCTTCAACGGATGCTGTCACTTCTTCTGAAGCTGCTGAAAGTTGTTCAGATGTAGCTGTAACATCTTCCAATCGGTTCGTCATTTCCTCAACTGAGTTCACAATATGTCCAAATGCATCTGAGGCATTTGTAATGACATACACACCCTCTTCGACATTCTTCAAGCTATTGGTAACTGATTTTGCTACAACTTCTGTATCTACTTGAATTGTATTGGTTAAGTTAACAATTTTCTCTGCTGAATTTTTGGATTCCTCCGCTAATTTGCGTACTTCATCAGCAACTACAGCAAATCCTTTACCATGTTCACCAGCTCTTGCTGCTTCGATTGCTGCATTTAAGGCCAATAAATTTGTTTGCTCTGATATATCCGTAATGGCTTTCGTCATCACTTGAATTTCAGTTGCTTGTTTTTTTAGACGATTGATTAAATCATTGGTTTGATTTGTAGATTCTGATATTAATTGGACTTGTCCTTTTGCTACTTGAAGAATTTTGCCACCATTATCTGCAAGTTCCGTAGCTTTTTTCGCTTGTTCAAACAGCGTTTGTGATGCTTCAGCAATTCGTTGTACACCAGTTGATGTTTCGTGCATAGCAGTAACTGCATCCTTTGCAATTTCTGCAGAATCGATTGCACCTTGTGATGTCTCTTCAACACTATTAGAAACCTCATCAGCTGCATTTGAGATTTCTTCCGTAGATGCTGCTAGCTCTTCAATAGATGAAGATAATTGTCGAGAACCTTCACTGATATGATTGATTACTGTTTGTAAATTCTTTTTCATTTCGTTAAAAGATGTTGCTAAAACTGCTAATTCGTCTTTTGACTTGATGGTTATGTCCTCTTGAAGTAAATCGCCAGCAGCAATTTTTTTCGCACCTTCGACAACTTGTAGCAATGGTTTAACTACTAATCTTCTAACTCGATTGATAAATAATAGTGCTGTAATCATACCACCAATTGCAATAACAAACGCAACTATTTTTGCTACTTGAGCAATATGATCTACATTTTCTTGGGCAGCTTTTAACTCATCTTGCTGATATTTTTCAGCAGATGCAATCATACTCATCATGTCATGATTAGAAGATTCTGCGCTTGTCAATTGAGACACTGCATCATCACTATTGCCTGATTCTTTTAGTTGAATGATCGAAGTGATTACTTTACTATAATTGGACATTAAATCACTCATCATTGCAGTATAATCTTTCATTTTTTTCGAATCTGCATTTTTTTGAAGCTCTTCAATTGATTTTGATAACTTATCTTGGTATACAAGAACTTTTTGCTTATTTGAAGCATTGTCATCGATGAGGAACCCTCTTAAATATAATCCTTCATTTGCTAAATCAGATTTTACGCTGTTCACTAAATTAATACTTTTAATGTTCTGATTAATTACGTGATTAAAAGAATCAATAACACGATTCATTCGATTGTCATTGTACCCCATTAAAATCATGATATAGACAAACAAAATTATAAATCCTAGGCTTATTTTTCTTTGTACAGACAAATATACCATCTCCCATCATGGTGAATTTATCACTATTAATGTAAATGTATTATTATAATAGCATTAATATTGAGAAAATGATATTAGTATGATTTAACTATTTAATTTATATAATTTGAGAAATTAAATAAATCGCAAAACAAAAATCCTAGTATTCTTTCGATATACTAGGATTTCTTTTCTAAATTTTAAACTTTTGAACTAATTCATTTTGTTCAACTGCTTCATTTGTTAACTCATTTGAAACTGATGAAATTTCCTCAATAGTTGCGGTAACTTGTTGTAAATTAGAAGATATTAATTCCATTTGTTCTGTGGAATGAGTGGTTGAAGATGCAATTTCAGATACAGAAGCTGCAACTTGCTCAGCTGTTGCTGAGATTTCTTCAGTAATCGCCGATACATCTTCAATTTCCGCTTTCATACGATCAACTGCTTGTACAATATGATCAAATGATTCACCTGCATCTTGGATTAAATGTACACCATCTTCAACAGTCTCTAAATTTGATAAGATTGCTCTTTCTACATCTTTTGTATGATGCTGAATATCAACTGTTAAAGACTCAATTTGACTAGCTGACTGTTTGGATTCCTCTGCTAATTTACGCACTTCATCAGCTACTACTGCAAATCCTTTTCCATGTTCCCCTGCTCTCGCTGCTTCTATTGCAGCATTTAATGCCAGAAGATTTGTTTGTTCTGTTATATCTGTAATTACTTTTAAAATGTTGCCTATTTCTTCTGATTGTTTACTTAATGATTGGATTAAATTTGTCGTATTCTTTGTTGAAGAATGAATCAGCATCATTTGTTGTTCTGCATTTGTAATTTTTTCTTGTCCAATATTTGCAATATCAAAAGTTTCACCTGCAGAACTATGCAAGTTTTGAGCAGATTCTGCAATTTTTTGAACCCCTGCAGCTGTTTCATCCATAGCCAATGCACTTTCTTTAGCTGCGTATGTATTCGATTCTGCGGTTTGAACTGTATGATCAAGATTTTGAGACACTTCAATTGATGAGGCAGACACTTCTTGTGTTGAAGCTGATAATTCTTCAGCCGATGCACTTAAACGTTCCGAACTAACTGCCAACGAACCAATTAATTCTTTTAAAGAATCTTTCATTTTATTAAACGATGTTGCAAGCTCTCCTACTTCATCCTTTGAGTGAATTTGAATAGCAGGCTCAGTTAAATCTCCATTAGCAATCACTGTTACCGATTTATTTAATGTTGATAATGGTCTAGAAATGATACGATCCATATAAAGAGTGATCAATATTCCCAAAAGGATTGCAAGAATGATAATAACCATTCCAGTAGTAAATGCTGTTGAAGCTGTTGCTTGCGCTTGTGCTTCAGTTTGTGAAAATAACGTTTTCACATAATCAGCTAGTTCACGTGTATTGTCAGTCGCTTTTTTTAATTCTGCAGCTCCCTCAGTATTGGTTAACTGATTTGCTTCTTTGCTTTTTCCGTTTCTCTCTAATTCAATCACTTGATCTGCAATCTGGTCGTAATTTGTAATTTCAGTTGAAACTTGTGCTAGCATTTCTTTTGCTTTTGGTCGTTGTAATTGCTGGCCTAAATGTTCGATTTCATCATTTAATTCTTTTCGAGTTTGCATTAATGTATCCAATGCATCTTTGTTTCCTAATAAGTAAGATCTAATTAACAATCCCTTTTTAGTGGATAAATTTTCTATTTTGGCGGTTGAGTTAATCTGAGGCAATCCTCTATTTATAGTCGATTTATATTGATTATTAATCTTTGATAGCTGACCGAAAATAACGATACATGCAATGATGGTTATTAAAATTGATGTACCCAATCCGGCCATAAGCTTTTTTCTTATAGACATATTTTCACCTCGTAATCATTTTTCTAGTACTTTTTTATCGTATATGATTACAAGTAAAAAAGATACACGTTATGTAAATTATCCATAAATTCGTAAAAAAATATCAAAATTTAGATGACTTCGATGATTTTGTTAAAATCACGAAAAGAACCCTTGCTCATACTTTTGGTAAATATATGCTTTTATAAATTGTATACATTCAGATGAGACATTACTTTTTTCTTCTTTGAGAAGATCTCCATATGGCACGCCATCTACCATTCGAATCATTCCCTCAAAGGACTGATTTTTTATACCATCATGTCCTGTAATCTTTATAAAACATGTAATAGGTCCATGGAAGGAATAATCTACAATGATCACTTTATGGTTCATTTCTTTTTGTTTTCCTCCATTTCTTTGATTATTCTTTTGCGATACGATAGAAGTTGCCAACCTGTTAGTAAAATAACAATCCATAAAAATGGTTCTTGAATACTAAAACCGATAGATGAACGTCCACCTAGATTTGGTAGTAGCATGATTAAAAACACTAGATAAATCATAACAGTTACCTCTACATAAAAATGGGACATCTTACTTTTTGATGCAGGTGCATAAACACTAAAGAGCAACAAAGCAAAACCTATTATCATCCAAGTCCATTTGGGAAGTACTTGCCATAGTCCCCACTCTTGATAAAAGTCATAACACATTAATACAGTGGCACCAAGAATCCCACTCAATAATTTGATCACATTCATTTATAACACTCCTTCAAATCAAGTTTATCATAGGTGAGAAAACATAGAACATCAATAGTTTAAATATTTAAGTTATGGACTATTATTTAATAAAGAATATTCCCATAATATCTCTAAAAATGAAAATGGCTCTTCCTCATTTTTCAGAAGAAGAGCAATTTCAACGATAATTTATAAAAAGTTGATGGACGTTTCGGGTGTTTTATAGTGGTGTATGAATACTGGTTATACCCCTCTTTTATTTCCCCAAATATACGTATGCAATTGTGGTAATACTTTTACATTTGTAACTTCGTGATCTGAAATTACTTTTTCGATTAACCATTCATACTTTTGTAAAAGTTGGTGGATTAACTGTGTATTATTAGTAGTTGTAATATCATCATTACCTACCTGAAAATAGAACGGTACATCCGGATAACGATTATGTACTTCTTTTCCAAACAGATAATCTTCATCATCAAATATAACAACTTTTAAGGAAACATGGTTCCCGTTCTCATGGTCTTTTAAATTCGATAAAATTTCATCTAAAATAGCGAAATTTGTTTTCATACCAGAGCTAGGTGGTTTTGGGGAAAGTGTTAGTTCGTCGATCTTATAAAACCAGTCCTGCCATCTGCTTCCTTGTGTTTCCAGACCAATTTGAATCCCTTTAGCCTTTAATAGTGTGACGAAATGATCTAGACTTTTCAATAATGCAGGGTTACCTCCCGAAATCGTTACAAACGAAAATCCATCTCCACCGATTCGTTTCAACTCATTCCAAATTTCTTCCGCAGACATTTGAAGTATTTGATCTTTTCCACTACCATCCCACGTAAAAGCAGAATCGCACCAAGAACAGGAATAATCACAACCAGCAGTTCGCACAAACATTGTTTTCTGCCCAATTACCATTCCTTCACCTTGAATTGTTGGACCGAAGATTTCTAATACGGGAATTTTACTCAACTTCCATCCACTCCCGTCTTGCTTCAGCATAGCTCGTTGGTGTTTCATACAATCGTACAAATTCTACTCGTACATTTTTATGTGAATGGTCTTCTAGTAAAGCTTCTGCCATCTTTTCATAGATCCAAACAACCATGTTTTCTGCAGTTGTATTCATTAAAGGTAATGTTTCGTTTAAATAACGATGATCCAGATAAATTTCAATTTTTTCTTTCCAAATGGTTTTGATATCTCCAAAATCAATCATTAAACCTCGTTCATCTGTATAACCACTAATACCAAAAATCACCCTATAGGTGTGACCGTGTAAATTTTTACACTTGCCATCATAACAGTGAAGATGATGAGCTGCATCAAATGTAAATTCCTTACTTACAAGAACACGTTTAGCATGGTATTTTAATTGAGTTCTTTGAATATCTTCATCAATTTTTTGAAGATGATCGACAATTTTAAATCCATACATTTTTTAAGACTCCTTTCGAACACTTAAATATTCCGAAAGACCTTTTTTTCTTAACTTACAAGCAGGACATTCTCCACATCCGTCTGCAATAATTCCGTTATAACAGGTTAATGTTTTTTCTCGAACAAAGTCAAAAGCACCTAATTGATCAGCTAAAGCCCAAGTTTCAGCTTTATTTAACCACATTAGTGGTGTATCAATCACAAGAGATTCATCCATCGCCAAGTTTAATGTAACATTTAATGATTTTATAAACATATCCCTGCAATCAGGATAACCGCTGAAATCTGTTTCACACACACCCGTGACAATATGTTTCGCACCAATTTGTCTTGCGAGTACGCCGGCAAAGGAAAGGAATAATAGGTTACGTCCTGGCACAAAAGTGGAAGGCAGTTCACCATTTTCTCCATCCTTCACCTCTATATCACTTCGGGTTAACGCATTTGGGGCCAATTGATTGAGTAGTGACATATCTAGAATATGATGCTTTACACCAAGTTCTTTTGCAATATTTTGCGCACATTCAATTTCTAGTTTGTGTCGTTGATTATAATCAAATGTTACTGCCTCAACTTCATCAAATTTTTCAAGTGCCCAGAACAAGCATGTTGTACTATCTTGACCACCACTAAACACGATTACAGCTTTTTCTTTTTTCATTTCTGCAATTACTCCTTTATTGCAAAAAAACAGCACTCTAAGAAAGAGTACTGTTTTTTCTTAGTTTTTTAAAGAGGGTAGCTAGAACCTCTTCTGCTAAAAGCAGATTATTTAATTCCATCATTATAGTATATTTTTGTAATCAGTAAATCAAGGGTTTTTTATACTTTTTGTTATTGAGTTACATTAATCGCCCGTTTTAAAACTTATAAATTTTTGTTCCATCATTTCTTGCATGGCGTATTTTATACCTTCTCTACCCACTCCACTGTCTTTCCATCCACCATAAGGCATATTGTCGATTCGATATGTTGGAATATCATTTACAATTACGCCTCCTGTTTCAAGACGTTCTGCTACATAGAATGCTCGTTCAATACTTGGTGTCATCACACCTGAATTTAAGCCATAACGTGAATCATTAGCATCCTTGATCGCATCATCTATTGTAGCAAATGGGAAAATACACACAACCGGCCCAAATACTTCAAAACGAAATACTTTAGAATCACGATTGACATTTGTTAAAACAGTTGGATACAAAATATTTCCTTCAACTTTGCCACCACACTCAATTTTTGCTCCCTCTTGCACAGCTTCATCTATCCAGCTTTTTATACGATCTAACGATTTTTTCGAAATAACGGCTGTAATATTGGTGTTTTCATCCAAAGGCGAACCAATTACAAGTTGTTTTGTCCTACTTACAAATCGTTCTAAGAATTGTTTATACATTGATTGATGTACATAAATTCTCTGAATAGAGATACAAACTTGACCATTGTTTGAAAAAGACCCTAAAACACTTCGTTCAATGACTTTGTCAATATTCACGCCTTCATCAATAATAAAAGGCGAATTAGATCCTAATTCAAGCGTCAATTTACGAAAACCTGCTTGTTGTTGGATAATATGCCCCACCTCAACACTACCAGTAAACGTTACTTTTTTGACATAGGGATGAGTCGTTAAGACTTCACTTAGTACATCGCCTTTTCCAGGGATAATGTTCAATACTCCATCCGGAAGCCCTGCTTCTTTAAAAATTTCAGCTAATGCTAATGCACTGAGGGGTGTTTGTTCAGCTGGTTTTAAAACAATCGAATTGCCAGCTGCTATTGCTGGACCAACTTTATGAGCTACGAGATTAAAAGGAAAATTAAAAGGCGTAATAGCAGTTACGACTCCAATTGGCGTTTTAATCGTAAAGCCAAAACGCTTCTCTCCGCCTTCTGCTGCATCCATCGGAATTTGTTCACCATAATTATTCTTTGCAGCCTCTGCTGCAAAACGATATGTTTGCACGGTACGATTGATTTCCTCACGTGCATTACGAATTGTTTTAGCCGATTCTAACGAAATGAGCTTAGCGTATTCTTCGCTACGTTCTTCCATAATTGTTGCCGCTCTTGCTAATATTTTTGCTCGAGCATGTGCTGGAAAAGTTCTAAAGTTTTGAAAAGCAGCATGTGCCTCTACTACCGCTTCCACTGCGTCTGCAGCTTCAGCTTGTCCAATTTGTGTTAGTTCTTCATTTGTATGCGGATTCAATAATGGTTCATAGGTCTTTGCTTCTCGCCATTTTCCGCCAATCCACAATTGCCATTTTTGTTTCATATCTTATTGCACCTCCGTTTTTACTATTTAAAATTACAAGTTACATATATAATCACCAAGTTTTTTGGATAGTTCGATGTTTTCGGAGTAATCAACGTCTACATCAATTAATACAATATCGGAACTTTTTATTGCTTCTTCTAGAGCTGAGAGTAAATCCTTTGAGTGCTTCACTTTTACTCCCTTTGCACCAAAGCTTTTAGCGAATTCTATAAAATCTGGATCTTCAAATGTGATAGCATTTGAACGGTTAAATTTATTTAATTGTTTCCATTCGATCAAACCATACTTTGAATCGTGAAAAATGACAATCACGAATGCAAGTCCAAGTCGTTTTGCAGTAGCAATTTCAACACCGTTCATGAGAAAGCCTCCATCACCCGTAATAGCAATAACAGGCTTATCTGGATGAGCTAACTTTGCTGCAATTGCCCCTGGTACTGCAATTCCCATAGAGGCAAAGCCATTCGAAATAATTGTGTGATTCGGATTTTCAGGTTGATACATTCTTGCTACCCAAAGTTTGTGAGCACCTACATCTGAAAGAATAATAGCTTTGCCTTTTTCTGCTTTTTTAATATCTGCGATTATTCGTTGAGGAATAATAGGACTACCTTCTACTTCATCAGATGCATGCATTTTTTCATCCAATTGCGCTTTTAAACTTACTATTTTGGGACAAAGCTCTCTTTCATGAACATGTGAATGTAATGCTTCAATCGTCTTTTTAATATCTCCAACTAATTCCGCTTGGATTGGGTAATAGGCATCTACTTCTGCAGGCATACTATCAATATGAATGACAGGATTCTTTGCCTCGTCGTTCCAATATTTTGGTAAGTATTCGACAATATCATAACCAATCGTAATAATGACATCGGCTAAATCAAAGCCACAAAGTACATAGTCTTTCACTTGCATCCCAACTGTATATAAAGTTAGTGGATGATTAGATGGTAATACACCTTTTGCCATAAATGTATTCACAACAGGAATTTGCTTTGCTTCAGCAAATCTTCGTAATTCCTCTGTAGCACCATCACGGATTACTCCATTACCAACCAATATGAGTGGCCTTTTTGCTTGATTGATCAATTCTGCCGCTTTTTGAATTTGCTCATTAGCTGGACAAGAAATTGGCATTGGAGTAATCGGTAATGGTTCCCCTTCAGCATCCATCATCGCAATATTTTCTGGTAATTCCACATGGACAGCACCTGGTTTATCGAGTAAGGCTATTTTAAAAGCTTTACGAATAATCTCCGGAATTGTTTCGGGCACTCGAATTTGTTGGCTCCATTTCGTCACTTCTTCGAACATACCAATAATGTCTATATATTGATGTGATCGCTTATGAATACGTTCAAGACCAGCTTGTCCCGTAATCGCCACAACAGGTGAATAATCTAGATAGGCATCACCAATTCCAGTTAAAAGGTTTGTCGCACCAGGACCTAGGGTAGCTAAACAAACTCCTGGTTTTCCTGTCAAACGACCATATACATCTGCCATAAAAGCAGCTGCTTGTTCATGGTGCACTAAGATAAAATTTATATTTGAACCAATAAGAGAATCTACAAGGTCTGTGTTTTCCTCACCAGGAATTCCAAAAATGTACTCTACTCCTTCATTTTCTAAACAGCGTACAAACAAATCTGAAGCCTTCAAGATGAGTCCTCCTCCATAATTGTTTTACAAAATCGTTTCGTTGAACGCACGATTTCCATTTCTTAATCGATTTAAAACATTAAATAACTTCCTTTGTTTAGGATGGCGGATTATCCAAAAATTATGTATTCTTGTCATTTCACATTCTGAATAAATGATCATATTTTCGAGAAGATTAAAACCAAATAGTTTTAAATATTTTTAGGAGGAATTAGATGAATATCGCGGATTGGTTAATTGTTATCGCTTTTACTATAGCAGTACTTGCGATACTAGCTATTGTTATTTTCCTTGTATATATAATTGCGTTTGATCGAAATCAAAAGCGTCATGCTATCTTAAGGAATTATCCTGCACTTGGTAGAATGCGCTACTTTTTTGAAAAAATCGGGCCAGAATTTCGGCAATATTGGTTTGATGGCGACCTTGAAGGGAAACCATTTTCACGTGTAGATTATGAGCATATCGTAAAAGGTGCAAAATATATGCGCGAGGTAGTCGCCTTTGGATCAAAGCGAAATTTTGAAGAAGAAGGATTTTATGTTCGAAATGATATGTTCCCAAAATTAACTGAAGAAATAAAAATGGACAAAGAAACAAAGGTTGATACGAAAAGGTATATATTGTTGAAAGATCCCCTGTTTTCACAAAGAGAGGAAAAGTGGGAAGATGAAGAAACATCAGCTTACTTATTACATGATGATGATGCAGTTGTGATTGGTCCAAATACAAAATACCCTTTTAAAGTAAGAGGTCTTATTGGTATGTCCGCAATGAGTTATGGTTCACTAGGAAATCATGCGATCACAGCTTTATCAGAGGGATTAAGTTTAGCAAAAGGGACTTGGATGAATACAGGTGAAGGTGGTCTATCCCCTTATCATTTAAAAGGAGGAGTTGACATTATTATGCAGATTGGTCCAGGTTTATTTGGTGTACGAAACAAAAATGGAGATGTCGATTGGGACGAATTAAAGCGAAAAAGTGAGATTCCCGAAATTAAGGCATTCGAAATCAAACTCGCTCAAGGTGCTAAAACACGTGGTGGTCATATTGATGCTGAAAAAGTAACACCTGAAGTTGCAGAAATCCGAAAAGTAGAGCCCTATAAATCCGTTGATAGTCCAAATCGTTTTCATCAATTTAGTGATGTTCCCACTATGTGCGAATTCATAGAGAAAATACGCTCTACAACTGGTAAACCAGTTGGCATGAAAATTGCTGTTGGCGGGAATAATAGCGTCGAAGAACTAGCAAAGTATATGAAAGAAACCGGTAAGGGCCCTGACTTTATAACAGTTGATGGTGGTGAGGGCGGTACAGGAGCATCTTATCAAGAATTAATAGACAGTGTAGGATTACCAATTCGATCTGCCCTTCCTATTGTAGTAACTACTCTAGAAAAATATGGAGTACGTGATCGAGTAAAGATTATTGCCTCTGGCAAGATGTTCACTCCCGATCGAATTGCCATTGCTCTTGCTATGGGAGCTGATTTGGTGAACATCGCCAGAGGATTTATGATCTCAATTGGATGTATTCAAGCTATGCGTTGTAACTCAAATGCTTGTCCTGTTGGTGTTGCTACAACCGACCCAGATTTACAAAAAGCACTTGTGATTGATGAAAAAAAATATCGGGTTGTCAATTATCTTCTAACACTACGAAAAGGACTGTTTCGAATTTCAGCTGCAGCAGGCATCGAATCACCTGTTTATTTCCAACCAAAACATATCATGTTTAAAGACGATAAGGGTGTTGTCATCTCCTTAGAAAATATTCTTCAAGATATTCAGAAACAGATTAGTTAAATCAGATCACATACTATATTTAGGACTGTAGACAATCATAAGAGTTTGTCTATAGTCCTTTTTCTTTACCAAAGCCGTTGATTCCCACTACGATTAGTTGCTTTTCGTAGGTGGGACTGAGTTGCTTTAGGACAACAGGATATTAGTCACAGCGTCCCTGCCGCAGGGCGTTGCGTTCTAAGAGTCCGTTCTATATTGCTCACCATTACTTTCGCAGATCATCCGTAATAATATATTAATATAATTTTTGATATGTATAATAATAGCGTTCATTGTTTTAGGTTAGTGTCTTCAAATTGTTATTAAATGTAATTTCAGTTTATAAAAACAAGGTTTTTTCTCTCACTATTTCGAAAATTCCTTATTTTTTTACTTTATTAAAATAGAAATTTTATTGTGACATTGTAATGAATTAGTGTTACTATAACTTTGGATTTTCTATAAATCCTATAAGAATACTCGGAGGTAAAAAATGAAGAAATTAGTATCACTACTGTCACTACTACTTGCACTATCTTTAGTTCTCGCAGCATGTGGCTCAAAAAATACCAATGAAGGGAAAAATTCTTCTACAGAAGATTCTTACAATACGATCAAAAAAGAAGGCGTATTAAAAATCGGAACTGAAGGAACTTACCCTCCTTTCACATTCCATGATAAATCTAACAAACTTACAGGATTTGATGTAGATATCGCAACAGAAGTAGCGAAACGGTTAGGAGTTAAACCAGAATTTGAAGAAACTCAATGGGATGGTATGTTTGCCGGACTTGATGCAAAACGTTTTGATATGATTGCTAACGAAGTTGGTATTCAACCTGAACGTGAGAAAAAATACGATTTCTCAGTTCCATACATTGAATCAGGCGCAGTATTAATTGTGAACAAAAACAACAAAGACATTCAATCATTTAAAGATTTAAAAGGTAAAACAGCTGCACAATCTTTAACTAGTAATTATGGTAAATTAGCAAAATCAAATGGTGCTGAATTACAAAGTGTTGAAGGTTTTACACAAGCTGTTTCTCTTATTGAAACCAATCGTGTAGATGCAACAATCAATGATAAATTATCATTCCTTGATTACAAAAAACAACATGCAAATACATCTATTAAAATGGTAGACCAAGAAAAAAATCTAGCTCAAAGTGGTTTAATGTTTAGAAAAGGCAGTAACAAATTAGTGGAAGCAGTCAATAAAGCATTAAAAGATATGAAAGCTGACGGAACATACGCAAAAATATCTAAAAAATGGTTTGGTGAAGATGTTTCTCCTAAATAGTATCATTCAAGATCCTGAGCGATTTGACCAATTAGTGTCAATCGCTCAGTCTTCCCTTTCACCTATGATTGAGGGAGCTATAAAATACACAATTCCACTAACAATTATTACTTTTGTTCTTGGACTAATACTAGCCTTTTTAACAGCATTAGCCCGATTGTCTGCTAGTAAACTATTAAATACTTTTGCGCGTTTTTATGTGTCGATTATTCGTGGTACACCATTGCTCGTTCAATTATTTATTATTTTCTATGGTTTGCCAAATTTAGGGTTAACCATAGATCCATTAACATCCGCTATTATTGGTTTTTCACTAAACGTAGGAGCTTATGCCTCCGAAATCATTAGAGCTGCCATTTTATCTATACCAAAGGGGCAGTGGGAAGCTGGATACTCTATTGGCATGAACTATACACAAACACTTAGAAGAATTGTTCTACCACAAGCTGCTAGGGTTTCAATTCCACCATTATCTAATACATTTATCAGCCTGGTAAAAGATACTTCCCTTGCGTCACTTGTTCTTGTATCTGAAATGTTCAGAAAAGCTCAAGAAATAGCTGCTACAAACTATGAATTCTTATTACTATATTCAGAAGTAGCTATTTTATATTGGATCATTTGTACGATATTATCATTT
The DNA here is from genome assembly GCF_002884495.1 of Rummeliibacillus pycnus. Lineage (GTDB taxonomy): Bacteria > Bacillota > Bacilli > Bacillales_A > Planococcaceae > Rummeliibacillus > Rummeliibacillus pycnus. The sequence goes on along the minus strand of NZ_KZ614145.1, from coordinate 829,893 downwards.
GTTCAAGGACGAGTCGAATTAAAACTTGAGCGATATGTATCAAAATAAGTGGAAGTCATTAAAGGAGTTTATGTAATGATTAGCATAAAAAATCTTCATAAATCATTTGGGGAATTAGAAGTATTGAAAGGCATTAACTTAGAAGTAGAGCGTGGAAAAGTTATTGTCATTATCGGTCCTTCTGGCTCGGGTAAAACAACTTTTCTAAGATGCTTAAATCTACTTGAAATTCCTACAACCGGTTCAATAGAAATTGATAGACATTTAATTGATTTTAATCAGAAAAAAATAAATAAAAAATCAATCGTTTCTTTTCGAAGTTTAACTGGCATGGTATTTCAGAATTATAACCTATTTCCCCATAAAACAGCGCTTGAAAACGTTATGGAAGGTCCTATTATTGTTCAAAGAATTCCTAAACAACAAGCAAAAGAAAAATCCACTCAATTGCTAAAAAAAGTAGGACTTGGTGACAAAATTGACTTTTATCCTTCCCAATTATCAGGTGGTCAACAACAACGTGTTGGTATCGCACGCGCAATGGGTATTGAACCAAAAGTAATGCTTTTCGACGAACCCACTTCAGCACTGGATCCCGAACTAGTTGGTGATGTTTTACAAGCAATGAAAGATCTTGCGCAAGATGGTATGACAATGGTTGTAGTAACTCATGAAATGCGTTTTGCTAAAGAAGTGGCTGATGAAGTGATTTTTATTGATCAAGGTGTCATCGTAGAGAAAGGTTCACCCTCTGAAATTTTCAACAATCCAAAAGAAGAACGAACAAGACGTTTTTTAAAGAAAATCAATATCTAATTCTTGTAATCTATAAAAAAACCGACTCCATTATGGAAGTCGGCTTTTTTATCTAATTGGTTTAGTATACTAAACCATATAGTGCTTTGATGTGTGATAAGTAACGGATGTTACTTGCTTCTTTCATCAATGTAGCTGGAAGACCTTTAAGTTCAGTGTTATTAGCACCTACTGTTGCTACACCATCTTTACGACCAAGTGATGCAAGTGTACCAGAATTAACTGCACTGAATTCTTTCATTGGTTGGCCTTTTAATTGAGCGAAAAGGTTATACCCTGCTGTTTCACCCATTTGCCATGCAACTTGAGCAGTTGGCGCATATAATGGACGAGCACCTTCTTCAGGAATTAACACTGAAGCATCACCCACAACGAATACATCTGAGTGAGAAGTAGATTGTAAGAATTCGTTGATTGTTGCTTTGCCACGGTTAACTTCTAAACCAGATTCAGCAACAACTGGAAGTGCAGCTACACCGCCTGTCCAAACGAATGTATTTGCTTCAATAACTTGACCATCTTTAAGAGAGATTTTGTTACCATCAACAGCTGTAACAGGTAGACCAGTTAAGAATTCTACACCACGTTTAGCTAATGATTCAGTAGCACGTTGGATTAGAGTATCTGGTAATACTGGAAGAATTTTTGGACCTGCTTCGACTAATTTAACATTGAATTCGCTGAAGTCAACGCCATATTTTTCAGCAACTTTTGGCATGTTATCGATGATTTCACCAACAAGTTCGATACCAGTTAAACCGCCACCGCCGATTACGATTGTACCGTCAGCAGGATCTTTTGTTGCAGCATAAGCTTTAATTTTAGCTTCGATATGTGCGTTAATTTGGTTTGCATCGTTAACAGATTTAAGTACCATACTGTTTTCTTCTAGTCCTGGGATACCGAAATATCCAGTTTGGCTACCTAGAGCCACTACAAGAACATCATAAGATAGAGATGAACCATCATCTAATTTAACGAATTTGTTGTCTGGTGAAATTTCTGTAACTTTCGCAATTTTAAGATCAATATCTTTGCCTTTAAAGATTTTTTCTAATGGGAATGATACAGCTTGTTCTTTAATTGTTCCACCAGCTAAACGGTGAAGTTCAGTGATAATTTGGTGAGTTGGGAATTGGTTTACTACAGTAACTTCTGCATCGTCTTTTGTAGCATATTTACGGAACGTTAGGGCAGTTAATACGCCACCATAACCAGCGCCTAAAATGATGATTTTTTTTGACATAATTAATCCTCCATAATCAGTATTGATGTAAGACTATTTTAATTGTTTATGTTCTTCGTTCACTTGAAGGAAAGCATTAGCGAAACGGAATAATTGTTGTACTTGTGGATCTTTTAGTAAACGGATAATACCAAATAGACCAATTGTTTCAGTGCTTTCAGCAGCACGATCTTTCGCTTCGATAGCTGTTGCAGCTAAGCCTTTTGCTGATTTTACAACTGGAGATGCCATTTCTCCTACAGCACCAACAATATCATTTTTTAGGACATTATCAGTTGCTAGAGATTGTGCTACATCATAAATTTTAGTTAACGTTGTCATCATTTCAGTTAACTTTGGTAATTCATTTACCAATGCTGTAATAGAATCTTGCACCTCAGGTTTTAATAGTTGATCCAATACATCAAGTTTTTCTTGGCTTACAGCTGGTTTTTCAGCTTGTAATTGATTAGTCGTTTCTGACATATCCAATTCTCCTTTACAATAACTATTTCTTATTATTTACTCATTCAAATAATTGTGAAGAAGTCATCCTTGATCATCTTTCGACATTACATTAGTTAGATAATCCTGACCAAGCATGCCAGTAATCATCTTCTCCAACGCTTACTTTTCAAAAGCAGTCGTATACCAACATTAACGAATGCTTTTGGACGATCTATATTTAACCTCTATACTATAAATATGGTGTAATATAACCACATTTATATGCCTACAAGTGAATAATACACCTTTCTTTATATAGTTTCCATCAAATTTGAACATTTTATGTGAAAACATGCACAAATAAAGGCTTTTTCCTTAAAAATATATATTGACTTATTCATATAGTATATTTATTCTGAATAATTTTTATTTTCATGTAATTATTATTTATGTATTATTGTTGAATTTTGTATCATTTGAAGAAATTTCTTATGAATCTATGTTATTCTACATAAGGTAGTTATTAGAAGGAGGAAAGAATATGTCATTATTTAATATTCGACATGCTGATGGTATACATATTATCGTTGACGTCAAAAAACATAAAAACCATATTGAATTACGTACAACAACTGGTGAAGAATTATTTATCATTGCCCTAACTGATGAAAATTATACAGTTTATGATGATCGTTTTGCTGGAGCGTCTAAACAAATGAATTCTATTGAAGCTTTCCAAATAGATGGTAGCTTTAGAAACTTAGATTTTGACAATATGCGAACATTATTTACCGATTCTTTTGAACGCCTGATGGATGAACTTGCAAAATATGTTGGTTCTAACGAATTAGTGAACTTAGAAACCTTAAAAGAATCCGTAACAAAAGATGTAAAAGGTATTTACTTCAAAATTATATCAGATACAAAAACATATCAAATATAAAATAAAAAGGCTTCTTTGAAGCCTTTTTATTTTATATTCTAACCCCCAATATATAAAACACACTGACTAATAGCTACATAATACGCCGGATTGGTAATCGGTGAATTATCTTCAATTTGTAATTCCATATGAAAAGCATTATCTTGCAAATTCGCCCTCCATCTTGCAACTTCTCTGTTGTCGACAAGAAAAGTTGACCATTCTTCCATTTCTTTATGTATCTTCATTAAAAATTGATCTTTCTTAATCATTAAATCTGGGATCATTTGTTGCCAACCCTCGTAAGCAATCATGTATTTTTCTTTCGTTTGTTCATCTATTGCTTCAAAGTACACCTTGCCTTTTCTTGATATTTTCTTACAAGTAAAAAGTTCTTGTTGCTCAAGATCATAAGTTTTGTATGTTAAAAAATATTTATTTTCTAATAGTTGGTCAAATAGACGTTTTAAAGCGTTACTATAAACTCTTTGACATGTAAAAACGATTTCATGTTGCTCATTTTGAATTTCTAAAATAGGTGTTTCTTTGATCGTGTTTGGTTGCACATAATAATAACTTTTCATGAATTTGCCCCTGTCCTAAATACCGTTTTTCCTATCAAAACTATATCGAATAATATTACACAAAACAAATAATAGACACCTATCAAATTAGATGCCTACAGTCCGTTTTTTATATAAGAAGGTTGATTACCACTGTAGCAGACTTTCCCACTATTCCCAAAGGAGTAGTCATCTTCCGTTCCAATCAACAATATCCATTACGATAAGTATGCTTTTATTACTGTTATAAAATTTATGATTATGGTGTACTTTGTAGCATAATAACAGTTATCAAGCCATTATCAGGCTCATCACCTTAACTTGGGATTGACTTGCGCTCTGCCAGTGTGCTTTCCAGGCGGCGTCCGATGAGCCACTTCAGGGCAACAGGATGTTGGTCACGGAGTCGTTGCCACAGGACGTGGAAAGCGCCGTCTGTAGCGAAACAACCAAATCTGAATATGAAAAGTTAATGTGCTGAAATGTCCGGATTTAAAAACCGAAAATGGATTTATGAAATTTATTCTACTATTAAAATAACAAAAGATATCAAGAGTGTCTCTCGATATCTTTTGGCAATAATCTGTGGCACCTTTTCAAATAGGTACCTATCAAATTGTATTAGATACTTAAATTAAGCATGTACTAATTGAATTTTGTTGGCAACACGATTTGTTAAGACGCTAGTTGCTTTTGGAAGTACTGCTGAAAAGATTGGATTTAAAACTGGTGCAGCTAGGCCGCCTGCTTTGATTTCTAAATGACCTGTCATTTGTGTTTTGTTAGCATCTAATGCCACATCTTCAAAATAACCAGTTCCTGAAAATTTATCTGTTAAACCAGTTAGTTCGAAACTAATTTTAGAAGGTTCTTCCCAGCTGATAATATCAATTTGTACTTTTACTTCTTTTTTTAATACACCTACATTTCCTGCAAATGTCCATGTAGATTGTTTATCATTTAGTATTTGATGTTCGCGGTATCCTGGTACTAGTGTAGCCCATTTTTCCATTTGACTTACAAAATCCCAAACTTCTTTTTGTGGAACTTGAACTTCGACTGTGTGTGAGGCTGTTGCCATGATTGTTCACTACTTTCTATTAATAGTAATTTCTTGACTTATTATACTATAATATCTATCAAATAATAGACCTTTAAGACCTAAATTTCCCAGTTCATTCACGGATTTGTCCATTACCTGATATATAATATTTACTAGAAGTTAATGCAGGTAATCCCATTGGCCCTCTTGCATGTAGTTTTTGTGTACTAATTCCTATTTCTGCTCCATAGCCAAATTCAAAACCGTCCGTAAAACGGGTTGATGCATTGTGATATACAGCTGCAGCATCGACACCTGTTTGGAATTCAAATGCATGCTCTTGATTTTCAGTAATAATGGCTTCAGAATGTTTTGTTCCATATTGATTTATATGCTCAATGGCTTCCTCCACATTCCTCACAATTTTAGCACTTAACGTTAAGGCTAAGTATTCAGTTGCCCAATCCTCTTCCGTAGCTTTTTGTACGTCAGGATTTGCCTCTAGTACTAAATCGTCTCCGAAAATTGTGATTCCAGTGTTGATCAACGTTTCTATTAACTCTTTTCCATTTTCTTTAAACCATTTTTCGTGAATCAATAGACTCTCAGCAGCATTACAAACGGATGGTCGTTGGGTTTTAGCGTTTAAAACAATATCTTTTGTCATTTGTAAGTTAGCTGTTTCGTCAACGAAGATATGGCAATTTCCTGCACCTGTTTCAAGGACAGGTACGGTTGCTTTTGATACAACCGTATCGATTAAGTTCTTACTTCCACGTGGAATTAAGACATCTAGGTATTCTTTTAAATGGAAGAGCTCTTCAGCAGCTTCATGACTTGTATTTTCAATAAGTTGAACGGCATTAACAGGTAATGTTGATTGACTTAATGCTTTTTGAATCGACTCCACTAATGCCATATTTGAAAATTTGGCGGATGAGCTTCCTCGAAGAATTACAGCGTTCCCTGTTTTTAGAGCTAGTGTTGCTGCATCAACTGTGACATTAGGACGTGCTTCATAAATCATCCCGATGACACCAAGTGGCACACGCCTTTTTTCGATATGTAGGCCATTTTTTTTTGTTATCTTTTCCAGAACTTCACCTACTGGATCTGGCAAGCTTATGACTAACTCAATTGCTTCGACAATCCCATTTATTCTGTCCTCAGTTAGAAGAATACGGTCTAGAACGGATGTAGATAATCCTTTTTCTTTACCTGCAACAATATCTTTTTCATTTTCTATTTGGATGGTCACTTTATCTTTCAGTAGTTGCTCGGCAATCAATTGTAATGCTTTGTTTTTTTCTGCTGTTGATTTTTGAATCATTTCAAAACTTGCTTTTTTGGCTAACTTCCCTTTTTCTAATACCTCTGTCATGCTAATACCTCCCTATAGTTGAACCCAACGATCCCGATGAATGACTTCGATCGATGGTGTTTCTATCTCACTTGTTCTTTTTCCCATGGATTGTTCAAGCTGTTCGGATGAATACAGAATTTCTCCTCTTCCTAGAAGGCCATGTGAACCATATACTTCTACAACATCTCCTGTAGAAAATTCGCCCTTTAACCCAATAACACCTGCTGGTAATAGACTTTTTCCATGTTGAATTAATGCAACTTCTGCACCCTTGTCGATTGTAATCCTACCAGCGACAGCAGAGAATAATGAAATCCATTGCTTTTGACTATTCAAGATAGGTAACTCATCTTTTTCGATATACGTACCATCCCCATCACCATTTAAAATAGTTAAGAGCTTATCTTCCCCTGTACCTCGTCCGATGAAAACTTTAACCCCTAAGTCATAGGCTGTTTTTGCTGCGAGTAATTTGGATTGCATACCACCTGTACCTACTTTTGACCCTTCTGCTGTGGCATAACCAAGTAATTCATCTGTAATTTCTGTTAATCGATCAAAGCGAATAGCCTCTGGATTTTTTTTAGGATTGGCATTATAAAGACCATTAATATCCGTTAAGATGATTAGTTGATCCGCATGCACTAAGCCACTCACTAATGCCGATAACATATCATTATCACCAAAAGTTAGTTCCTTAACCGAAACCGTATCATTCTCATTGATAATTGGTAACACTGAACGTTCCAGTAATTCAGAAAGTGTTGCATAAGCATTTTTGTAACGATCTTTTTTTGAAAAATCCGTTCTAGTCAATAAAATTTGTGCTGTTACAATGTCATATTCACTTAACTGCTCAGTATATGATTGCACCAGTAAGCTTTGACCTACTGCTGCTGCAGCTTGTTTTCCTTTTAAAGTAACGGGTCTTGATGAATATCCAAGTTTTCGAAATCCACAAGCAACTGCTCCTGAAGAAACGAGAACAACATCATGTCCAGCTTGTTTTAATTTAGCAATTGCTCGTATATGATCATGAAACTTAATTTGATCAATCTCCCCTTTTGAATTGGTTAGAGAGCTACTACCAATTTTCACAACAATTCGTTTCTTTTCCATCATTATTTCCTCCAATAAAGTGAAACTTCTATCAGTTGGATGACCATCCGACTAATAGTTAGTTGAACCAATCGAGTTTTCGGAAAGTAACACCATTTTTAAGTAAAATAAAAAACCCTTCTCATCCTTAAATTTAAGGACGAAAAGGGTTACTCTTCGTGGTACCACCTTAGTTGAATATCAAAATTGATATCCCACTCATTCCTCATAACGCTTGAGACTGCGCCTAGTTTTGCTAGGAGCAATGAAGTAGGTTCTGCATGGTTCTGTTGCAATGCCTTTCAGCCGGTGAACATCGCTCTCTTTCACAGAAGTGACACACGTACTAGTCTTCACTTTCGCTTAATATTTACATATAAGAATGCAATAGTTTGATTAGAATGTCAATACATTTAACTGAAAGTACATTAAATTTAGCATTCTATAAGGTTCGATATTTTTTCAAAGAGACAATATTTAATAAAATAAATACAATTGCAAAACCGATTAAAACTGATAAATCCATTGCAATATCGTTCAATCCATATCCCTTATACATAACCCCTTTAATAGCATCCGATGCATAATACAGTGGCATTATACGTCCAATATTAACAAGCCAATCTGCCATTCCATCCATTGGAAATAGTCCTGTAAAAAAGATTTGTGGGATGATAACTAATGGGATAAATTGAACCATTTGGAATTCTGATGAAGCAAAACTAGATAATAGAATGCCGAGTGACAATGCAACTAATGCCAAACATAAATTGATTAAAAGTACATTCCAGATTGAACCGACAAGAACTACATCTAATACATGTACCGCATAGAATACAACGATTAATGTTTGTATCATTGCAAAAATACCATAGCCTGTTAAATATCCTAAAACAACTTCATATCTTCTAATTGGCGTTGAAAGTAACCTTTCTAAGGTACCTGTAGTTCTTTCTTTTAATAGTGCTATTCCTGCAATTAAAAAGACAAAAAAGAAAACAAAAAAGCTTACTAAAATGGGACTAATCACATCAAATAGTACCGTTTCCTTGTCTCCATATACATATTCAATTGAAATCGGCATTTCTTGCTGTAGTTGATTTGATAGTGCTTGTTTTAACTTGAATTGAAGTGCTTTTGCACGACTCGGATCATCATTTTGAAGTGTTAATGAGAGTTTACCATTCTTCACTTCAAGCCATCCATCTAACTTTTTATGTAATGCTGTTTGAGTGCTTAACTGATTATATTTTATGACAGATATATCAGCATGCTCGATTTTATGAACGATCTGTTCATTTACATTTACCACACCTACAGTAGTATTGACTTCATCTGAATGAAAAATAAAGTACATCAAACTTAATACAAGTAATGGTGCCAAAAATAACAATGCCATAGTTCGTTTATCACGAATCATTTGTTGAATAATCCTAGTTACTAATGCTAAAAATCTCATGATAGATGCCCCCCTGCATTTAGGAATACATCATCAAAATTATCTGCTTCAAATTGTGTTTTTAATGCTTCTGGCATACCTTGAGCAATGATCTTGCCCTCACGCATTAAAGCTAATTCATCACATTTCTCCGCTTCATCCATCACATGTGTTGTGATAAAAATCGTTTTTTGCTCTTCATCTCTAAGTCTTTCAAGTTCTTTCCAAATGATTTTCTTCAATGCGGGGTCAATTCCTACTGTTGGTTCATCTAAAATTAAGATTTCTGGATTTTGTATCAGTGCAATCGCTAATGATAAACGTCTTTTCATCCCACCAGAATAATCTTGAACTTTTCTTTTTAATTCATTTGTTAATTGTACAACTTCTGCCGCATATGCAATTTGTTGTTGTCTTTGTTTTTTGGAGAATCCATATAACTTAGCAAAAAATTGTAGATTATCCTGCCCAGTTAAATCTGTATATAGTGCATCTGATTGTGCCATATAACCAATCTTTTTTAATAATTCAAATTGTGGCACTTGCTGATCCAATACCGTCACTTCTCCTTGCTCCGGCTTCAACATGCCCACTATCACTTTAATCAAAGTGGTTTTCCCACATCCAGAAGGCCCAATCATGCCAAAGATTTTTCCTTTTTGAACAGTTAAACTAATATCATCTAAAACTACATGTTTATGAAAATACTTACTCACGTTTGTGATCGTTACACATACAGTCATATATTCCTTCCTTTCATTAAACACGTTGTTATTTCGAGTGTAGTTCATAGAAGAGAGTAATACAATAAACAATCTTAACAAATGTGTAAATTCCATTTTAATCATCTATTTACTATTTGGATGAAATGAATATACCCTTTATTCAAATGATTCGTTCTCAATTAGTTTGTTTTTTGAAATTAATTACATAATAAAGCACCAAAGAAGAAATAGCTTAGATGTATTTCTTTTTTGGCGCTTTCGATTTTGCCACTATTGATTTAATTTAGATGGTGTTTCTTTATCTGTTGAATTCCCTTGATTTTCATTTTTATTTTTTGCTTTCGCTGCATTATTTTGACCAATTACATCTAAGTCGTCAGGACTAAGATCATAACCATATCCGTACTCTTCACGGTCTGTTTGATTTTTTTTCTTTTTATCCTTTGTCAATTTAACTCACCTCCATCAAATAGAATTGTCTACTTCCTACTGTTTTATACTTAGAAAGAGAAGTTCTATTGATTGGGTAAACGAACCATTTTATCTCCAAAAAGTAATTTTTTCTTGCAAAAGAGGATTTTTGAACATTTGATGAATTGTTTCTATGAGTTCCTTTGGAAAGTTCACTGTGTCAAAGCTGTTGATAAATCGAATTTCCTTTATTTTATCTACTTCATTCATAAAAGGATAACCACTAACAGAATCCGCAAAGTAAAAATATCCACGCCATTGGATATCATTAAAAAGAAAAGCTCCGTGAACAATCTCTGTAAGTTTATGTACATCTAGTCCTATTTCTTCTTTTACTTCTCGTATAGCACATTCTACTGGTGTTTCGCCAATTTCTTGTTTACCGCCTGGAAAATTCCAAACGCTTTCTCTATCTTGAACAACTAAAATATGATTGTTTTTATCTTTTATCAGGACACGAGAAAAAATAGGTTGCATTTAACATTCCCCTTTCACTTTTGTAAAATTCTCTATCGGTTTAATTATTGAAGTTGCTTTTATAAATTGGACAAGGGGTACACTCAACTTTGAGCGTACCCCTTGAATTATTTATTAGCTAATTTATGAATGTTCTAATTTCAACCCGATCATCCGGGGAATATTTACGAGAAAGTCTATCTTTCTTGCCGCGGTAAAATTCCACTGGAAAGCTTTCTAACTTAAGCAACGCGAACCCTACCTTCTTTCGCGTCCTTGTGACCCCATAGTCACGCCAGTGTGAATAAGTATCTTCAAAAACATTAGTAGAATGCCAATAACTTCAAAACTAGCTAATCAGCATATTTACCATTTTTACACAGAATCATGAATTTGTCCAATATATTGCTTATTTAATGTTCATTATTGAAATCAATTACTGAAAATCCCTTTATCTACTTTCTATTAAATTTTAAATATAGACTATCGAGGTTTATAAAAAAATTCTGATGTTATTTCATTTTAAATCATTATATTTTGTCTAAAGTTTGCTTAACAAGTCCATAAATAGATTATTGAATGATTGGATCTGAGGTGATTTGAAATGCCATATGTCACTATATTTGGTGGACAGACTTTTGAAGTTGAAAAAGGGAAAAAATTAGTTTTAGCCCTGGAAGATAACGGAGTAAATATTCTTCATCGTTGTGGAGGAAAAGCACGCTGTACGACTTGTCGAGTTGAGATAATGGCTGGAGATTATTTAGAATTGACCAACAAAGAAAAGAATGCTTTGAGCAATAAAGGCACTGGTAATCATATAATTGAAGATTTTTTGCGTTTATCCTGTCAAATTATTGTGAATGATGATATTACAATACGACCAATTCTGACCGTGGAAAATTCTGGTCAACCAGTTGGACCAAGACCTGAAGAGTGAGCCATCTATCTTTCGTAAAATTAGAAAATGGTTTCACAAAAGTGGGAAGCATCATCCTTATTCGCTTTATCCCCATCTAGCTTTTGATGAGCATTTCGCTACCCCCTTTCCCCCTCATATATACAGATGGCGAAATCCGTACACTTATTAAGACATACGCATGCTGATATCCAAATAACTGCAAACACCTATCTTCAGAGAATATCAGAGAGAATCTATTGATTTGTTCGAATCATAACTAAAATGAATAAAAGGGGCAGACTTACATTGCGATCTTTTGCCCCCCTTTATACCAAGGATTTAAGAATTTTACACAATTATTTAAATTATTTACACAATTTATATGAAGTCATTTTGACAAAGAATATATTAAATTAATACTTGAAAATAGCTCAGATTGTAATCGGGTAAAGCTCGCCTCTTAAGGCAAATGATACTCTACCGGTTTCCTCTGATATCACTAGCACCAGTGCATCACTTCGCTCAGATAAACCGATGGCCGCTCGATGACGCGTACCTAACTTTTTATCACCTGCAGATTTATTGGAAAGTGGAAGTACATTTGCTGCAGATTTAATATGATTTTTATTGACTAAAACAGCCCCGTCATGTAATGGATTGCCAGGATAAAAAATGGATTCCAATAAGGAATGAGTTAGTTCGGCGTTTATAGTTATCCCTGATTGTATTAAAGATGACAGGGAATCTTCCCTTTGAATGACGATTAAACCACCATGTCTTTTATTTGATAATTTTTGTGCACAAATTGATATTTCTGGATATTTATCTGTATACGGGGCCAAATAACAATTCAAATAGAAAGTAGCAGCCTTAAGTTCGATTGCACTAAATTTGTCTTTTACATTTTCAAAATTGCCAAGAAGACAATAGTTGTCATTCCCCACTCCCATTTCATCTAAACTATTCTGTAATACGTCTATAACATGTCGAATATCCTCTTTTAATACGCGTTCCATCGGTGTAAAGTCACAATTACAATCATTCACGAACAGGCAACTCCCTCTTTATAATTTCAACCTCGTTTATATTTTGTTGTCATACAACGAGAATAATTTAAAGGCAAAATAATTACATTAATTAATTCGCAGACATTCGTAATCTCTATAGTAAAAGTTTGTCTAAAATAAAATTTATTATTCCTTTTTTGGAAGATTGATTTTATTGCTGTGTTCGTATATTTTATATGAATTTTGCATTATATTTAGTGTAATAATTTTTGTACAACACCTGAGAACCTACCTAAATTTAATTTGGAAATACATCATACAGAACAGCTAATTGAACGAACTTTAGAAATGCCAATATGGAAGGAAAAGAATTAAAAGAGATTGGACAGAGGCTGTTGTAGCTTTGGCTCATATAAAAAGCGAAGAAACACTAAAAAAGTGGATTAGGCAATAAAAACATTAGAAAGAATTTAAATACAAAAGAGGTCCCAGCTATAGAAAGCGGAGAAACGGATAAAGCTCTTTCGGATTTAGAAAAAGAGTTTCTGAAAATGGAAGAAATGAGATTACGAATAAATTAAAAAGCAAAGGGGTATAGTTTTGATGATATAACATTTTTCAATTTACAACGTCTTCGGTAAAGACTCCTTGTTTGTTATTTAGGAGGGAAAACCCCTCCATTTTAATCATTTTTAATCGGCATATTCCAATTCATATTCATATAACGAGCAATTAATAGCTTCACCATTTTCCAATTCAAGATCGTATAAAGGCGCTTCTAAATTTCCATCATAGCCCTTATGTTCCTGTTTATTAGTAGCAATATGAGTTACTACCAATACTTTGTTTCGGAATGAATCATATTTTTCATTATCATTATCCCTTGATACCATTACTCTTTCACCAATAGTAAACATAACAGTTCTCCTTTAAAATAATTTTTGTTGTTACAAATTTTTAGAAGGGAATAACCCTCCTTTTTATCTTTTACCAATCCATTTTCCGTATGCATCATAATTATCTGGATTAGCTGAAGGCGAATCAAAACTAATGTTGCAAAATACTTTAGTTATTTTGCTAAAGTTAAGTTAATGGTAATAGTACTTATGAAGATAAATGTTTGTAATCCAATATTTCAATTTTGAACTTGTGATTACATATCTTCTTATTAATCTTTTCACTATCACAGGATAGGAAAATTCTTACCTAAACTAAATCTTCTTTAACATCATCATTAAAGTTTTTCGGAGGGATCTCAATTCTTACCGTAACATCATAAGAATGATTGTCATTGTAAGTAATGCCAACAATCCTTTTCCATTGCCAGTAAAAAAGATTATCACCTCCATACTCTTTGATTACTCTTTTATCAATAATTGGGAATAGTTCAGATATTTCGTAAAAATAAAATGAAATCTTTTATCCCATTTTAAAGGTAATAATTCTCCCGTATCTTCAACATATTTTTCCGCTCCACAATGAACAAAATTGGATATCATCAAATGTTCGTATATTTTAAATAAACATTGCATTTTGGAATTAATTCAATTAGAAAAATGATAAGAGCATAATATATCTTGTAAATGAATAAATAGAAAAAAAGAACTTTTCTTCAATAATGATTTATCCCACAACAATCCAAAGAAAAGAAGTCTTCCCTTAAATCAAATTACTCCACTTTAAACAAATAGAAAAGAATCCAAATTGAATGATCATTTTTCAAAATTGATTCTTTTCCTTTAAGGTACACATATGTTTGTATGAGTTAAAGTACTCTTTGGAAACTATTTTTAAATTCTATTAAAACTCAAAAACTACTTTCCCCTGTTCCAACTTCAGTTTTGCAGAAAAACTTGAGCCTTTTTTTGATTTAAAGCCTTTTATCTCTTTTGTCACACCATTTTGACAAAGATCTTTTAGTTGATTTGGTGAAAGTTTTTTGCTGGCAATTGTTTTTGAAACAGTGAATTTGCACCCTGCTTTGTAATTAGAACAACCATAGAAAGATTTTCTTGCAACCATTTTTCCTTGATGACAAATTGGACATTCAACGATTGGTTCATTTGAGGGTGCAGATTCGATGGCTGCCTGTATATTTGTTCCTGCTACCTTTTCAGGAGTCACTTCTATTAAATGGTGCAAAAACTTTGAGACACTTCCCAAGAACGCTTCTTGAGATCCATTTCCATTGCCAATTTTGCGTAAGTATGTTTCCCATTTAGCTGTCATGACTGGGCTTGATAACAAAGATCCTTCGATGGTTTCACAAAGTACACGGCCTTTATCCGTAATACTCACAATGTTTTTTGCCACTTCAATATAACCATGTCTCTTAATCGTTTCAATAATGCCAGATCTTGTTGCCTCTGTCCCCAATCCTTCCACTTCTTTTAAAATGTCACTTTGACCTTCATCCTCTACGAACTTCCCGCATGTTTTCATCATTTGTACAAGTTGACCTTCCGTATAAGGCTTTGGTGGTTGCGTTGTTCCTTCATGAATATGAATAAGTGCTTCGACCGTATCTTGTATTTTGACTTGTGGTAATAATGGTTCTTCATCCTTTTTCTTTTTAGGGGACACTGGCCATAGTTCTTGATAACCTTTGTCTAACTCAACCTTACCTACTGTTTTAAAATCGATACCTTTAACATCTGTCAGAATAATTGTTTCTTCATATAAATAATCTCTATGAAACATCGCTAACGTATTGCGTACAATTTCTAGATAAATATTCCGCTCCATTGGAGGCAATCCAGCAATTTTTTGCTCAGACGGGATACTCTTTGTCGGAATTATGGCATAGTGCTCCTCTACTTTTGAATTATCAACATACCTTTTTTGAGGTCTATTATTGGCTATTTCAAAAGGTTGATTTAGTATTTTTTGATACGAAGAAACTTGATGAACCAAATAGCCGAATTCAGCTTCTGTAATGTATTGGCAGTCAGATCGAGGATAGGAAACTAGTTTCTTTTCATATAAAGATTGAACAATTTCTAGCACTTTTGCTGGACTGTACTTCCAAATTTTATTGGCTTTCGCTTGTAAAGTTGACAATGAATGAAGCTTAGAAGGTTTTACAGATTTTTTTACTTTTTTTACGTCTTTTATGGTGCCAGGTAGAGATTCTTTTTCAACGATACCAGCTTGCATTAATATCGCTTCTGCTTCTTCTCGCTTGTCCTTTTTGACAGCAGCTTTCCCTTTATAGGGACCAAATTCAGAGATAAAATCCCCTGCTAACTCATAGAAATTAGTTGGCTTAAAGTTTTCAATCTCCATATGACGTTGATAAATCATATAAACAGTTGGAGACTGCACACGTCCAATTGACATCGTTTCATTTAATCCTTTTGCCTTTAAAAGCATTGTATAAAGTCTACTTGCATTCATCCCTACTAACCAGTCGCTGATTTGTCTTGTTTGCGCTTCTTTATATAAAAGCAAGTCCTTCTGGTTATCTCTTAAATTCGTAAAGCCTTTTCGAATTTCATCTATTTCTAAGGAATTGATCCATAATCGTTGGATTGGCTTATTTCGTACACCTGTTTGTCGTAAAATCGAATAGAAGATATTCGAACCTTCACGATCGACGTCGCACGCGTTAATTAATAAATCTGCTTCTTTAAAAAGCCGTTTTACTTCTTGGAATTGATCCCACTTCCCTTTTGCTACACGAAACTCATACTTGTCAGGAATCATTGGTAACTGGGCAAGTGACCATCTTTTCCATTCAGGCTTGTAATCTGCAGGTTGTTTTAATTCAACTAAGTGACCGATTCCCCATGTGATTGTAGCACCTTGAGGAAATGTAGCTGATGGCTGTAATTCTATGTAGTTTTTTGTTTTCTTTGCTACTTTAAATGCGTCCGCATATGCCTTTGCCTGTGAAGGTTTTTCGGCAAGTATACATATAAGAGTCAAATGAAAGTCACTCTCCTTGAATCCTTATTCAAATTGATTTAATTCTTTTTTTAGTTAAAAAAGTTATTTATTTTATACGTGAATCAATTTCACAAATACTTTTCTAGCCGACATGTCTATTATAATTTATTTTACGAGTTTTGGACCAACTAATAAAATGGTGGTCTTTTTACCTTTATTCGGAATTCACAGCTTTTTCTTGAATAAAGTTATGAAGAAATACTGTACTTAATTAACAAAGCATTGAAAAAATAAGAGCAGTGGCGAAAATGCTCCACTGCTCTTATCCATTATTTCATTTTTGTACTTTTAGAAGATATTCTAAAAAAATTTGTTTCACTAACAAATGTAGACCCCAATAGGAGCACACCACCTAGCATTTGAATCAGCGTCATTTGTTCTTGTACGATGAACCCAGAAATCAGGATAGCTACAAATGGATCGACATAACTTAACATAGCAATACTCTGTCCTCTTAGCTTTTCCATTCCCGAGAAAAATAGCCAAAATCCAATACCCGTGTTAACAATCCCTAATAGTATTATAAAGGGAATAGATGATCTCGATACATCCAAGATACCGTATCCCTCAGTAAAATAGACATATGGCAGGAGAAGTAAAGCTGTTGTTCCAAGTTGGATGATTGTAATCTCTAACCTATCCATGTTTTGAATAAATTTATTAATTAGCATTAATGCAGCGTAAAATACAGCTGCAACTAATCCAAAAAAGATGCCAAGTAGATCGTCTTTTCCAGATGTACTGATGCCATTTCCAACAATCAATAACATCCCTAATATCGCTACACCAATACAAACAATTTTTTTGATCGTTACTTGTTCCTTAAGAATAATTGGTGATAGAAGAATCACAAAGACAGGTGCAAAGTAATAAGCTAATGTTGCATTAGTAATTGTTGTATGATCATAGGATTGATACAGGAAAATCCAATTCCCTCCTAATGCAATACCAGAAAGAAGTAAGATGAAAGCATTTGCTTTCACTAATTTCCATGGAATAGATTTTCTCATAACCCAAAATACAAACGATAAAAATAGACAACCAATTGAACTACTTAATAATGCTGTTTCACTCGAAGATAAATCAATGTATCTTACAACTAAACCAATTGTTCCGAAAATAATCATTGATAATATAAACTGAATGTTAGATTTCATCGTCTACTCCTTCGAATCTGCGAAACAGCTTATATTTCGCAGATTCTTAATCTGTTGTAAATATAAGCGTGTTTATAGGAGTAAGCGGTGGTGGTGATGTTGAAACGGGCTTCCTAACGTATGGATTTCTATAAGATAATGGCATAATAAGCCTCCTCTTTTTTAGTTGATTTTAATAGAATATTTAGATAACTATTTACATTAATTATACAGGACAATAATTTTATAATATACAATAATTATTGGATTAAGATAACATAGATTTTGTTTTTAAGATTTAGCTTTGCAATATCATATCCCCTTTAACATCTGATTTTCTAAAATCCACTTAAATTTATAGATAGAAAAACCCTGAGTGCAGTTGTTTTGCACTCAGGTAATGAACGATCAATCTTGATAAACCCATAAATTTAGGAAGTGGATCATTCAATTGTGACCAATCTTAGGTCATTTCTATATCAGTCAATAAAGCATACCAATATCGGAATCATCATTGAAATCAGTAAACCAACTACTACACTACATAAGAAAGAGAGGATTCTTGTTGGAATGCTACCTCTCTTGCATTATTATGTGGTATTTAACTCAATTCCCAATTAAACGGGTTTTCTAATCTATCCCAATTGTTATTAAACTCTTCGTCTGTTAACAGGCATTTATCTAATTGTTTTGTAATTTCATCTTTTGGTAGATCCATACCGATAACGACTAATTGTGTATTACGATCTCCAAATTCTGGATCCCATTCATCCATTACTTCAGGATTTTGGAGAAGAATTTGTTTTTGCTGCTCCTTCGGCAATGCAGCAACCCAGTAAGATATCGGTGAAATATTAATAGCAGAGCCTGCTTGTGAGAAGAGAATAGCGACATCATTATGACAAGCACTCCAGATAATTCCCTTTGAACGAACAATTTCAAGGGGCATATTCTCCGCCCACTCTTTAAATCGTTTTGGATGGAAGGGTATTGTTCTTGAATAGGTAAAAGAACTTATACCATATTCTTCTGTTTCTGGCGTATGATTTTCATGACCTATTTCAAGTTCTCTTAACCACCCTGCAGAATTGGCTACACGATCGAAGTCAAATCGTTTTGTGTTTAAAATTTCCTGTGGATCAATTTCACCATGAGTTGTACGAATAAATTGTGCTTCTGGCTGCAAAGTACGTAGAACCCTTTCAAGACGTTCTAACTGCTCCTCTGTTACTAAATCGCATTTATTCAAAACTAGAACATCACAAAATTCAATTTGATCAATTAGTAAATCTGCAACATCTCGTTCATCTATTTCACCAGCAGCTTCTTTTCGATCCAATAAACTTTCTCCGGATTGAAAATCAGTCCAAAATCGATTTGCATCAACAACTGTTACCATCGTATCTAACGAGCAACATGCAGTTAAATCAATTCCCAATTCTTCATCGATATAAGAAAATGTCTGAGCAACAGGAATTGGTTCGCTAATACCTGTAGACTCTATGACTATGTAGTCAATATTTCCTCGCTCAGCGAGTTTTTGAACTTCAATCAGCAAATCCTCACGCAATGTACAACAAATGCACCCATTTGAGAGCTCAACAAATTTTTCCTCTGTTCTTGAAATACCGCTTCCTTTTTCTACAAGAGAAGCATCGATATTAATTTCACTCATATCGTTTACGATGACCGCAACACGTAAATTCTCTTCATTTTGTAATACATGATTTAAAATGGTCGTCTTCCCTGCGCCTAAATAACCGCTTAAAACGGTAACTGGAATTTTATTTTTCAAACAATCCATCTCCTTAATAGTAATAATTACGATTTAAAAAATGTAAAAAAATATAAAGTTTTATTCTTGCATTAAAAGCAAACTAAAAAACGACGTATAAATCCCCTCTCTAAATTGTAATGGTTACGATTTAGAATTTTATACCTCTTATCTAACATTGTCAATAATATTCTTATAAAATCTCCTCACAAATCATCTATACTATCCTTTAGTTTGAAAAATTGAATGATTTAGTAAAAAATTTTGATGTTGTCAATGTTTTGCGAAGTAAAACCAGTATGCTTCATGATAAATTTTGCATTATAGATTTTGAATTTGTAATGCACGGTTCTTATTACTGAAGGAAAATGATGAAACTTTAGCCATTGCACTTGACCGAGACTTCGTGAAAAAATTTGCTGAAGAAATTGAAACTCTACTTCTTTTTTAATTTTTGGAATTTTAAAGAGTTATCTATACAATATAAGTAATCCTTTTAACTCGATTTAGTAGTGTGTGAAAAAGTAAAAGGTCACATGTAATCTTTTTCATATAAAATAAAGATATTAACAATGCACAAGGAGATTAGACCCACGATCAAAGAAATAATCGCAAAGGATTTTAACACTACCGCAGCGAAACTTGTGAGAACTATCAGAGTTGCAAATAAACTCAATCTAATTGAAGGTGCATTATACTAGAATAAAGGGGAAAGATAAGAATGGCAGAAGTATTGGATTGGAAAAATAATGCTCGCGAGCATAAATTTATAGCCTCTTTTAGCGGAGGAAAGGATAGTGTCTTAGCTCTGTATAAAGCAGCGAATGCGGGAGAAGCGATTGGACTGATCGTAATGCTGGAGGATGAAGGGAAACGTTCCAGATCCCATGGAATGTCTCTGGAATTCATACGTGCTCAAGCTAATTCTATAGGTTTGCCCGTATATACAGCAGCTGCAAGTTGGGCAGATTATGAAAAAGTATTTATGCGCCTTTTAGACAAAGCTAAAAGTCAAGGTGCAGAAGTATTAGTAACTGGAGATTTAGATATGCCTGCTCATGGCTGCTGGCATGAAAAGGTCACGAAGAATGCTGGATTAAAGCTTGGAATGCCTTTATGGGAAATGAACCACTCTGAAGCTGTCAAAGAATTCATAAATCTAGGTTTTGTAACGATCATTGTAACTGTTAATTTATCACTTGGCATGCGAGAAGATGATTTAGGGCGAACGTTAACCCATGAATTCGTGAAGGAACTTGAAGCTCGTGGTATTGACCCTTGTGGAGAAGGTGGAGAGTTCCATACCACAGTAATAGATGGACCCATCTTTAAACGTCCTATTCCAATTCGTAAATGTGAAATTATTAAAGACGGAGAGTATGCTTTTTTGCCTTTGGAACTAGATTAGATGGCTGGTATGGATACCTATTAACTGACGACTTCCATCACGAACACTTCAAAATCAAATTGGAAACTAAGAAAATAAAGAACCAGTTATCTAATGTTTGATATCTGGTTCTTTAAAAAAAATATATAATATTAGCCTTCCTATGAAGGCTATTACTGGAATTTTGGCAAACATTTTCACTATAAAACAAAATCGCTGTCAATTACATACTCTTCGGTGTTTCTATTCCTAACAGTCTTAGAGATTCTTTCAAGACAATCGCTACACTTTCACATAATGCCAAACGACCATTTAAGAAGTCATCTGATTCCAGGATTTTTGTATTCCCATAGTATTTGTTAAAGGTACGAGCTAATTTTAAGGCAAATTTCGCCACAAGTGAAGGATCTGCATGTTCATATGCTTTCTCTACAATCGTAGGAAACTCTACTAATTGCGTATAAATTGGCCATTCATAATCATTCACTTCTAATATATAGGATCTATTTTCTTTAAATGGTTGTTTTTCTAAAATAGATTGAATACGAGCAAATGTATATTGGACATATGGACCTGTTTCCCCTTCAAAATTGAGCATTTCTTGTAGAGAAAATTCGATATCATTTAATCGGAAGTTTTTTAGGTCATGGAAAATAACTGCTCCTACACCAACAGCTTTAGCCACTTCTTCTTTGTTCTCTAAGTTTGGATTCTTTTCTTCGATATTTTGTTTGACCATTTCGATTACTTCTTCTAGTACATTGGCTAATAACACAACTTTCCCTTTACGTGTTGACATCTTTTTCCCGTCTTTTAACATCATGCCAAACGGAACATGATGTAGGCTTTTCGCCCATTCATAGCCCATTTTTTCAACTACTTGAATCCACTGATTAAAATGCAGAGATTGCTCATTTCCTACAACGTAATAAATGGCTTTGGGTTGATAGTTTTTCATACGATAAAACGCAGCTGCTAAATCACGAGTGGCATAGAGTGTTGCCCCATCTTTCTTTTTAATTAAACAAGGAGGCATGTTTTCGAGCTCTACTACATCCGCACCATCTGATTCTACTAATAATCCTTTTTTCTCTAATTCCTCAACAACAGATGGCATTTTATCATTATAGAAAGCTTCACCAGCAAATGAGTCAAACTGAATATTCATTAGATCATAGAGTGTCATGAATTCTTTGATCGATTCTTCTCTAAACCATTGCCATAACTGTAAGGATTCTGAATCTCCATTCTCCAACATTTTAAAAGCTGCACGTGCTTCATCATTTAATGCATCATCTGCAACTTCATGGAATTTCACATAGAGTTTCAGAAGCTCCTCAATTGGTGAAGCTTCCACTAATTCTTTTGAACCCCATTTTTTATAGGCAACAATTAGCTTTCCAAATTGCGTTCCCCAATCGCCTAAATGATTGATACGAATGGCTTTATCTCCATTTTTTTCTGCAATATTTGCCAGAGCTTGACCAATAACAGTGGAGCGCAAATGACCCATTGAAAATGGTTTTGCGATATTTGGTGAGGAATAATCGATCACAATTTGTTTACCAGTTTCCTCTTTAGCCCCATACTGATCACGTTCTTTTAACACTTTTGTGATTACTGCATTTGCGAACGTCACTTTATCATAGAAAAAGTTGATATAACCCCCTAGTACCTCAATTTTTTCAAAGCCTTCTTTTGCAATCTGCTGCGAAATTTCTTCCGCAATCAAATGAGGTGATTTACGATATTTCTTTGCAAGTAAGAAACAAGGAAAAGCAATATCTCCAAGTTGCTCAAATTTCGGTTTTTCTAACATGTCTTCAATTTCTTGAACTGATAATGTCCCATCTAATACTGTTGCTAATTGTTCAATTACAGTGTTTTTCATAAGATCCCCTCCGTTTTTTTACAAATAAAAAAACTCTCGCCTCTTATACAGAGACGAGAGTTAAATCCCGTGGTACCACTCTAGTTGTTGACATGCATCAACCACTTGACATTGTTAACGAGGGAACTCCCCGGAAATCCTCTACTTATTTTCAAGTTTCTTCTCCAAAGTGCGGTTCACTTTCATAACTATGCTAGGCTCCCATCAACCCTGGCTTGCTTGGATAGCACATGAAAGCTACTCTCTTTTTCAACGAATTGCCATATCGAATTTTTAATAATCTAACATAAATTGTCTATTCTTGCAACTGTTACTATTCTCCACTCATCTGAAAACAAGTCAATAATCGCTTTGCCCTTATTTCAAAATTACAATATGTTTCATTTAAATCACCGTTTTTTGGGGTTCTTTATAAATAAATTTATGAATGCTCTTATGATCAGTTGCCCAATAAGAGTATTTCCAGCAACCCAAACTACAACAATATCTCTTCCAAAAGGCGCAACCTATAATCATCTTTGATCCATTAAACTACACAAGAAGCTATAAACTTAGCCCCCTATTTAATAAATTTTATGAATCGCTTCTTCCCAATCTGTAAAACATCATCATTCATTAGAATTTTGTCTATATCATCTTCTTTCATTTTTTCACCATTTACCGAAACGCCATTTTGTTGAATTAATCGCATAAATTCACTTTTACTTTTAATAAAATCTTTAGCAATTAAGGATGGAATAAGATCTAGTACAGATTCTTTTCCTATTTCAATCAAAATGGAGGGAATGTTATCAGGTATTTGTTTCTTTTGAAATGCTATTTCAAAATATTGCTTCGCCCTCCTCATAGCTTCTTTACCATGGTATAAAGTAGTAATAATTTCTGCTAATTCTAGTTTTATATCTCGTGGATTTTCACCTTTTGATAATCGATCTTTTACTTCCTTAATCGTATTAGGATGCTCATCTGTTGCAAGGTCAAAGTATTTAACAATCAATGTATCAGGTACTTCCATTACTTTTTTGAACATTACTTCAGGTGCTTCATTTACCCCAATATAATTTCCTAAGCTTTTACTCATTTTTTCGACACCGTCTAACCCTTCTAATAATGGCATGAAAATGGCGATTTGTTTTTCAAGCCCTAAATGTTTTTGTAATGTGCGTCCCAATAATATATTGAAGGTTTGGTCTGTACCTCCTAATTCAATATCAGCTAAAATTTCGACTGAATCATATGCTTGCATTAATGGGTAGAAGAATTCATGAATGCCAATTGGTACTTGATTGTTATATCGTTTTTGGAAATCATCACGTTCTAAAATCCGTGCAACAGAAGTTGTTGCAGCTAATTTGATCACTTCTTCAAATGTTAGTCTAGATAACCATTCACTATTAAAACGTACAGTTGTTTCTTCTTCATCTAAAATTTTAAAAATTTGCTTACAATAGGTTTTAGCATTTTCCTTTACAATTTCATCACTTAATGCAACGCGACCTTTTGCTTTTCCTGTCGGATCTCCTATACGGCCTGTAAAATCACCAATAATAATCACAACTCGATGACCTAAGTCTTGCATTTGTTTAATTTTTCTTAGAACAACAGCATGACCTAAGTGAATGTCTGGTGCAGAAGGATCTAAACCAAGCTTAATCGTTAAAGGCTTTTGTTTCTTAAAAGAATGATCCAATTTTGCTAATAACTCTTCTTCGTTAACGATCTTGTCTACACCCTTTTGAATAATTTCTAATTGTTCCTCTGGTTTTAAAAACATACAATACAACTCCTTAAATTTGAATTAATATTGCAAGTTCTATAAGAGCAAAATAAAAACGTCCTTTAGGAATTTTCCTAAAGGACGTTTATGAACGTGTTACCACCTTATTTTAAGAGTTATTCACATAACTCTTCTCAATAGGTACGGCTAAATAGCGATACCTTTGCATTGATTACGGATGCACCCCCGTCGTAGCCTACTAAAGTTCGGTACGCAGCTCCAAGATGTATTCATTTTAACTTTCCTTTGTGCCTCTCATCAACCGGCTACTTTCTGTAAGTTCCATTAAAATTACTCGTTCTCTTCAACGCTTTTACTCTTATACTCCAAATTGTTCTAATCAATTCTTTGTTATGCAAATCTTGTTATTTATTATAGTATAGTTATTTGAATTGTCAATCAATTTTAAGTTTCTTGTCCCTGTAACCTTTGATTAATACATCATTAATAGTTGAAAAATGGTAATACCTATCCCACCAATAATCGGAAGAATTTTCAATGCTTTAAAGCCAACTAATGTTGAATTCATATCTTCTAACGGATCTTGAGTAGGTGATGCTAAATAGCCCATAAAACGTTGCCACCTACTCCGTTTAAATTGTTCTAATTCTTTTGGTATCTTCACCTCAAATTCATCGAGCCAAATTTTTAACCGTTCTTCTCTATTGAATTCCTCTTTCATCGTAGAAATCCTCCCTTAATTCTTCTTTTAATGTTTTCATTGCGTGATGTAACCTTGACTTCACAGTACCAATTGGAACAGACAGAATCTGGGCAATTTCTTCTTGAGTTAGGTCATGATAATAGGTCAGTAAAATGACCGCTTTCTGCTTTTCTGGTAAACTAGTAATCGGTTGTTGAATAACTAACTTTTCATCTGATGAATACGATATGACGGATGATGGTACTAAAAATGGTAATAAAGTGCGCCACTTTTTTCTTCTATTTAGTTTATTGATCAACAATCGATATGCGATTTGAAATACATATGATTTCACAGTTCCTTTTTGTCTCTTATAATCAGATTTTACTTTATGTAATCTCTCAAACGTATCATGAACAATATCTATACTAAGTTGTTCCTCACATGTATAGCGAAAAAGAAAGCAATAAAGAGGTTCATATAATTGCTGATAGATCAAGTCAAACGCCCCTAAATTGCCTTGTTGAAACGACTCCATCAACTCTTCATTGTTTTTCATTTAGCTCATCCTCCCAATGAGCCTTAATGGATTTTAAAGTGATTGAAACACGTGATATTAAATAGAGAATGGTTACAAGTACCCATACTTGCGATTGATTCGTAAAAAATTGAACATAAGGATTTTCAACTGATTGATTGAATGATAGCAACATATTTAAAATTTGCACACAAATCATTGTATAAATGGCCAAAATAAGGGTTAATGTATCAAAAACATTCCATCGTAAAAAAATCGTTGTTTTTTTATAATCAATTTTCCCATTCTTACGCACAATATATTTTCGTTCCATAGAAAACATAATGGCTACAATAAGTGAAACCATTAAACCAACAACTATTAACGATACAATCCAACCTATTCCCATCATCATCACCTATCCTTCATCTATTTTCATTAACTATACAATTAAGGAAAGAAAAAAGTTCAATTAAATCCAGAAAAAGTCTAATTTCTCGCTTACATTACCAAGAAAATGGTGAAAAGACTCTAATGTTATGTGATTTTAAAAGCTCAAACAAAGCTTAACCCCGTCCTAAATTTAGGACGAGGTTAAAAATATAGTTGTTTAGTTTTTCATGTCAGCTACTTCATTATACAAAAGTAACAATCAAATCGTTTGATCTAAGTTTTTTTCAACAATAGCACCCCTTTGTTGAAACCCATTAAGCAGTTCACCTGCTATAGTTGAAAATCTTTATACCCAATCAGATTAACTTAGACGGAAATCTATCTATGAAACTGTTGAAGAATTGGACAATTTATTCCACTCGCTTAAATAAGGGACAAAATCTAATTCTCTTGGTTCATCATTCAGCATGGAAATGAATTCTAATTTATTCCCATCGGGATCTAAAAAATAAATACTGGCAGCTGGCATCCATGCTTGAACAATCGGTTCTTCGTTGCTTTTTCCCTGACTTCCAATAACCTCAATTCCTCGATTCTGCAACCATTGAATGGAATGTATCAAGAATTCAAACTCTACTTCAAAAGCAAAGTGCCTTTTTTCGATTTCACTTGAAACTGGCACCAGCCATAAACCTAGCATTTGGTAGCCTGGTTCTCCAATCCAAAAAAATGCGTTTTTTTCTGTTGCATATCCTAATTCAAGCCCTAACTTATCTTGATAAAAGTTGATGGCCGTTTTTAAATCCTTTACTTGCAAGTGAGTTTCGTAGAGTTTTTTAATCATTTTAGATATTCCTCCTTCTAAGATAACTTAACTTAACAATAATACTCACATTAATATCTAAATATTTCGAAATATCATTTCATTTAATGACTCGATTGCGGAAAAGAGTAACTGAAGGAATTAGCATTGTGTTTTGCCTTCTCTGGAAAATATTTTATGAACTTTAAGTATTAAACAGCTTTCCCTCTAAAGCATCTATATACCTTATAGCGGAGTTATGAACACATTGTTTTGCATCTTTTTTAACAACGCCGTGAAAAGCATCATATAACTGTTCAAAATGAAAATCCTCTACTTGATTTAAGATTCGTTTCACTGTTTTAACAGGAAGGGGTATAAAATTTGGGTAACTATACATAAATGTTACCCAATTACGGTCAGCAACCACCCGAATAATATCACCTACAAGTAATATGCCTTTTTGATGATAACCATTTTCCCATTTTAATACTGTGGCTCCTTTAAAATGACCACCAGTACGATGAAGCGTTAATCCATTCTGTAAGGTGAGTGATTCACCAGACCAAAAAATAATCTTGTTACTTGGTCTTGTAATCCATTCTCTATCATCCTCATGTATATAAATAGATGCATTAAAAGCTTCTGCCCACTCTACTTGACTTGAATAGTAATGAGGATGAGATAATGCGATAGCATCAATTCCACCTAATTCCTCTATTTTTTCGATAGTTGTCTGATCAATATATGTAATACAATCCCATAACAAATTAAAATCTTTTTCTTGAATTAAATAAGCTGTCTGTCCAATTCCAAATGTCGGACTAGTTTTAATACTAAATAGACCATTTTCTTCAAGATTAATGTTATTTTTATAAATTTTTGAGGAAATCAATTTATCCAAAGTTGTCCAATTCTGCCCGTTTACATTAACAAATTGCCTTTCTTCTGAGCAAATAGTACAATGCTTTGGCTCTTCAGTAGAATGTTCATACTGAACCCCGCAAGTCTCACAAATATAACGATTCAAAATAACTCCTCCTTTACAGTAGTGATTTATTCTTGACTACTAGTCATTATATATTTTACCAAAATAATCCCAGGGAATATTTACAACTTTAGGATGAACTTTCTCCATTAAGAACAATCCGTATAACATTTAAATCAAAATATCATTGCTTCTATGTTTAACTAATACTTTTGCATCAAACACATTAAACTAAATGACACTTTAGCTAAAAAAGGCACGATTCTTTTTCAAGAATTGCGCCTGATTATGGAATATGCTTTGCTTATATAAAACAACACGCCCTGTTCCACTCGCATTCAAAATCCGAAAGCGAATGCTGGCGCTTGTCTCTGTTCTCGTTGACCGCTTTTAATGCCACTTTGTATAATTCGTCGCCCAATCGCCATTTTTCGATTGACCTGTCTTCTTCACCTCCAAAGAGGGCAAACGCGGTAGCTCCCATTAAGTAAACATTAGTTACTTCATCTATCGTTGCACCAAGTGTAAATTCCTCCGGCGACATAAAACGTGAAGAACCCCACATTCTGCCCATCAAATTTATATAAGGCATTTTAGAATAGAAATCAATATCACAAATAAGAGTCTTTTTTGTGTCAAAGTCATACATAATACTACCATCATAAAAATCAATGGCAACTTACCCTTGCTTTACAACATGAATATGAAATGTAGTATATCGTTAAATACTTCAAGCTTTGTGCTGTCAGGCATCTGCATAAACTTTTTTCTGGACATTGGATACATTTTTCCCATACACTCTCCATCTGTCCATTCAAAAATAGCAGCATACCCTTTGCCTACTTCCTCTGCTTTGATAAATTTTATCAAATTGGGGTGAGCTAAATCCTCATAAATCGCGACGGTGGATTTCAGCCTTGCTATTGCATCTTCAGGTTTCCCGGAATATTGTTCTGTTGGTACTCCAGCAAATTTTATAAAGTATCTCTTATCACCATTTTTTACACCGAAGCTAATATTCCTCGAATCTTGATCATCATAAATTTTGAAAACTTCACCATATTTCTCAATAAAAGAAAAATCGAAAGAAGATTTTAATTTATATGGAATATTATTTATGTACTAAATATAAAAATTTGCAAAATACCAAGTAGGTACTGGATTATTCATACCGTCAAACCACCTTAGAACATCTTTTGCCTGATTTTTCATAACGGTTACTTCATGTTCACCGAAAGGGATAGCCCAAGGTATGGATGACAGCGTATTGCTACTTATATAAAAAGCCAAAAGTGAGAAAAATTTCATAGGCGGTCTTCCGTTAAAATAACCGTTTAGCTGCCCTGTGGCAAAGTGTGGACTGACAGTAGCACTCCACACAATACGGTTAAACTCTTCCCACGGATCCCCATAATCACTCCGGTTAAAATCGATTATTCTTAGTTCTCCTTCTGGTGAAATAATCATATTTCCAATATGATAATCACCGTGCTGAAAGCATTGCTGCCTACCTTCAAGGAGGTATCTGCTTTCCTCAATATAGCCGATGATTTTATAGTCATCTTCTATTTTTATTCCACAGTCATGATATTTTTTGATTTTGCTGTCTGTTTTGCGGTTAAAACGTGTTCCCCATTCTTCTTGCGCATTTGGTGCAGGTATATTGTGAATTTTCCTCAGTATTCGCCCCGATTTCAAACCTAGTACATACTGTTCAGTTTCTGTCAATTTAGGTAATACAATCTCCGCATCTTCTCCGTCACACCATTTGAAAAGTGAATACACACTTTTGCCGTTGTCGCAAATACTAAAATCAACTGGCTGCGACATAGGTACACCACATTCAGCTAACCGTTTCATTATTTCATATTCACTTTTCTTTTTATCATACTCTGAAATATCAGCTATGCGAAGCAACAGTTTCTCGTTCGTCAAGGTTTCAACATAATATTTTTTGTCGCTCGACCAACCTTTTTTTATCGGTTCGATTTTTTCAAATGTACCGTAGTTTTTTATATCGAACATGATTTTCCCTCCTTATCTTTATTTCCGATAAATAATTTCTCAATATCGCGCTCACTAGAATTTATAACGGAATCATACAGTTCCAAACTTTCCAAACTGCTGTATGATTATCAAAACCTTTTTCATCTTTTGTCAATAGCTTTTTTAATATGTCTCTCCATACTTACAGTACGCAGTGATAAAGGAGCAATCTATCCACATTCTATCGATGTTACTGTAAATAATGTAGTTTAACACAAAATATATTGTTTTAAAATTCCGAAATTTTATCAATTACTTTACTCAACAATCTGGCCCTTATATGTAAAATAGCACTACCCTTGTTCAAGGATAGCGCTCGATTGTTGAAGAACATTTCTACATCAATAAACTTGCAGTATTCTGTGTTAAAAATTCATTCGTTGTATATATAGTTGCATACATTCCATTTAGGGCACTGATAAACCCAAAGTGAACCTGTTCAGCTGGAACTACTCGGTCTAGATAAATTAAATCTTTTGTTGTACATGCATCTTCGATTACTGTACATTCAAAACCAAAATCTCTAGCTGCTCTTACTGTAGCATCAATGCACATATGTGTCATCATGCCACAAATCACTAATTTCTTAACCTCTTTTTCTTTTAACTTGTTTAGTAATTCTGTATTTAAAAAACTATTAGGGGTGTGTTTTACGATGATATTCTCTTGTTCTAAAGGTAAAACCGATTTATGAATCTTTACTCCTTCTGTATTTGGAAGGAAAAAACCTGTTCCAGATCTACTCGAAACATGTTGAATATGGTAAATTTCATACTTCTTAGTTCTAAACCAATCTAGAATTTCACTTGCATTTTTTGCTGCTTTCATAGGATTGTTTAGTTCCATTTTTCCGTTTGGAAAATAATCATTCTGAATATCAATCAACATCAAAGCTATGCTCACTATAGTCCCTCCTTGGTCATGAAATAGATTATAATCAAATCATAAATAATATTCTGGTTTCTATCTATACTCTGGTGAAACACTTCTACTCAAAATAATTTCATGGTGAAAGGAATAATATATGCTACTTGATGATATTGATTTTCAAATAATTCGGTTACTAACTGAGAATTCACGCATTCAATGGAAAGAAATTGGGAAACTAATTCATATGACAGGACAAGCTGTAGGAAATAGAATTAAAAAACTAGAGGATGGCGGAGTTATTAAAGCATATTCCATTATTCTAGATGAAATGAAATTAGGTCTTTCTTATACAGCTTTTGTGACTGTTTTTATGAAAACAACAAACCACAGCTCTTTTGCTAGTTTTATCAATGAAAGAAAAGAAGTATCGGAAGCCCATAGAATATCTGGAGAAGGATGTTACCTTTTAAAAGTCCAGGTCGAATCTCAAGAACAATTAAATGATTTTCTTAATAAAGTTCTTACATTCGGAAACTATAGATTAAATCTTTCTATTCAAGTAATCAAAAGCCAATTTACTTAATCTAGATGTAGACAATCAATACTGAATAAGTTTTACGTAGTTTAAAAAACGATTGATGGGGATTTATCCAATAACATTCATGCTGCCAATCTAATGCATAAATATATTCATCTATTGATGTATTTTTTTGGAATACACGTAATGCTTTTTCTTCCAGGTCATCGTAGGCATTCAAACTTTCCTTCAAAAGCAGATGAATGCCCACCTGCGTAGTTATTCGACCATTTTTGTGTTTACATATCCAAGTAAAATAACGTATCCAATTAACATCATAGGAAATAATATTTTTTCACTATTGGGATAGTTAATAATTCCTCCTATCAACATAACAATCCCTATTATGAAAGATAAATAACCAACTAGTTTTGCAAGTTTATCCTGTTCTTTAACGCGTTTTTGGTTAAATCCGGATAATATCCACGTTTGCTTTTTTACACCTATAAGGAAGGATAAAATAAAAAGAACAATTGCAGCCATTATTAACGGTTGATTCATTCTAGACACCTCTCTATAATTTTATTTTCTTTTCACGATTAAAGGGACTATATAGTAAGAAAGAATGAAGATGATGGACAAATAAATAATTAAATAATTGGTTTTAATCGAGTAATTGTTTAAAATTAGTTCTGAATATAACAAATAAATCAGTAACAATAGATTGGCAATGGAGAAGGTTTGGAATAATGCCTTTTTAATATTGTTATTAACTCTTTCATCATACTCAATTTCATCACTAGCTTCGTGTTTCTTCATCCTTAACCATTTTGCACTTCCTACTCCTATAAGAAGACCAATTATTATTCCCCATTGTATTTGTCCTGTAATAAGGCATACAATTCCAAAGCCTACTACCGAACCAATTATTACTGTAAGAAAATTCAATTGCATTGGTTTCATCCACTCCTTTATAGTTGTTATTCCTCTGTCCAAAATAATTCATCTATGGGGCGTTCTAAATACTTACTAATGAGTAAACAAACTTTAATTGTTGGATTGTATTTCTGTGCTTCGATTAAACTCATTGTCTGCCGTGTAACTCCAACTAATTTTGCCAATTCTCCTTGAGTTAAATTACCTTTTTCAATACGGGCAATCTTTACCTTATTTTTTACTGATATATCTTTCAAGTTTTTTCTGCACTCCTTTATGCTTCCATCAACATTGTAACATATAAATTACATTTTCAATATATATATTGCATACATTTGATAAAAATAACTACATCCTCGATGAATGTAGTTTATCTAGCTAATTCTACATGAATACGTTTAAGTGTTCCTCCACAATCTAGCCCTAAAATGAAAAAAGCGCTAATCCTTATTTTCAAGAATAGCGCACGATTGTTGAAGATCAAATACTGTTGAAGTCAAGCACCGGTTAGTATATGTACAATACTTCACAATCGTTTTTAGTTTTCACCAGCCTGTTGGGCAATTTCAACCTCTCGATGCCGCCACCCCATGGTTGCCTTCACAGGAGACGGTTGGGAGAAAAAATAAACAACAAAATATGATTTCTCAGGCAGTTTTTTCTTTTGTTTGGATATTAAACAAATCTAACAGGAACATTAATAACGGAATCCCCAACAATAGACCCCATGTTCCCAAGAAATACTCCGAGATAATCAAAGTTAAAAAAGCCAGAAAGATTGGCAATTTTGTTGCGTGTGCCATCAATCTTGGATTGAGTACATAGCTTTCCATGGCGTGAAGCCCCAAAACCATAACAACAATCCAAAGGACTTTAGGTATTCCGCCCATCGTAAACGCAATAATAGCAAGCGGAATGAAAGAGACTATCGCTCCTACTACAGGAATGAGACCGAAGAAGAACATCATAAGTCCAAGACCAACTACTTGATGGAACCCAAGTATTGCAAGGAAAATCATAGATAAAACCGCATTAATCAACGAAATTAATATTTGAAATTGCAGTATCATACCAAAGGTATTGGCAAAATTGGTTCCTAAGTATTTGTAGTACGAATAAGGAAAACTGATTCTGCTCTTCTCTAGCTTCTTGCAAAAATTCGTGATTTCTTTTTTCCCGCTTAATAAGAAAAAGCTTAAAATAAACGCCATGATCAACTGGATACTAAATTCACTGACATGCGGAATCGCATGAAATATCGAGGTAACAGCTCCTTTTGTATAGGTTTCTAAATGTAGCCCTTTCAAGAATCCTTCTACATTTGGATTGATTTGATTCGTATATGTTTCTATATTAAATGAAATGAGTTTATGGGCGATTCCTGTTAATTCCTTTGCCGAACGGTTGATATAAGTGGCTAATCCGAAAAAAACAGCAAATAGAATCACGGCATACATTCCAATTGTGACGATCTTCTCTTTTATCGGAATCATTTTCGATAGGGATTTATAGAGAACTTGTTGTAGGCTGTTCAAGAGATAAGAGAAAATAAAAGTCAATAACAACAAATTTAACAATCCTCTCATACTCCACAATATAACGACCAACAACACCAATGCAAATACCTTTTTTACTACTTCATCTTTTAAAAAAACTTTCAAGTGATCCATTTTTTTCCTCATCTCTAAAGGATTTCTTTCTTTTTCTTTTTTTGAATGGCTCTGAAAGAAAACCATAACTCGTTACAAAGCATAAAAAGGGCTACCACAGCAACTACCGATGTTAAACTAATTAAACTAAAGCGCCCTTTAATTTAATAATATGGATGCTTCTATTAGTAAATTCAATGAAAAAGCGACTGCTCTTGTTTAGCAATCGCCCTCAGTAGTTAAATAACATTTCATTTTTCTGATTTCTTTTAATTTCTTTAATTTAGCTTTACACTCATCCATTGCCTCTTTAAAAGAAACTTTCTGATCACGAAGTTCATAAAATATTTTTTCTACTGATCGAACATCCTCAAGGTAGGAATCATAATACCTATAATTCTCTAAATTGTCAATGTTGTATTACTCTAAGAGATTGGAAATGCGCCCCATGTTGAAGAATGCATTATTCAATACTCTTACTTGTAGTAGGGTTCCTAAGTTATTTATGAGGTAATAAAGACATAGATTAGCTGAACTAACCTATGTCTTTTATGGTTTTATCCTATGAATTTAATTACCCAAAGAGAATGAAGGTCATTACGTTCTTTCATGGTGTATGTTCCTTTAGGCGTCGCTTTCTATCTACTCGCAACTGTGTTCTCCTAGGTCTCTAATGTTCTTTCCTATACGATAAACGCAAAGTATGAAATGAATAATAAACAAAGCACATACATAATTGGATGGATTTCTTTATAACGATTTTGTGCTACTAAACAGATTGGATAAAGAACAAAACCCAATCCAATCCCGATTGCCACACTAGAAGTTAGAGGCATCATAATAATTGTTAAAAATGATGGAATGACAATTTCTAACTTCGTCCAGTTGATTTTACGGATTTCCATTGCCATTAATGCACCTACAATAATCAATGCAGCTGAAGTAACCTCGACTGAAATAACGCTAACAATTGGTGAGAAGAACAAAGCAACTACGAAGCAAGCAGCAATAACGACAGACGTAAAGCCTGTTCTTCCTCCGACAGCAATACCAGCAGAAGATTCAACACTTGTAGCAGGTGTTGATGTACCTAAAATAGCGCCAATTACACCAGCAGTTGAATCGGCAAGTAATCCTTTTCCGATATTCGGAATCTTATTATCTTTCATCATTCCTGCTTGGCTTGTTAGCCCAATTAATGCACCAGCTGTATCAAAAAAGGCAACAATTAAAAATGTGAAAATAACTGTTAGTGTTTCTGGGGTAAAAATATCATCTAAATGGCCAAACACCACACCAAATGTTGGTTTAATGCTTGGGATACTGCCAACAATTGATGAAGGAACATCAATTAATCCAAAAATCATACCAATAATCGTTGTAATGACCATGCCATAGAAAATCCCGCCATGGATGCCACGTACTAACATAATGATCGTAATCATAAGACCAATAATAGCTAGTAGAGTCATTGGTGAAGTTAAATCTCCAATAGAAACAAATGTAGCTTTATTGCCAATAATAATTCCACCATTTTTCAACCCGATAAATGTGATGAAGAACCCAATTCCAGAAGCAATTGCATATTTTAGATCCAGTGGAATAATATTAATAATTTTTTCTCGGATTTTAAATAAGCTTAATAGTGTAAAAATGATTCCTGCAACAAAAACACCAGTTAAAGTAACTTGCCAGTCAATACCCATTCCAATACACACAGAAAAAGTGAAGAATGAATTCAATCCCATACTAGGTGCAATAGCGATTGGAAAGTTAGCAAGTAACCCCATAAGAAGTGTTCCGATGATCGCAGTAAGTGCAGTTGCAGTAAATACAGCCCCATGATCCATACCAGATTGGCTTAGAATAAGAGGATTGACGACTAATATATATGCGATAGATAAGAAAGTTGTGATCCCTGCTAGTATTTCCTGCTTATAGGAAGTGTTCCGTTCTGCAAATTTAAAAAAGTTTTTCATGTTGTAATCTCCTATTGCTGAATTAAAGATTGAAAAGGAATGATGCCGAGGTTCGTTTTCCAACGAATCCATTTTATTTTCCCCTTGATAAAAAAAACTTTGACCACAATTTGGCCAAAGTTTTTTCTACAAAACGGAATAAAAATATCATTAATTTCCCATTCCTTGTAGACAAGCTATTTATTGGTAGCTGGTAGAGACTTTCAAGCCGTATTCTTGAATTTATACAAGGTATATCTATTCTTTTTAAAAACAATAGGAGAATGATAACAAGTATAATTTAAAACGTCAATAGTATAAATTGGAATAAGTTTTTCCGGTACAGATATAAAAATATTCAAAAAAGAGCAAAAAATTGAGAAGATACTAGACCCACAAAAAATTATAGTGAAACAACTCGGCACAAAAGCTGGAAAATCTATATTACCACCTTAGCATCTGGTTATAACAGGCGTGCTTTAACAACGGTAGTTAGGGTAATATTATTTTCAAATAGAACTCATAATCCTCAAAATACAATGACAGAGGGAATCGAAAAAATTGGTGTGAATTCACATGATAGGACCTAATCTGCCCCGATTGTGGAACAAGAAAAAAATTCTGCTATAACACAGGACTTTTAATCAAACTTTAGTTTATATAATTGAAGTTCGTTTTACATTTTCAATTCTTCAAATAAATCCTAAAGCCGAATGATTGAACTTCATAGAATCAATTGCATAAAGCATCTTTCTTTGAGAAAATACGAATATTCGATGATGAACATGATTTAGAATGGTTTGAAGTGGTGGACGGCGACTCCTCGAAAATGCATTCGCATTTTCTTCGTGTGGAGCTAACTCGAGGAAGCAAGTTCAATGTCCTGCGTGAATAACTTGCGACGAAGCTAGCGAAGCGATGCAGGAGCACATCTTTTAAGGAACAAAACCTAAGAAAGCCACGTCCTGTGGCAACGGCTTTGTGATCAACATCGTGTTGACCCGAGGAGATTGAAGCCAAGCCCTTTGAAAGCGCCGTCTGGAACGGAACACAAAACTGTATGTTACGAAAAAATATATATGAAATGTTCGTGCTTTTTGTGCAAATTCTTTATATATGAAATGAATTCAATTGAATACTAATAAAAAGAAAATCCGAACAAATGTGAAATTTTAAATAGAATTTCACATTATAGTTCGGATTTTTAGCTAAAATACTTTTGCCTCAACCTCTTTAAAAACAGGCTTTATGCTTTCGTATATTTTTTTACAGCTGGCAGTATTTCAGTTGCGATTAATTCGATGTTTTTTGTAATTTTATCAAATGGTACGCCTCCAAAATCAATTTGTGCCATAAAGCGTTGGTGTCCGTACAATTCATATTGATAAAGAATTTTTTCAATAATTTGTTGTGGGCTTCCTACCATTAAAGCTTGATGACGATCTGGTCCTTCTTCTACTTGCCATTTTGGATAACCAGCACCACGTATAAACTGCATGCCCGCATTTAAATGAGGATACATATCTTCTACAGCATCTTGAGAGTTTTCAGCTGTATAAAATAATGATGCTGTTGCTAGTGGTAAATCAACTGGATTAAAACCACTACGTTCAGCTGCCTCGCGATATGCATCTACTGACACTTTAAATGTTTCAGCAGGTCCACCTAGTGTAGTAAGCATCATTGGAATACCAGCATATCCCGCTTTAATAGCACTTGCTGGTGGTCCACCTACTGCTCGCCAAATGGGTAAAGAACCTGATTTGGGTTGAGGGAGAATTTCTGCATTTTTTAATGGTGAACGGAACTTGCCTTCCCATGTAATATGACGATCTTTATTTAGTTGCATTAGTAAGTCTAGCTTTTCTTCAAATAATTCATCATAGTTTTTTAAATCGTATCCTAGTAGATCATATGCACCAACGCGTGAACCGCGTCCTGCGACAATTTCAGCTCTACCATGTGAAATTAAATCAATTGTTGCAAAATCCTCATATACACGAACAGGATCTGCAACGCTTAAAACTGTAGCAGAGCTGGCAATTTTAATATTCTTCGTTGTTTGAGCGATTGCACCTAAAATAACGGTGTGTCCTTGAGATGTAAAATACCGTTGATGGCTTTCCCCAACCGCAAAGACATCTATACCTGCTTCGTCTGCTAATTTACTTGCTTCGATTAATTCTTGAATACGTTGCTCTGCACTGATATGTTCTCCATTTATCGGATTCATCACATGATCGCCCAATGAATATAATCCGAATTCCATTCCTTTTGCTGGATCAATTCGATAATTTTCCATATGATCTTCTCCTCTTAATCAAGTGGTTCAAGCTTTCCTTCGATTGCTTCACGTTTAGCTTCTAAAAATGGCGGTAAATCTAGTTTTTGTCCGAGTTCTTCTACTGAGGAATCTGCTGTAAAGCCTGGTCCATCCGTTGCTAATTCAAATAAAATACCGTTTCCATCACGAACATATACACTTTGGAAGTAAAAACGATTCACAATGCCAGAAGTAGTTAAGCCATATTCGATTAGTTTTTCATTCCACATCTTTAGTTCATCTTGATCTTTTACTCTTAATGCTAAGTGATGAATGCTTCCTCTCCCTGGCTTTTCGCTAGGTCCGTCCAACTCTCTTACTACAATTTCACCTGTACGTCGACCTTTAATATGTTGCATTCGAACATAGTCTCCTGCTTGTTCCACAATTACAAAACCAAATAAATCTTTTAATAGATTGACTGTTCGATTCAAGTAACGCACAGTTAGTTCAATTGTGCCCATCGCAAAAATCTGATGCTCTTTAGGAACACTAGATGTAGTTACAGGTTGCCAAGTAATAGGAAGTTCTAACTCCCCATAATTTAAAAGAACCATTCGTAATCCTTCATGATCCTCAAAAAATAAAGCATCTTGTCCCATATAACTTGTCATTTCACTGTGTTTAACATTTAATTCTTCAAAGCGATTATGCCAATATTGTAAACTATCATAATTCCGCACAAACAAACCAATTTGAGTGATCGCATTTGTACCTCTTTTCGTCTGTCCAGCAATCGGCATTTCAAAAAATGTAAGATCTAAACCCGGACTACCAACTTCATCGCCATAAAATAAATGATACATGGATGGATCATCCTGATTTACTGTTTTTTTCACTCGTCGTAACCCTAAAATATTTTGGTAAAAATGATTATTTTTTCTACCATTTTTCGTTAACATGGATATATGATGATGCCCATTCATAAAAATCACTCCTGTTATCAGTTGATTAGTCAATTGATTGCCTAAAAAAATTTACACATCCGGTAAATTTTTTTCTACACTGTGTTTAAGAATTTTTGTCATTAATCGATTAAGTTCTTTTATTTCTTCTTCATCTAAAATCTCAGTGAAAAAGGAAGTCTGAAATTGTAACTGTTCTGGAAGAGCCTTTTTTATAACACGCTCGCCTTTTTCTGTTAGTGAGATTTTTTTAATCTTCCATTCCTGCTTCCGTTCAATCAATCCCTCTTTTTCAAGTCGTGTTAACATACGAGAGATACCACCTTGAGTAACCGTTACCTTTTCAGCTAATTCAGTTTGTGTAATTGGCTGATACGTATAAATCTGAACCATAACATCGAATTGAGAAACGGTTAAATCAAATCGTTTCAAAAATTCATTCGACAAGTGGTTACTCTGATTTATAAAACGGGTCATACGCATCCAGATAAGAGATCCAAGAGTATTCTTTTCCATTTTGATCTTCCCTTTGAATAGGATATAGTATCATCAGTTTACCAGTCAATTGATAAATTTTCAACCCCCTATTAGATACGACAACTTACTTCGTCGCTGGTATTCATAGTCGAAGCTAGTCTATTTTTGAGACTAGCTTTTTTGATGTCATTAGGTATGCACAATTTTCCTTGTAATGAGACTTGTCGTAATCCCTACTACTAGTAGTGTAATAATAGATAATAAAAGAGTATTTGCGGATATTAATACCCCTCCTAATAGGATAACCGTAACATCAATTAAGAAAATAACAATCCCTACGTTTACGCCTGATTTTACGCTGATGAATTGAGCAATTAGATCCGTCCCTCCAGTACTTGTATGGTATCGCAACATTAACCCAATACCAATACCAACAAATATTCCTCCTAATACAGAGCTGAAAATTGCGCTTATATGCACGAAGGAACGAAAGGGTTTTAACAAATCAATAATAAATGAAGAAAAAAGTAATCCATGTAAACTATTATAGAAATAAGCTCTATATCTAAACCATGCAACGATAAAAATCGGCATACTCAAAATAATAATCATGAGACCAACTTTCAAATTGTAGAGATAATTTAAAATTAGTGCTAACCCTACAATTCCTCCATCGAGTATCTTATAAGGCGTTAAAAACAGGTTTATTCCAAGAGATAAAAAAATACTTCCAATAATAATGATCGAGCCTTTCTTTAGGAAATACATATAAACCCCCTCTAAGGACAACACATATTTCATGTTATGAAAAAATAGAACAGAACATGTTTTAATTGAAATACAAAATTGGTCTACAACTAAATCATAATCAAGAATACTTCGAAAATAAAAAAAGCGGTAATCCTTCTTTGGATTAACGCCCTTTATAGTTACAAGAATAATTTTCTTCTTACTTTTCAACTAGTGAATTTATCCTTTAACTTATGATTAGTTTCAATAATGTCAATTACTCTCTTATTTTCTTTTAAGCTTTTATTTACGATCAGCCTATTCCGTATTAGTTTACCAATCTTAATTACACCAATAATGATTAGCAATATTGAGATGATAAACAAAGCATGCCCAATACCGGGAACAAATAATGTTACTGTTGATAATGGTACCACTATAGTAACATCATACAATATTAAAAGTGGTAGTAAGAAATTAAATACAAGCAAAAACAATACATTAACGATTTTCCTGAAAGAATTTACTTTACGTTTTTGTTGTTTGAATAATTTATACATTGAAAAAGATATGAATGCTATTGCAACAAAAATTATTCCATCAAAGATGATATAAATCATAAAAGGATTCGCATCGCTTTTCAGAGGTTCATCGTGTTTATCAAAAAAAGGTTCATTAAACATTATTTCCCTAAACAATTTATTCACTTAAAAATTTAATA
This sequence comes from Rummeliibacillus pycnus, assembly GCF_002884495.1. Taxonomy (GTDB): domain Bacteria; phylum Bacillota; class Bacilli; order Bacillales_A; family Planococcaceae; genus Rummeliibacillus; species Rummeliibacillus pycnus. The sequence continues at coordinate 789,032 of NZ_KZ614145.1, read as the reverse complement.
ATTCTACTTTAATTAGAGCACGCATTCTTAACATAGAAAAAAGCTGAAGATTTCTTCAGCTTTTACAGATAATATAACTTTTTCCATCACCATGGTCAGTAGTCAAAGGTCTTTCCAAAATAGTTAGTCTTCTCTGAATGTGTTGTATGAATGTATTAGTCGCATTATCATTTACCTCTAAAATTAGATTGGCAACATTTTTTTGTTAGTTAATTTAATTTTTCTACTTCAAAATCGAACTCGTTACGATAATGACGGCATTAATTTAATTACTCTTTAACATCCACATTCATTAAAACCCAGTAAAGAAGTCGTTGGTAGGTTCATTGTCTTCCAAGATGCAATTCCTCCACTTAATTCTTTTACTGAAAATCCATGTTCTAAAAGTACAATGGCAACTTTTGCTGCTGTGTTACACCAAACATCCCAACAATAAACAATTATCTCCTTATCTTTAGGTATTTCTGATAAATGATTTAATAATTCAGATTGAGGGATTTCTATTGCACCATTGATTTTTTCCTTTTTAAGTTCTGGGGTACCATTTCTAACATCAATCAGAATATAGTTATCAGGATTTGTTTTTTTGGCTTGTAGGTAGTCCATGGGGCTGAATGTTGATTCAATGCGATTTTTAAAATATTCCATTTTACTCATTAGTATTCCCCTTCCACGTATTATAAATTTTCAACAAGTAATTTTTAAAGATTTCTTTTTCTTCATCACTTAATGGAGATAAAATTTTGCTTTCAGATTGTTTTAATAGTTTCCAATAACTTTCTACTAGCTCTATCCCCTGTTTTGTAATGTTAAGACAATATGTTCTTTTATCTTGGGGATTTTTAACTCGAGTAATGTAATTTAATGATTCCAACTGTTCTGCTCGTTCAGCCATTGTTGTACGATCTATTTTTAACTCTTCTGCAATCTGTATTTGAGACATATTCGGACTTTCGAACACTTTTACTAACATGCCATACTGTCTAGCATCAATATCAAACGATTTTAACTTTTCGATAAAATCTTCCTCTATTAACTGAACGATTTTTCCTGTGAGGAATCCATAAGATTCAAAAAGTTTACTCATTTAATCACCTCCTAATAATTAATCAGTTTATCTGATTATCAGTATAACTGATTAATTTATAGGTGTAAATATTATTTATTTAATTTTCTGTTATTTGAATCAATTTCATAATGCTTTTCTAGTTGAAAAATATGAATATCTATTCCCCTTCTTTAATAGCACTTTTTGGATGTGGTTTGGATCTTTATTTTCATTTTCATTTACTTGGAATGAATGGTCTAAAATGGAAAATGCATTTCCTCGTAAACAAGTAGTAGGGTTTGCACTTTCAATAATCCTAACTTTGATCGCTGTTAGTGTTTATTTTCTTCATGTTTCCTTTCCAGTTGTAATGACAATTTTACTTGTAACAGCATTTATTCAGGCAGGTCTTCAATTGGTTGTATTTATGCATGCAAGTGAAACCAAAGATAAAGGAGCAATTTTCACCAATATTTATTATGCTTTAATTATTGCTCTCGTTACGGTCTTCGGCACAATATTATGTATGGTTTGGGGATATTTATAAAATTTGCATTTCTAATAGACTCTCTGATATTATTAGAATCGCACAAAAGATTTGATAGATTGAAATCTAATTGTACAAATATAGTTAGATTATTAAAAAAAACAAAGATTAATTGATTTTAAGGAGATTTTCTAATGCCAAAATGGTTACACAATACACTTTATATACTTTTATTAATCGTAAGTATGGGATGTATTTCTCAAGGAATTGGATGGAAATCTTACAAAAAAGCTGACGAGAATTAATGGATTTTCATTCTAATAACATAATAGTTTTATAAAAAATTGTCAATTAAAATCACCTACTTCTAATATTTTATTAGATTAGGTGATTTTCTATTCGAACGGAGCTTCTAAATAAATCATTTCCCATTTCAAAAGCTATTTTGTAGTAAATCACTTGCTAACCAATATTGTTCATACATTTGTTCACATAAATTAGTAACTCAAATATTAGAGTTGGTCAAAGACTTTGTTCATCAGACTTAAATCATACTTTAAAATAAAACACTTCTTTTTTTGAAGTATTATCGCTATCATTGTGTAACAGAAGTACTTTAAAGGAGCAAGAAAAATGACGACTATCTTAATCGTAGACGATGATTTGAATATTTTAGAATTAGTGGCGACTCATTTACGTGAGGAGGGATATACGGTTAAACAAGCAAAAGATGGCACGATGGCTTTACAGATACTTAAACAGCAATCCTGTGATTTAGCCATTGTGGATGTCATGATGCCATTTATGGATGGGTTTTCTCTAACAAAGGAAATTCGTAAAATCTATGATATTCCCATCATTTTATTAACGGCAAAAAGTCAAATATCTGATAAGAAACAAGGTTACGAGGCAGGTACAGATGATTATTTGGTCAAACCTTTTGAACCGGAGGAGCTACTATTCAGAGTGAAAGCTTTACTCCGCCGCTACAATATTGCAGAAGACGATAATCTATTAAAAGCTGGTAACATCGTTATTCAGAAGGATCGTTATGAGGTACAAGTTGAAGATCGTTCCCTATTCCTTCCACCAAAGGAGTTTGAGTTATTATGCTTTTTAATGGCACATCAAAATCAAACGTTTAGCAGAGAACAACTGATTGAACAAGTATGGGGAATGGATTTTATAGGAGATGATCGTACGGTTGATGTACATATCAAACGTTTACGTGAACATTTTAAAGACATTGCCGAACATGTACATATCAAAACAATACGCGGTGTCGGCTATATGTTGGAGGAATATTAATGAAATCTCTTTATTCGAAATTTGTGATCATCTCAATCGCCATTATGTTTATCAGTGGTGTGATTTCTTTTATGATTTCAAATGAGTATTATCAACAAAAGCTTAAGCCATACAACGATGAAAAAAATACGAAAATTGCTCTTGATATTGCAAAGTTCACTGATTCCCATCCGAATGTTAACCTGAAAGAGTATTTAAACAATATTGCTTCTGTTGGATATCAACTCTATTTGGTCGATGATTCAGGTAAAGGGCAATACTTTGGAGCAGATTATCGAGTAAAAGATTTATCAAAAAACTCTATTTCACATGTATTACAAGGACATGTCTACCATGGGATCTTGCATTTCCCACAAGAAACTTTTGTTACAGGCTTTTTTGCCAACGAATTACGAAATACAATTGGTGTTCCTCTTAGACATAATGGACACGAATATGCACTTTTTTTACGTCCAGATATTAAACTTTTGTTTAACGAGATGCATATACTTTTTGGCATTCTTTTCGCCTTAACTTTTGCATTTATCATTGGATTTATCTTAATTAGTACTAAATTTTTAGTGAAACCAATTACGCATTTAACAAATGCAACGCATGATCTGGCAGCTGGTAACTTTCAAGTACAGCTTGATATCAATCGAAAAGACGAAATCGGTAAGCTTGCCAATAGTTTTTCATCTATGGCACAGCAGCTTGAACAAACTGAAGACATTCGGAAAGAATTTATCTCAAATGTCTCACATGATATTCAGTCACCTTTATCAAATATAAAAGGATACACAAAATTATTGGAAAAAGACGATTTAAGTTCTTCACAAAAAAAACAGTACATTGATGTAATTAACGGAGAAATCAATCGGTTATCCTCTTTAACGAAGCAACTATTATTATTAACCTCATTGGATCAAACAAATAATTTAGTACATCCTGAAAAAGTGAATCTTTCGCTTTTAATCAAAGAATTAGTTCGCCAATATCAATGGGCAATTGGTGAAAAAGGGATTATGTTAAGTTATAACTTGCCTGAGTTATTCATTGAAGGGGATCCCCTTTTGTTGAACAATGTATTTGATAATTTGCTGACAAATGCGATGAAATACAATCATGATGGAGGCCGCATCGATATTTCGCTAGAGGAACATGATCACGATGTCCTAATCTCCTTTAGTGATACGGGCATTGGCATGTCAAAAGAACAGCAACAACGAATTTTTGATCGTTTTTATCGGGCTGATACTTCTCGTACTCAGTCAACTCATGGTACGGGACTTGGTCTTTCCATTGTAAAGTCCATCATTTTAATGCACCAAGGTAGGATTTCCGTTGATAGTACACTCAACGAAGGAACAACTTTTACGATTACCTTACCGAAACAATATTCAAAATCCAGTAGCTAATTTTAGTTATTGGATTTTTTTTACATTTTTCATTCATATTCCATTCATAATTTCTTTGTATAGTTATGGTATCAACAAAGCAGGAGGATGATGAAAGATGTTTTCATTATCATTGAAAGAAATTAAATTTTTTAAACTACGTTATATTTTAATAGGTTTTATCTTATTTTTTATAGCGGCACTTGTCTTTATCATTAGTGGACTAGCAAATGGCTTAGCGAATGATAATGCCTCAGCTATGAAAAATATGAATGCGACTACCTTCTATTTGGCAAAGGATTCGGAAAATCGTTTGGATCGTTCGCATTTTTCAGCAAATGATGTTGCAAAAATTGATAATGATCATGCACAGGCTTTTGGCTTACAAATGATGTCACTTAAAAATACAGACACAAAGAAAAAAGTAGATGTTACATTAGTTGGGCTAAATCCGGAGAAATTTATTATGCCGAATGTCACAGAAGGAAAAAACATTAATACAACTACAAAAAATACACTTGTAGCCGATCAAACACTTCAAAAACAAGGTGTTGAAATTGGGGACAAATTATATGAAGAAAATACAAAAACGACATTTACTGTAGTTGGTTTTACAGAAGACCAAACATACAGTCATACACCTGTTGTCTTTATGAATAACAAAACATGGAATGCATTTTTCGGTGGAAAAGACCGTGCATCATATAATGCGATTGCAATGCAAAATTCCTCAAGCAAAACAAAAGTAGATGTTGAAAACCATGTAACGAACGGTAAATGGATTGCAAAGGATGATTTAGTGAAAAAAATTCCTGGATACGATGCGGAACAAAGCTCATTATTTATGATGCTTGCATTCTTAATCGTCATTGCAGTGTTTGTACTGGCTGCATTCTTCTACATTATGACCATTCAAAAAGTAAATCAGTTTGGTATTTTGAAAGCAATTGGTGCAAAAAATGGCTTTTTAATCGGCTCTACAATGCTCCAAGTACTAGTATTATCAATCATTAGTATTGGTCTGGCAATTGGATTTGCTTATATTTTGCAAAACATCATGCCAAAAGGAATTCCATTTGTTTTTGATTTTGCGTTGATCTTTAAATTCAGTGTCATATTATTAGCCGTTTCCTTACTTGGTGCCCTATTCTCAAGCACAAGTATTGTGAAAGCCGATCCACTACAAGCAATGGGGAGAGTTGAATAATGACAAACATACCTTTACAACTAAAAGCAATTACAAAACATTTCAAAGATGGTGATAAAACGATTGAAATTTTACACAATGTAGATTTCACTGTAGAAAGTGGTGAATTCGTAGCGGTTGTTGGGCCATCTGGGTCTGGTAAAAGTACAGTATTATCAATTGCTGGAGCTTTGCAAAGTCCAGACGGCGGAGAAGTATTGATTAATGGTGAAAATATCGCGAACTATAATGAAAAGCAAAAGGCAGATGTTCGTTTACGCTCAATCGGATACATTTTCCAAGCTTCCAACTTGGTACCTTACTTAAAGGTAAAAGATCAATTAAAACTCGTAACGGAACTCGCAGGCAATTGGAATGATGAAGCCAAAAAACGTGCAGATGAATTATTAGAATCTGTTGGATTATCCAAACGTGCAAATCAATTCGTACAGCACTTATCTGGTGGTGAAAAACAACGTGTTGCCATTGCACGGGCTTTTATGAACGAACCTGATCTTATTTTAGCTGATGAACCAACCGCTGCCCTCGATTCTTCTAGAAGTAGCGAAATTGTTGAACTGATTGCCAAAGAAGTTCATGACAAAAACAAAGCAGCAGTGATGGTAACTCATGATGAATCTGTTCTTCACTACTGTGATAAAATATACGAAATGCAGGATGGGCATCTTGTATTGCGCAACAATACACCATTTATCCCACAACAAAATGATACTTTTGTTGAAATAAGAAATTACTAAATAGTTTGTTCACCGTACTCCTATCTTTGGGTCTTTCCAAGATAGGAGTTTTTTAGTGGTGCGTAACAAAAATCTCTTTCTAGTTCAGTTCATTACATGAATAATCTTTTTAGGAATCATTACTACCTCTGTGCTTAAATCTATGGGTTTATAGCTCGAGTCAATACACTCATCCCAATATTCAAGATGCTTTTTGTCAATCCAGTGTTTCGACTCTTCTACTTGTACGCCACCAATTCCTTGTACAGAATACCAATAGAGATATTCTCGCCCATCTAATACTTCTCGAAAGATGGTTTCAATGTACATTTTTTCACCTTCAAGTGTAACAAGAACATCTTCCATATTCTTATTTAAAAAATCTAGCCATTCCGTAACCTTTTCAGACTTTCCTTCTTTTACACGAAATCTCGTTAATTCAATATTCAATGTATTTCCTCCCTATAACGATCGTTTAATCGTTTAATGCGCAATAAATGGTGCTTTATGAACATACTTGGGATTATCTAGATGATCAATGATAAATCGAGCAATATCTTTGTTACTTATTTTTGTTCCAGGCATATCAGTAAGGTTTTCCTTAATAAGGTTTGTTTTTAAACTATCTTTCACAAACGGTAGTCTAATTAATGTCCATTCAATCTGTTTCGTACTGTTCAATACCTTCCATTCTAATTTTTTATCAGCCATCATTTTGGCAAAGAAAATTTCAAATAATTTTGAGCCCAATTGATTTCTAAAACGCTTTTTATCACTGTTAATGGTTAGTGAACCACCCGAAACACCAATGTAACGACTAATTTTTAAATCTATCATTATATCAAGTATATTTTTAGTTACGCTACTATAAATAGGTGCTTCTTTTGGTGCTTGACCGAATGTATTAATCACAATGTTGCAATCTTTAAGTAGCTTACGAATTGTACTAACATCTTGAATTTGCCCCTCAACGATCTCAAGATAATCATCTCTATACATAAGTGTTTCTGGATTTCTAACGAGCATCCGAACTTGAAATCCTTTTTTTATCGCTGTACTTACGATATGTCTCCCTACCTTTCCTGTCCCTCCAATTAAAGCTATTTTATAAGATTTATCCATCATATTCCTCCATTAAACCTACCAATAGATTATTTGTAACTTTCTGTATTGTACGAAAATTCAAAAGTAATTTCAAAAGTTAGTAGATCTAGTAAAAAGGAATTCTTTTAATAATCGTCGCACCTGATTTACACAAAGTGAAATTTTTCGACTTTTCCATTAATATCTGAGTAATTTTGACAAAATGCCATGCATATGTTATTAGCAATCAAATAAAGGGGAGCTGATTCATATGGGGGCAAAATGGATTAAAATTGCGGTAGTTTATTTTGCGTTGGGAATCGCTTATGGCCTTTTTATGCATTACACAATCGAGTTAAAATGGGCTGCAGTTCATGCTCATATTAATTTGATGGGGTGGGTAACGAGTGGTGTGATTGGATTAATCTATTCTTATTATAAACAAGCTGGAGAAACGTCTTTAGCTAAAGCACAGTTCTGGTTATATCATATTGGTTTACCTTTCTTACTTCTTGGAATGATCTTCATCCATTTAGATGTACCACGATATATGATGGAGATTTGTGTTTCTGGCGGTGGGATTGCAGTAGCACTTTCAGTTGTATTATTCATTGTGAATGTATTCAAAAATATTAAATAAAAAATAGAATTTTTCATTTTTATGATGTTGAGTCGATTTCATAATGCAAAATTAATATTAAAATTCCGAACATTTAATGTTTATACTTTTGTTCAATATGGAGTGGAAGACGGCGACTCCTACGGGAATAGCTTGAACTGAAAGCCCCGCAGGAACGAAGTGACGAGGAGATTGAAGTCAAGCCCGTGGAAAGCGCCGTCTGGAGCGGAATTGTCAACTTTGAATATTAGATGCTTTGTTGGTCTGAATTGTTCGTATTTATTAACAGAATACTGATTTATGAAATTCATTCTGTTAAGTATGATTAAAAATATTATCAGATATTAATATGGGGCTGTCTAAAAATGATTTTTGCTCAAGAATGACTATAGAAAAAATAAAATTCTGCATATTTTTTATTTGAGTGGAAGGCGGCGTCTCCTGCGGGAATAGCATGAGCCGAAGCACCCGGACTGAGCGTAGCGATGGAGAAGGCTGAGGCCGTGCCCGCGGAAAGCGTCCGCTGAAACGGAAATCTACATAACAGAATAATAGGACTTTGTTGATAGTGAATTTTATTTTCTGGACAGCCCCTTTGCTCGTTTATTTTTTACTTTAAAAATAATTCTTTAACAGCAAATCAAATGGTATAGGCTTCTTACCAAGTTCTCTAGCCCAAATAGATAAATGTCCTATATGATGAATTTCGTGAGTTAATGATTATATTAAATTAGGATTTTGCAATTATATAAGCTGAACTCGTTAAAAATCCTGAGTTCAGCTTTTATTGGTACAAAAAGTAACTATGAAAAATTTTTTCTCCAGTCACTCATAGTTTTAGATTGTAATTAGACTTTGTGCCTGTTTATTTTTCACTTCAAATCTTCGTACGATTTCTTTTCCAATTTCTAAAGAAGCGGTTGCTGCTGGTGAAGGTGCATTTAAAACATGGGTACAACGTTGACCGGAAATAATATAGAAATCATCAATTAGCTTCCCATCATTTCTAAGAGCTTGTGCCCGTACCCCTGCTCCCCCCGTTTTCAAATCTTCCCCTTGAATTTCAGGTATTAATTTTTGCAAACTTTTTACAAATAAATGTTTGCTATAGGAGCGGGCCATCTCATTTACCCCCTCTTTCATAAATCCGCTAGCTAACTTCCAAAATCCTTTATAAGTTAATACCTCAGCTAGATCAAAGAAGTTTATATCCGTTTTCTTATACCCTTCTCGTTTAAAACTTAATACGGCATTCGGGCCAGCTTCTACTTCGCCACCAATCATCCTTGTAAAGTGTACACCTAAAAATGGAAAGTTAGGATCGGGTACCGGATAGATTAGGTTGTTTACAAGGTTTCGTTTTTCCTCTTTGATCGTGTAGTATTCACCTCTAAATGGGATGATTTTAACATCCGTCATATATCCAGCCATTTTTGCAATACGATCACTTTGCAATCCTGCGCAATTAAAAAAGTATTTTGTTTCATAGGTGGTTCGATTTGTTTCAATTATGACACGATCCTGTTGCTCTACGATATGATGAACGGCCTCTCCACAGTGGATTTCACCACCTTTAGCTTCTATTAACTCACGTATTTTATCGGATACCTGTTTATAATTAACAATCCCTGCACTCTTTACATGAATGCCTGCAATTCCTGCAACATGTGGTTCGATTTCTTTTAGCTCATCAGCAGATAGTTTACAAATGTAGAGCTCATTTTGTAATCCTCGTTCATATAAATTATGTAAAAGCGGCAATTCTTTACTTTCTGTCGCAACGATTACTTTTCCACAAATATCATATTCAATCTTATGTTCTTCACAAAAAGCAACCATAGATTGAGTTCCTTGTTTCGCAAAACGTGCTTTATAACTTCCAGGTTTATAATAGATACCTGAATGAATGACACCACTGTTATTACCTGTTTGATGCATAGATACTTCTGGTTCTTTTTCCAGTATGATTACTTTTCTATCAGGGTACTTCTCGATCAACGCAAGTCCTACAGAAAGTCCAACAATCCCTCCACCAACAATGACAAATTCCTGCATAATGATTCACCATCCCAAATTTGTTGTTTTATTTGACGTTGTTCTCGTAAGATGTAACTATCGCTAAAAAATAGAAACTCTTCCCCCTTAGTGAGGGAAGGTACTTCTACTAACAGTGTTTAAATACTAATCTCACAGGCTTCTGCTAGTAATTCGACTAAATGTACAGTACGAATTTTGTTTGTTAATCCTTCTCGTTCAACTCCTAGTTTCATTTGTAAATGACATCCAGGATTTGTTGTAACGATTATTGTTGGTTCTGGATTAATTTCTTTCACATGTTTCATCTTATTATTTAATATTTTCATGGATTCTTCGTATTTTACAATATTATAGATACCAGCTGAGCCACAGCACATATCTTTCTCCGGTAATTCTAGGTATTGTATACCGGGAATTTGCTTTAACAACGCTAATGGTGCTTTTATGTTCTTTTGTACATTTGTCATATGACAAGATGGCTGATAAGTGACAGGTGATTGAATTTCTTTTGTAAAAGGCAAATGCTGTTTAGACAAAATGACACTTATATCTACCACATGTTTTGAAAATTGTTTTGCTCTTTCTACCCATTCGGGATCATCTGCAAATACTTTTTCATATTCAATCAGCATTGCTCCACAACCGCCAATGCTGTTGACGATAAAATCAAAATGATATTCTTCAAATGCTTCAATATTTTTTTTGGCTAGTGTAATGGTTGTCGCAATTTCACCACTATGTTGATGTAATGCTCCACAGCATTGTTGTTCCGAAATTACTGTAACCTCACAACCAATTGCTTGGAGTAGTTTAATACTTAACATATTGATAGAAGAAAACATAGTATCCATGATACAACCTTTAAAAAACCCTACTTTATATAGAGGCTTTCCTTTTGAACTATCAAATTTCTGGTGTTTTCTTTTTCGTAGTGGTCCCTGAACAACTGGTAAAATCCCTTCAAATGCGTCTAAATTTTCAGGTAATATTTTTAATATCCCACTTTTACGGGCAATTTTTTGAAGACCAGTTTTTTGATAGATGGCTAAACCTGCACCCATAGCATTTAGTATTCTATTATTTGGTACAACACGGTTTAATAGCATAGACTTAATGATTCGATTCCGAATAGACAGTTCTTTTTGACGTTGCTCAGCAATTGCCGTAACTGCAGATTCTAAGATTGTTCCATATTCAACACCTATGGGGCAAGCCGTTTCACATGCTCGACACCCTAAGCATAGATCAATAGAGTCTTCCATATCCTGATAATTTATTTTTCCTTCAGCAGCCATTTTTACAAGGTTGATTCTTCCACGGGGTGAGTGCGTTTCTTTTTTGAATGTAACGTATGTGGGACATGACGGTAGGCAGTAACCACATTGAACGCAACTAAGTGTTTCGTTATAGGCTAATAGATGTTTAACCATCCAGAAGTTCAAACCTTTGCCCAGGTGTCGGGAAAATTTTCCCTGGATTTAATACATCATTGGGATCCCACGCTTTCTTTATACGTTTCATCATGTCAATGCCCATTTCACCTAATTCCATTTCCATAAATGGTGCCTTCAATGTGCCGATTCCATGTTCCCCTGACAAGGTTCCACCCAGTTCAATCGCTGCTTTAAATATTTCCTCTACCGCTGCTTCCACTCTTTTCATTTCTTCTCGATCTCTTTTATCTGCAATAATATTCGGATGTAAATTGCCATCACCTGCATGACCAAATACGACAAGATCGACTTGATACTTTTCTTTAATTTCTTGTAAACGTTTGAACATTTCTGGAATTTGACTACGAGGAACAGTCGCATCCTCTGAAATTTTTGTCGGCTTTTTTCGTACAATCGCCGGTGAGACAAGTTTTCTAGCTTTCCATAAATTTTTGGCCTCTTCGTTCGTTTTGGCAACGCTGACTTCTCGAGCATTTTGTGCTAGGCAAACTTTTTCTACTCTCTCAATCTCTTCTCGGATAGCTGCTGGATGTCCATCTAACTCGATTAAGATTAAAGCATCTACATCCTGTGGTAATCCAGATGGCTGGTAGGCCTCAACCGCAACAATGGATGCTTGGTCCATTATTTCCATCTTCGCAGGCAGAATTCCTGAACTTAATATTTTTGAAATGGCTCTTCCCGAATCAACCATATTATCGAACAAAGCCATTAAAGTCTCAGTTGCTTGTGGCTTCGGATACAATTTTAGAATAGCTTCTGTCACAATCCCAAGAGTCCCTTCAGAGCCAACAATGAGTTTTGTCAAGTCATAGCCCGTAACGTTTTTTACGGTTCGGCCTCCTGTGCGAATAGTCTCCCCTTCAGGCGTAACCACTTCTAAACCTATAACATAATCTTTGGTTACGCCATATTTCAATCCCCTTGGTCCTCCTGAATTCTCTGCAAGATTCCCACCAATTGTTGCAATGTTCATACTACTAGGATCAGGTGGATAGATTAAGTTGAATTTTAAGGCAGCTTCATTGATCGCCATAGCTGTAACCCCTGGAGAAACAATCGCTAACATATTCTCTGCATCAATTTCTAATTTTGAATTCCACTGAGATAAATCTAAGACAATACCACCTTGAACCGGTAATGGTCCTCCACTTAAACTTGTTCCCTGACCTCTTGGATAAACAGGAATTTTATGAATATTGGCAAATTTCATGGTATCCGAAACTTCTTTCGTAGTAAGTGGCTGAACAACAATATCTGGCATATACTCTCCAAACGAGGCATCATATGCATAACTACATAAATCTGCAGCGTCTGTTAAGATGCGTGAATGATCGGTTATTATTTGTTTTAGGTTTAGTTCTAGCTGTTCTATCAAAACCGCCCCCTTATTAACTATTTCCCTATACGCTTATTCTTCCAACTTTAAGTTTTGAAGCTTTTGCATGGCATTGTCTAAATGGATTTTCATAGCTTCCTTAGCGGCTTCACTATTTTGATCTTTTATCGCCTTCACAATTCTTTCATGCTCTCGATATACATCGTTACGCTTTTTCTCCCATCCTAAGTTTTTCGATAGAGAGTATTCTAAAGCACGAACATGTAAATCAGCTAAATTACTAATGGTCTCAATGATAAATGAATTTTTGGATGCTTGCATGATGATATGATGAAACTCAAAATCTTCCTTATACCCAATAGCATTTTGATCATCCATTATTTGTTTAAACTCTGCAAGCTTTCCATCTAGATTTTTCATATCATTTTCTGTTCTTCGTTTAGCTGCTAGTGCTGCTGCATTTGTTTCAATGATTTTGCGAAATTCAAGTAATTCTATAACTTGCTTTCTTGTGACTATTTCAAATTTAATAGGGTCCATCATATCAGATAGATTGACTTTCTTGATCCAGCTTCGGCCACCTTGTCTGCTCTCGATTACACCTGAAACTTCCAATACTTTTAGAGCCTCCCGAATTGGAGGACGGCTGACTCCAAACATTTTTGCTAACTCGTTTTCTGTAGGTAACACGGTATTTGGTAAAAACACGCCAGTTTTAATCATCTCGATTAACGCTTCGAGAACTTGATCTGCAACTTTTTTACGTTCTATCTGCATAAATAATCCACCACCAATGTAAACACTTTCTTTAACTTGTATTACAAATATACAACATTACAAATTTAAAAATCAACATTTTTTGTAAATTATGTTAATGTATTTTCTATTATTCTAATGTTGTTGACTTCTATTGTTAAACTCTTTAAGCATAATTAAAAAGGGACAATCCGAAAACCGAATTGTACCTTTTTGATGTTTACTAAACTTTATCAAATAATCCTTTGCTATTATTTATTGTTTGTATTTGTGCCTTTATACTACACCTTTCTTGTAAACAAGCATATTTTACAGCGAGCAAGAAAAGGGAGGTGATTAGGATGTCAACTAATTGGCTCAAAGTATCTGCCATTTATCTAGCTATAGGAGTTGCACTGGGTATTTATATGTATGCCACAGGTAACTATGAATGGGTAGCATATGGTCATATTCTCATCTTTGGATGGTTGGCTAATGCTGTAATGGGGGTACTGTACACTTTTTATAAAAGTTTGGGAGAATCAGATTTAGCAAAAGCACAATTCTGGTTATACAATATTGGATTATTCGTTTTCCTAGTAGGTATACTGTTTATCAGTGCTGCTTCTAGTGGAACTTGGATCTATATTGGTGCCATTTCGATTGCTCTCTCAGTAGTCCTATTCTTAGTGAATATGTTCAATCATTTAAGAACATAATCTAACAAAAAAGCAGATTCCATGTTACCTAGGAATCTGCTTTTTTCTAATTTTTAATCGCTTCATTTCTATCTACTTCCACTGGAATATGTTGAAAATTTGTTACATCAAATAATCCCGTATCAGTGAGTTTAATGTCTGGAATCACAGGTAAGGCAATGAAAGATAATGTTAAAAACAAATGGAAATTTAAATCTGGGTTTAGCTGTAACAAAGCTTTATGTAAATCGTGTAATTGCTTTTCTGCTTCTTCCGCTTTTACATTTGACATTAGTCCAGCAATCGTAAGAGGTAATGCACTTAGCACTTCCCCATCTGCAACGACTACATAGCCACCTTGCATCTTTTGTAAAGTATCAAGTGCAAGAAGCATATCCTCATCGTTGGTTCCACAAACAAGTGCATTATGAGAATCATGAGCCACTGTTGTTGCAACAGCTCCTTTTTGTAAGCCAAAGCCATGTACAATTCCCAGTCCTATATTGCCCAAATGGTGATGTCGTTCAATTACCGCTAATTTTAAATAATCATTTTCAACACAAGGTATAAACTCATTATTTTCTACTTTAACTTTTGCAACTTTTTTATGTGTAATCAATTGATTCGGTTCAATTTCGATAATATTAGCTAGATGACTATTTTTAAATAGAATACTAAGATCTTGCGATGATAGCTTTGGTATATGAACCGATTGTAAAATAGCTGAAGGTACAGGCTCGTGTTTTAATATCTTCGAAAGCAATTGTCCGTTCTCTACGACTTTTTTTCCATTCTTCCATACATCCCGTGGTTTACAAGTTGTTAAATCATCCAGCACGATCAAATCTGCTATAAAACCTTCTGCTAGTACCCCTTTTTTCTTTAAATGATAACACTCTGCAGCATTAAGAGTCGCTAGTTGAATAGCTTGAAGTGGCTCCATTCCTTCTTCTATAGCTAAGGTAATTGCATGATTAATACTTCCCTCTTCGATTAATTCATCTAAATGTTTGTCATCTGTGCAAAACAAAAATCGTCTTGCATTGGCCGAATTAACGGCTGGCAATACAGCACGTAGATTTTTAGCAGCTGATCCCTCACGAATGAGAACATACATCCCCTGCTGTATCCGAATTCTTGCCTCGTCTGCTGTAACGCATTCGTGATCTGTTTGAATACCTGCAACTCTGTATCCACGAATTTGTTTTGCATTTAATCCCGCACCATGTCCATCAATGACGAGATGATTCGCTTCGGTTTGAGCAATCTTCAGCAACATATCCTCATCACCGTTTAAAACAGCAGGAAAATCCATAACTTCAGCCAACCCCAATACATCTAATTGGGTTAAAAATGGCGCTAAATCTTTTGCTCTCAGTGTGGCACCAGCATTCTCGAATGATGTAGCAGGGACACTTGATGGCAACATCACATGAATATCCATGTTTGCATTCTTTGCATCATTTAGCATATATCGAATACCTTCTGTCCCAGCTACATTTGCTATCTCATGTGGATCTGTAATCACAGTTGTTATACCATGAGGTAATAATATTTTACTAAATTCAGATGGAGGCAGCATGGAAGATTCTATATGAATATGCCCATCGATAAGTCCAGGGATAACATATCGACCTTGTGCGTCTTCTTCGTTTTCAGCCTCGAAAATCCCTTCTGAATCGATTGCTACAATCATGCCATTTGTTACCACTAGATCTGCCTTTCGCCATTCGAGATTAAACACATCAGCAACTTGTGCGTTACGCAAAATAAAATCTGCTTTTCTTTTATTCTGAGAACTTAAAATACTTTCTTTTTTTCTTAACAAGTCATTTTTCATATGCTGACACCACTTTCTTTGATGTTTTCCTACTGTTATACCATAAAATTGTCCTAATAGACAAAATAATTTCCTCGCTTTACACTTGTGGCACGGATTTATCAGTTTTTAAGTACTAATTAAAACACTAAAATTAGTACAAAACCACTTGGGTGGATTGTTCCAAGTGGTTTTTTGTGCTAAATGATATTCACAAATAAATCATAAAATGAATGTAATAGTACAACCGACCATATTGAACCTGTCTTTTTATAAACAAGTCCAAAAATTAGTCCAAGTAGAAATATATAAATGTGTGTACAAAAATGAAAAAATTCTCAATTATGAATCCAAATCGGATAATGTATAAACAAGAATAATAATGCTGTAATTCCATTTGCTTTCCAAAAAGATATTCTTTTATTAATCTCTTTAAGGATAAACCCTCTAAACACCAGCTCTTCCGTAATTCCAACCACAAGAAACCCATCAAGATAACTGTCTAAGGGTAGTACAAAATGAAAGGTTTCATTATTAAATAGATATACTTCAATAGCAAAACGCAAACCAACAAGTGAAGAAAGAATAACACCCCAATACAAACCTTTTTTTACATTTAGATTCATATTAAAGTAATTCATTGGACTACGATTTAAATAATATTTGACATAAACCCAAATTGGAACGATCCAAACCAACACCTATACGATGGCTTCCAGTATCGTATAGGTTGTCTCACCAAATGAAAGAAAGATATTAATGAACCACAACTCTTTCAAAGCCCAAATAAAGTAAAAGAAAAAAAGGTATATGACCAGTATCTGTACATTACAAGCTTTGGCGTTGCTCTCAACCTTTATATTTAATTCCATCTTCTTCTCCTCTATCGCATAACAATAATTTACCAATTTATTCTATTAAAGCAATATCCAAACATTATAAATACCATTAAAAAAACAAAAAGCATGGCAAATTCATTTTCGAATCACCATGCTTCTACACATGTTATCTAGCTGTGTTTTACTTTTATAGATTTTCATCTATTCATGAAATATTTCAGACTTCAGCACCCTCTACATAATTCTTTCTTAAATGTACTTTTTGGATTTTCCCTGAAGCCGTTTTTGGTAATTCATCGATAAAAGTTACACCTGTAATGGCTTTAAAGTGAGCTAATTTTGAACGAGAGAAATCGATTACTTCTTGCTCGGTCAATGTTGCATTTTCACGTAATACAACATAGGCATGAGGCGTTTCTCCCCATTTTTCGTGTGGAATAGCAATGACAGCTGCTTCTAAAATATCTGGATGTTCGTATAATACCCCTTCTACTTCAATAGAAGAAATATTTTCACCACCACTAATAATAATGTCTTTTTTACGATCAGTAATGGCTAGATATCCTTTTTCATCAATAGAACCAACATCACCTGTGTGTAACCATCCATCTTTTATCGTCGCGATAGTAGCTTGTTCGTTTTTCCAATAGCCCTTCATCACACCATTACCTCTTACGATAACTTCACCAACAGATACGCCATCATGTGGTACCTCATCGCCTAACTCATCGACAATTTTCACTTTCGTACCAATCAATGGGTTTCCTGCTTTTGCTTTTAAACGGTATTTTTCTTGGTCCGGTAGATTTTGATATTGTGGCCGAATGCGCGAAATTGTACTCAATGGTGATGATTCTGTCATCCCATAAACTTGTACAAATTCCCAACCAATCTTGGTTTCTACTTTTTCAATGAAAGCTTGTGGCGGTGCAGAACCCGCAATCACTACACGCAGTTGATCAGAAAGTGCTGGCTCTTTCTCATCATAATATTGAATCAATGAATTTAATACAGTTGGTGCCATATGAACGACACTAACATTATGCTTATGAATAGCTTGGAATATAGCTTCTGGTGTAGCTTTTCTTAGGAAGACTTGTGTTGAACCGTTTGCTGTGTAGTAGAATGGAGATCCCCATCCATTTACATGGAACATCGGTAAAACGTGTAAGAGCACATCTTCATCTGTTACACGTAAATGATGCATTGTCGATAATGCATGTAAATAGTTATTTCTGTGAGTTAGCATGACACCTTTTGGATCACCTGTTGTGCCACTTGTATACAATAGGCTACAAACATCATCTTCTTGTAATTCCACACGAGGGAACTCACTAGGATCAAAAGTAGCAAGCCATTCATCATAACCTAATTCTGG
The DNA here is from genome assembly GCF_002884495.1 of Rummeliibacillus pycnus. GTDB lineage: Bacteria > Bacillota > Bacilli > Bacillales_A > Planococcaceae > Rummeliibacillus > Rummeliibacillus pycnus. Next base: position 770,889 of record NZ_KZ614145.1, on the reverse strand, counting down.
CGTATTTTCTTCTTTATAATGGACAATAATTTGTTCAACTGTTTCTAATTTCTCTTTTATTGGAACGATTAAATGATATAAATCTTGATCTACTAGTAAAATTTTAGACTCACTGTGATTTAGGATAAACAAATAATCTTCTGGCTTTAAGCGAATATTTAAAGGGACCATAATCGCCCCTAATTGATAAATACCATAAAAGCCTTCATACATCTCAATTGTATTTGATGACAAGTATGCTACTTTGTCCTCTTTTTTTACACCAAAGGATTGTAGACCACGAGATAGCTGATTTACACGCGCGTTAATTTCGGCATATGTAAATGCTCTCTCTTCATCTATTATAGCTTTTTTATCGCCATATAAATCTACAGCTCTGTCTAAAAAATCTGTTAGTATTAATGGTACATTCATCCCTAAACACCCCTTGTAAAATGGAATTAATTTCATTTTACAGTATTCAGATAATTTTGTCATTTAAAAGTTATTTTTTGTTTTAAAGAGAAAATAGTAACTTAGTTTCTTTTCGGATATTCTTTTAAAAGAAAATAGTAGCTTCACAGTAAATTACTTTTCATAGGAATATTTTATATCAATACTTTATCCAAAATATTGGTGATAGATTTTCTTTGCTTCTACAATATCATTCGTTCCATGAATTAACACACGTCCATCTCTAAAAAGGACAATCTGCTTTTTATTCACTTGAAAATGAATTAAATAGGGATTGGACTTCAAATGTTGAACATGTGGAGCAAGGTTCTTTTCAAAATCAATAATATTAACGGACTTCGATTTTGCAGGACGAATTTGAACCGTATTACGCCCACATAGTACCGCAACCTTGGCTATTGATTCTTTTGTTAAATATGGATAAGTAGGGTTTGTTCCACAAGTTAAACATGTTGACTTTTTTAGACCTTCTACATTGATCTTTGTTTGCTCATTTTTCCATAAATCAAATGCTAATAATTCTTTGCGGAGCGCATCCCAATCTTCCACTAAGATTTTCAATGCTTCAACCATTTGATGTGACACAACTTGTGTAACTGTAGGCGCAATAATTCCTACAGTATCACAAGTTGTACCTCCAAATGGAATCATGTCTATCAAACAGTGTAAGCATGGTGTTTCATGCGGTAATATGGTATATGTAGTACCGTAGCTACCAACACATGCACCATAAATCCATGGAATTTCATACTTGACTGCAAAATCATTAAGTAAAAAGCGTGTTTCAAAATTATCTGTTGCATCAATGATTAGATCTACATCTTGAAACGCTAAAAGTTCAGTTGATGAAATGTCTTGGACCAACGCTTCAATCAGCACATCACGATTGATTTTCTCTAATCTTTGTTTCGCCGCTACAGCTTTTGGTAAGTGTAGATAAACATCTTCTTCACTATATAGTTGTTGACGCTGTAAATTTGACCAATCTACATAATCTCGATCTACTATGGATAACTTTCCGATTCCTGCCCGTACAAGCATTTCGGCATTGCTACTGCCCAATGCTCCTGCGCCAACAATCAGTACGTGTTTTTGTCGGATTTTTTGTTGGCCAATTTGTCCTATATAAGAAAATAGTTCCTGTCTTGAATAGCGATTAGTCAACAATACTCATCCCCTGTGAAGGACTACTAGCTTGAGCCCGATCTTTTTTTTCTATTCTCCCCGCTTCAAAACCTAGTCTTCCTGCACGAATGGCTAGTTTCATCGCTTCTGCCATTTGCACTGGATTTTTTGCACCAGAAACTGCTGAGTTAAGCAAGACTGCCTCAGCCCCTAGTTCAAGCGCAAGTGCTGCATCAGACGGAGTACCTATACCTGCATCTACAATAACAGGTACTGTCGCTTGTTCGATGATAACTTGTAAATTATATGGATTTAAAATCCCTTGTCCTGAGCCAATTGGTGAAGCACCTGGCATGATGGCATGCACGCCCAGTTTTTGCAATTTCCGAGCAAGTACCACATCATCTGAAGTATACGGTAATACAATAAACCCTTCTGCTAGAAGCATTTCACATGCACGATATGTTTCTAAAGGATCGGGCAATAATGTCTCATCACATCCAATTACCTCTACTTTTACCATATCACATAAACCAGATGCCTTTGCGAGTTTCGCAATACGTACTGCTTCCTCGGCTGTTTTCGCACCTGCCGTATTTGGTAATAAACGATAGTTTTCTAAATCGATTTGATCGAGCAAATTAGGCTGTGATGGTTCAAAAATATTCATACGGCGCACAGCAAATGTTAAAATTTCAGCTTCTGATACTTCTATTGCTCGACGTTGCATAGCATAATCTGAAAATTTCCCTGTTCCTAATAATAATCTTGAAGTAAATGTATATGGTCCAATTTGATACATATTAACCGCCTCCTACAAATGTAACAATCTCTATAGAATCAGTAGACTTAACCACTTTTGAATAATCTTCTTTTTGTAAAATGACACCATTTTGTTCAACAACAACTATTTTTCCCTGAAGCCCTAAGTGAACCAATAACTCCTCTATTGTTTTCACCTGCTCTGACACTTCCATCTTAACCCCATTAATATACATAGTTGTTCACCATTAAATCCGCCATATATTCTCCTACATACGGGCTTAATAAGATGCCGTTTCGATAATGCCCTGTGGATACAAACAGTCCTTGAATGGTCGAATGTGCTTCCATATAGGGTCTACCACCATTTGCTTCCGGACGTAATCCTGCCCATGTTCGGTCCCAACTTGCTTCTTGTAGAGCGGGAACAATCGAAAATGCCTTTTGTAATAGATCTACAATACTCATTGCTTGCACATCTTCCTGATACGAATTTGGCTTCATCGTTGCACCAATTACATATCTACCATATCGCTTGGGTGCAATATAAAATCGTTTTAAAAATAAAGGCGCATGGAGCAATGGTCGATTACTTTTTAAAGAAATTACTTCTCCCTTGACTGGATAAGTTCCATAATCTTCGTTAAATCGTTTAAGAAATGGTGTACTCCACGCACCCATCGCAATACAAACTTGCTTACACGGGAAAAACCCTTCTGTTGTTTGAACACCTTCTACCTTTCCATTTTTCACAACAATTTGTTGAACAGTCGTATATTCGAATATTTCTGCACCACTGGCAGCTGCAGCTAACGCTTGCCCCTTTGCCAGTGCAGGTGCCAACACATGTCCGTCTGTCGGATAATAGACTGCACTGATTACTTCAGAAGAAACATTCGGTTCAAATTTTTTTAATTCTTCTGAAGAAAGCAACCATGCTTCTTCTCCTGCAGATACTTGCCAAGAGCGAATTTGTTGAATTCGTTCAAATTCTTCTTCTGTATTAGCGATCCTGTAAATACCTTTCACTTCATACCCAATATCAACGCCTGTTTTTGCACGAATTTTTTCAGCTACTTTTGGAAATAATGCCCGACTTTTTCTTGCCATTTCATATAAAGGATCGTATTCATCCCATTCTGCCTGAACGCCTAGTAATCCAGCGGCTGCATGTGAAGCACCATCCGCAATTTCTTTTCTTTCAAGAATTGCTACATGCAGTCCACGTTCAGCAAGACCATGTGCAATCGTACTACCGATGACGCCACCGCCGATGATGATACTATCAAAACTTTTCATCTTCCCACTCCTTCAGTTGATGAGCATATTCTTTTACCTTTGCCACGGGGTCATTCGCTTGCCAAATTCCTGACATCACTGCAATTCCTGATACGCCTGTCGCACATACTTCTTTTGTATTTTGCGGAGTAACTCCACCAATCGCAATCACAGGAATCGATATGCTATTTACAAGTTGTTGTAATAATTTTGTTCCACGACAAGCGATTCCTTTCTTGCTTGCTGTATCAAAAATATGTCCGTAAAGGTACCAATTGGCTTTTGTATTTATAGCCTCTTCCAGCGAATGAATGGATGCACCCATTTTAAGATTTGAGAACTTCTCACTTGCGATAGCAATCGGAATACTCCGATAACCCAATTGCACATGAGAAACATTCGTAGCAAGTGCTACATCGATTCGATCATTGATCACAATCTTCTGTAATGGAAAACCTGCATACGCTAATTTTTTTACACAATCAAAGAGTTCAGCTGCAGTCCAACCAGGTTCACGAATATGCAAATAGCGAATATCAGGTTCAAACTTCGTGGCGATATGAACCACTTCGTGTAATGAATGTTGACCATCTGTAATGATATGAAGCGCTACTTTTTTATCCATTTCTTATATCATCCTATTCTTTCATGTCTGAAATAGAGATTGAGTGATTGTTCACTTCCTTTCTTAGTAATTCCATACAAAAAGCCACCTCTCAAAATAGAGAAGTGGCTATCAATCTTGTACACGGCATACAAAAAAGGAAGCCACTTCCCTTCGCTAGTATGATCTAGATCAGGTTCCAAGAGTTGAGTTTCCTCTCTCAGCACATCCGTGCACCCCTAGTGGTCTTTTCAATATTCAATTATAATTTTATAGCAAATAAAAAAGCCCTTGCTTCCACCATAAGGAAACAAGGACTTGAATCGACAATATCCTATCTGCTTCCCTACGCTAGCATAATCTAGATCAGGTTAAAGGATCATGAGCTTACGGCTCTACTCTCAGCTGGCAACACCAGCTCTCCTAGCAATTGTTGTATGAAATTACAAATCAAAGTATAGCACTTCCTATTTTATTGTCAATAATTGAATGAAAATTTTTATTATTAACTATCCTGCCCATTCGTTGAAGAATTACTAACTGCTATCTCATTAAAAACGCCTGTAATGTCTGCATATTTTTAATTTTTAGTTTATTAAATTTGTTGAATAAAACTTGGCAAAGCATGTTTAATTGTTCGCAAAAAACCAATTAGCGAAGAATAATAGAATAGTAAAAGTATTTAGTATAATGTTATATGGGAGGGAAATTTATGAAAAATAAATTCTTTTTAATTTTATCAATCTTTGGTCTAGTATTTACTTGTTTATTTTTAGCACTTTTTATATTGTACAAGGATGTAACATTTATTAAAAGTTTGATAAGTATTTTGATTGCTTATTTCATTCTATATGCCAGTATCTGCATTCATGAATTAGGACATTACTTTGAAGCAAAAAAAAGAAAGTTTATTATAATTGATTTTAAATGGTATAGTAATGTATTCGTAAACTTTAATAGAGATAATGATCGTGAAAACATAGCAAAAGATGCAAAAAAAGTTGCTTGGGCAGGTCCTAGAAATAACTTGATTCTATTAATATTATCTTTCGCTCTTATATTTATTGTAAACAAATTATTTATAGACATTTTTAACATTGAATATTTAGCATATATCAATTTATATTTATCGCTTTCTTGTTCTATGAATCTATACTTATTTGGCGATAATATGAGACAAAAAAAGGGTTTAGATGGGATGCATATTAAGGAACGCTCCATTGGAAAAGTAACACTCTATGAACATAAAGGTATTAGTAAATTGATTGATCCAAATAATAACCTATTGCCCCCAAATCAAAACTCTAATGGATATAGAGAAGGATTATTTTTCTCAAAAGTTAATAACTTAGAGGATGGATATATAAAAATTAATAATAAATTCTATGAGGTGGAATTCAATCAGGTAATAGTACCAAAAAAGAAATTTTGGAATTTATAAAAGTAATAAGAACAAACGTTTGTTAAAATTCTATTTTGTGAACAATTAAACGAATGGACAGAAATGTTATGGCTCTTTCACCTGAAAGGAAGCAGTATGAAAAAAATATTTTAAAAAATAGTGTTAGTATTGTTTATATTTACAATTGCATCAACAATCGTATTTTATAGTAAAGAAAACTCTCATGCATATAGTACTGTATCCATTATCGAGCTTGGGAAAATTTTGATGTCATTGTCTCTTCTCATATCGGTGAAACTGACAAAACGATTTGTACAAATACGACTGACGGTTACTCAAAAAGATTTTTAGATAGATTTTTGAATTATCATTTATCAAGGTGACAAACAAAAATACAAAATCGTTATACAATTATTCCGTTGGCTACATATGGAAGATGATAATATTATCAACCCATTAATAACTAGTGAGCTTATTATATTTAAATATATTAAAGAGAACAAATCAGATAATATCCTCTTTGTTCTCTTTTATAAAACCTATCGATATTAACTTTTAAAACTCAATACACATATTACTCATCGTACCAAATTCATAGGTTTGATTAATCTTTTGAGGCTTTGTTGTTTGGTCACTTGCACTACCCATTGCGATAAATAAAGGAACAAAGTGTTCAGGTCTTGGCACTGCTAGAGCGGCATTTGGTGCTAGTGAACGATATTGATCTAAAGCGTCAATATCCCCTTTTTGTACTTGTTCAAAGATCCAATCGTCAAATTCTACTGCTTCTTTTACAGGGCTTGTAGCATTCGGATACATCCATTGGAAGTTGTGTACTGTTGTACCACTACCGATGACTAAAATATCTTCTTCACCAAGTCCCTTTAATGCTGCTCCGATATGAAATTGCTCTTTAGGCGACAAGAACGGATTCACCGATAATTCCACGACTGGTATATCTGCTTCAGGATACATATGTTTTAGCGCAACCCATACTCCATGATCTAAACCTCGAACTTCTTCCCGTCGAGTTTGTATTCCAGCCTTTTTAAAGCGCTCTTCCAATATTTTCGCTACGATTTTAGATCCTTTTGCAGGATAGTTAATTTGATACATTTCTTCAGGGAAACCATAGTAATCATACACTGTATCTAAAAGATCATCTGTGTATGTTAGTGATAATGTTTGACTCTCCCAGTGAGCACTAAAAATCACAATTGCTTTCGGTCTAATTCTTTTACCTAATTCCTTTAGAAAATTTGAATAATCATTGTGAGTAACTGCTAGGTACGGTGAACCGTGTCCGATGAATAATGATGGAACCATTTCAAAACTTCCTTTCGTATTGCCTTCATGTTTACTAATAAATATCTTGAATTCTAAATTAATGATAAACTGTTTGACCTAAAAAAAGAAGTAAGTAGCCTTTTGAATGGAAACTCTTTGTGGAACTAACGCTATTTTTTATCATTACGAATTCAATAAATGGCTTGTTAAAAATAGCTTTGAGCTGATGCCACTTCCTTTCTATGTATTTCCATACAAAAAGCCACCTCTTAAGATAGAGAAGTGGCTGTTTAATCTTGATCATTTCAGCTCCCGAATAAGGTTAGATGCTTCAATCTCAACAACAGATTTAGAGTCTTCAATCTTTCCAAAAAGACTAGAATTTTCAATTTCCTCAACCATAAAATTCTCTTCTGGAGCATTACCATCAATTTGATGTCTAGCCCATATAAAATAATAAAGACTTGCCAAGGCAAAAATAGCAATACAAACAAAGAAGAATGGTAAATTAGCAAAAAAGCTGGCAAAAATGGCAACGACACACAAGATCAAAGAAACAATTGGCGTAATTGGATAGAAGGGTGTTTTAAAGGACCTTACTAAATTAGGTTCTTTTATGCGCAAAATAATGACTGACAAATTCATGGCTATATACGAAACAAGCGCCCCAAATGTGGAAATTAAAATTAAATTATTCGGATTAAAGAAAAATACTAAGAGTATACCTAAAACACCTGGCAATATAATTGCAACATATGGTGTTTGCCTCTTTTTGTTCATTAATGATAAAAATTTAGGTAAATAGCCAGCACGCGCTAAAGAGTATACTTGTCTTGAATACGCTAAAATGACACCTGAACAACTAGATACTAAACCAACTAAACCTACAGTTGCTAATACTTTGGATAACCAATATGTTTCACCCAAAACGGATGCTATAGATGCTGGCAATGGATCTGAAGCAACTGAAATTTTATCAACTCCCCCTAATCCAATAGATACCGTTATGGTGAAAATGGATATAATTAATAGCGTTGTCACTCCTGAAATAAGCCCTTTTGGCATATCTTTATTTACATCTCTAGTTTCTTCAGATAACATTGGCAACATTTCAATTGCTAAAAATAACCACATTGCATATGGAAGTGCTGACCAAATACCTTTAAAACCACCAGGAATATACTTGCCACTACTTGGAAATAAATTTCCCACATGAATATATGGTAAACCAACAATAAAGAAAAGTACCAATAGCCCAACTGCCACAGAACAAAGAACCATTTCTATCGTTGCATACTCTTTAATACCGATAATATGCACAATCATAAAAATACCAAAAATGATAGCTGCCGGAACAAGTGCTGGGATTTCAGGGAATAAGAAATTTACATATCCTCCGATACCAATCGCTACTACTGGTCCTGCCATTATATATTGTAGGAGTACTCCAATTCCTGTTATAAAACCTACATACCTTCCCATACTTCTCCTTGCAAAAGAATAAGGTCCGCCTGCATGTGGCAATATTGTAGAAAGTTCGGAAATACCTAATGTCATGGTAATATACAGAGTCGCCATCAGTAGTGTTGCGATTAACATACCTAAAAAACCAGATTCACCTACTCCAAAATTCCACCCAAAATAAGAACCCGAAATGACGATTCCCACACCAATAGCCCATAAATTTATGGCGGTGAGAGATTTTTTAAGCGTTACATTTTCAGTATTTGAAGCCATCATCTAACCTCCTTTTTTTACACTACTGACTCAATCATTTTTGAACTATTTAATTTAAGGATCATTTATAGATTGGAGAGGATCTGTTGCAACTGCTCCATTATACGAATTGTTATAAACCATTAATTTTTTGTAAAGTTAGGTATGAAACGTTAAATGTATCTAAAAAAAAACATACTAGCACTAGTATGTTTTTTTATATGAAAGAGTGAAAGCTTTGAGGGCTAATAAGATACAAACTTTCGTTTTATATTTTTCCAACCTAAAAATTCTTTTATATATTCAGCAGGTGTTATGACAAGTAAACTTTTAAATTCTTTGTAATAATGCGAAGGATCGTAGTAACCATATTGATCAATATTGATAGGTGTCTCCTCAAAAGAAAAATGTTGAAGTAAAAGTTGTATCCGTATGAATTTACTTAATTTTTTTGGTCCAAAGCCTGTTTTTTTGTAGAAAAGTTCTCGGATATATCGCTCAGAATAACCTGTTTTGTGCTGAATCACCTCTGGTAAGAATAATCCATTATTTTCAATAATAGAATCAAAACAAGTAGTGAATATCTCATCACCTAAACTTTTTTCCTTTTTTTGAGAACAAAAATAGTCATTACAGATATGCACTCTTTGTTCAAAATTTTTCGCTTCAAAAATAGCTTTTATAAATTTAGCATCTAATGTGCAGCCTACTTCAACATTAACGAACGGTTGCTGAACAATTTGTTTTAATGCGCAATTGTATTGAATAACGGTTTGTTTTGGATTTAAACGAACACCAAAATATTTACCTTTTGGGAAAAATGAATAAATTTCACGCGTAGTTGGCGTATTCCCTAAGAATACCTTTTGATCTTCGCCCATGTAAAACATTAAATCTTGACAAGCATCAGGAATCACATGAATATTACTATAAAAGCTTATTGGTTCAAACTCATAATAAAATAGTATATCCTGTTTTAATTGGATGTCTGGAGCCAGTTCTCTATACGAATACGTATTTTGGACCAATTCAGGTTGGATTGGATAATAGCTACTCAATAAGCCTCCCCCTCACTTCACTCTTACGTAAAATTAAAAGAAACCTTGTGGCTGTTCATTGTAACTGACGAATACACATTTAGTTGATTGATACGATTCTAATGCTTTTAAATGATTTTCTCGACCAATACCTGACTTTTTATAGCCGCCAAATGCTGCACCAGCAGGGTATTGGTGATACGTATTGACCCAAACACGGCCTGCCTTGATTTCTCGACTTGCTTTATAGGTAATATTTGTATTGCGTGACCAAACAGCTGCACCTAATCCATACATCGTATCATTGGCAATTTCGATTGCTTCCTCGAAAGTTTTAAAAGTAGTCACTGCCAATACCGGACCGAAAATTTCTTCTTGGAAAATACGCATTTTGTTATTGCCTTTAAAAATAGTCGGTTTAATAAAATAACCATCTAAACGATCAAGTTGATTTTCGGCACCTCCGATTAAACATTCCGCTCCATCTTGTTTGGCAATCTCAAAATAGGAAAGAATTTTTTTATGTTGTTCTTCTGAAGCCTGTGCACCCATCATTGTTTCAAGTTCGAATGGATTACCAACTTTAATTTGCTTTACTCGTTCAATGGCTTTTTCTATGAAACGATCATAAATAGACTCATGGATCAAGGCTCTAGATGGACATGTGCAGACTTCACCTTGATTTAAGGCAAACATCACTAAACCTTCAATCGCCTTATCCAGGTATCCGTCATCAGCATCCATGACATCTTCAAAGAAGATATTAGGAGATTTGCCACCTAATTCTAAGGTAACCGGAATTAGATTCTCAGATGCATATTTCATAATTAGTTTGCCGACAGCTGTAGAACCTGTAAAAGCTACTTTGGCAATACGAGGGTTTGAAGCTAACTCTTTTCCCGCCTCCGAACCAAAACCATTAATGACGTTTAATACCCCTTTAGGTAATAGGTCTTGAATCAGTTCAATTACATATAAGAATGATACCGGGGTTTGTTCTGCTAATTTTAAAACAACACTATTTCCTGCAGCAAGTGCTGGTGCCAATTTCCAAGCTGCCATTAAAATAGGAAAGTTCCATGGAATGATTTGTCCAACAACACCAATAGGTTCATGATAATGATAGGCTACTGTATCCTCATCAAAAGGTGTCATTTGTCCTTCTTGTGCGCGAATTGCACTAGCAAAATAGCGGAAATTATCAATGGCCAATGGAATATCAGCATACAAAGTTTCACGAATCGCTTTTCCATTATCCCAAGTTTCTACCGTTGCGATTTTTTCAAGGTTTTCTTCCATTCGATCAGCAATGGCTTGCAAGATGCGTGCCCGTTCTACAACAGGTGTTTTCCCCCACGTTTTTTGAGCTTCATGTGCAGCATCTAATGCTAACTCTACATCTTCTTTTGTGGAACGAGCTACACGTGTAAATACTTCTTTCGTGATCGGCGTAATATTATCAAAATACTCGCCTCTTACAGGCGCAACCCATTCACCCCCGATAAAATTGTCATATTTCTTTTTGAATTGAATGCCTGATTCTTCAATATTCGGTTTCACATTTACCATAATTATCGACCCCTTTAATGATGATGGTGATGCTGTTGTTCTTCTTTTACAGGTACCTCATGTTGGATCTCAAAACTACTAAATACGAGTACACAAATCATTAAACCAGCTACAATGAAAATATGCTTTGGAATGGCTTTTATAAAGATAGGAAACATCTCACGATTCCATACACCGATAGAAATGACAGCACTTACTATGAATATCATGGTAAAAAAGATAATACTTAACGTTAAATATTGGGTGGTCATTAATGTTAGCATTACACCCATCATTGCCCCCATAAAGCTGGACCCTACACTTTCCATGAATAGGTAAACTGGTAAGCCAGTTGACAGTAAAAAGGCTAATGCAATTGAAATAATAATAGATGCAATTGCACATAGCACCATATCGGGCTGCCAGGTAGCCATATTTATACCAACAGCTGTACTCATTGTCATAGAAATCAGCATTATACAACACTTGGCCATGCTATGATTAGCAAAACGTTTTCTTAATAAACGGTTGGTAATTACAGTAAAAATAACAATCACCAACATGCTCAGGAATGGTAGCATTTAATCACTCCTTTAAACGTATTATTGTGTATGACAAGTGGAAGTTGTGTGACACTTTTTGTCCGGTCTAGGAACGTCTAATGCTGGGTTTCGATCAAAGAATCCAACTGGCTTTAGTTGGAAGTTAATGTATGCAGTTGGCATTACTGGCCAATCTTCAGGGCGTGGGATATGATGATGGCCCATTGTATACCAAACAACGATATCTTCATCATCAATGGAACGGTTCTTCTCAACGTATTTTGGAAGACCATCTCCTCCAGCATGTTGATTTGGATACATACCTGTTGCATATTTTTCACTTTCATCAAATTGCGTAACGTGTAAATGATGTTTAAGGAAACCTGCACGTTTCATAACGCTTGCTTCTTCATGCGCAAATGGGAAGCAGTTTTCGCCAGGCAAAATCTTATATCCAACTGGTTGATTCACTCGGTTAAGTGAGTTTTTATTGATAATTTTCCATGTTCGCTGCGTTTTCAAATCTAAATTACGTAACGCTTCCTGTTCTGTTTTTAGGATACGTGAAAGAGGATAGAATCCATTGCTATTCGGATTATGTTCTCCCAATGTTTCTGCTACTGTTTCTGTTTCAACCACTGAGTTATTTTCACCGTCTAACATCATATCTAGACGGAAATTAAAGAAATGTTGATGATGCGATGCATTTAATCCTGGAGAAATTTCAGAACCATATTTTGTTTGCTTACCATCTTCACATGTACCTGTGTTTAAAATACCTGTTAGTTTAACTTCAGCTTCAATCGTACCGTCTTGGTAGAAACTCCAATAGAAGCCGTAATCATAATTTCCAACTGTACAGAAGAATGAAATTACTAGTCGACGTGAACGCCTTACCTCTACATGGCCTGTACGCCAATCCGTATGTTTCCAACCAATCCCGTAATCTTCTTCGTGTAAGCAAATTGCATTTTTGATCGTACGCGCATTTCCTTTTACATCTGCTACAACACCATCAAAGTATTGAATTTCACCTAAACAGTCGCAACCTAGTTCTAAAGAATTGGCTAATTGCCCCATTCCATATTCACCAGCATCAAAGGCATTTTGTGTGTTATGCGAAAATGTTGGTTCACCATAAGGGACAACCATCTCTGATAAGGCTGCACGGTAAATGACTGGACGATCTTTGCCTTTATCATGGTAATTAATTGTGTATAATACAAGGCCCTCGCGTGGTGTAAATCCATAACGGAAACTCCACTTTTGCCATTTGATCAAATTACCTTCAATTGTAAAACTTGGACCTTCAGGTTGATTGATTTCCAATGGTTTTAAGTCTTTTCTAAACACAATAGTTTCATCAACTTCAGGATGATAATTACCTGGTGTTGTTGGAATTGGACGAACTCCATGATCTTCTACTTTAAAAACTTCCATTTTGTTTAGATCTACATACGTAACAATCCCCGTTAAAGGGTAGGCATATCCGTTATCTTCTGGTGATTGTTTTTGCCAACAAATCGCACGGAGTAACCGTTTACCTTCATGCTCTTGAACCCCAAAATTTCCTGCTGACCAAGGATCTACCATGATTAAATCAGCATTGTCAATACCACGTTTCTGTAAAGCTGCTACAAAATCCGGGTGGCTCTTAACTAATTCTTCGCATTGCTCAAATTCCTCTAAGGCGACATTGGGTTGTACACCAGGAATATGTTTGTAGGAGTCAACTTTTTCTGTAGTCAAATTTACAACTGCTTCAAATGTTTTCATTTCTTTATCATCTAAAATGACTAAAAATACTTGGCGATCTACAGTATGTCCTGGTTTGTAATTAAGTACTTCTGACTTTTTAGGTTCATGTAACATCACCGACATAAATCGTACATGTTCAGTCAATTGTTGCTGTTTTTTAACTATTTGAACAGCTTTTTCAATTTCTGCTTCAGATAATGGTGATAATGGATGGCTTAGTGCAACGTTTGAATTAACCTTTACCGACATTCTATCAACCCCTTATAAGTTTGTTCTCTTATTATAATCTGAAAATTCTGTAAAAGAATTGTAAATAACGGCATTTTAATAGAAATGTTATTTTTATCTAAGAAAATATAATATATTCTGCTTTAGGTTATTTTTCCAACAAACTACTAAATAAACTACTTATAGAATTCTTTGTTTTCTCAAATTATCCTTCATTCGAGTCAATTTCATAATTGCCTTTCCAGTTAAAAAATACGAATGATTTATAAATGTATAATCAATTCGGATTATACTTTATATAGTTTTTCTTAACATGCCGCTTCAGATGGCGCTTCTTAGACAGCGATCAAATAGATATAGCGTATAACATTTTTCTATTAATGTTCTTGTTTATCAAATCTTTGAATTATGAAATTGATTCATTCAGATATGTACTGTTTTTTCTTATCACGGTTAGTTGGAAGACTTCAGTTGTCTGTTTTGTGGATACAATCTGTTTTTTGGTGGATTAGAAGCTATATTTCATGGATTGATCATGAATTTTCGTGGATTAAATGTTCAATTATCCTACCGCAAGTAAAAAAGAAGTACAAAAAGTCAGCTTACTGACAATTTGTACTTCTCTGTTTGAATGATTAGGCTTCTTTTGCAACAAGTGATTTGACTTTTGAACGTTTTACATGAACTGCCCATGCAATAACAATTGAAACGATTAAAACAAAACCCAAATACCCCATTGCTGGATAAACTGCACTAACAAGTTTTATAAATCCAACAAAGCTTAATGCGAAACCAGCAAAACCAATTACCCATACAATCCAATTGAAATGCTTACTTTTTGCAGGTACAATACGAACGGTAAATGCATAAAGCATACCAACGGCTGTATTGTAAATCATGCCTAATAATGCAATTGACATGAGTATGCCGACAATTGGTGACATTTTTGTAGCAAGTACAAGCATTGGCATATCTGCACTACCTACTTGATCGACTTTTGTGAATATTGCGACATTTATAAGCAAAATAAGAAGCCCTAAGCCTATTCCACCAAGGAAGCCGCCACGTTTTGCAACCTTTTCATCTTTTTCAACGCCCCCCATAACCGTCAACATCGATGCTCCTGCTGCAATATTATAAGATACGTAAAGGAGTGCTCCTAATATCCAATTGGATGCTCCTGAATTTTGTTGTTTGGCAATTTGATTCATCTGAGCTGCCGTTAAATCTGTTGTGAAAATCGAATAACCTGCAATAATTACTACTAGTACCATTAAGAAAGGTGTAATTGCACTGATTAAACCAATAATTTTCTCTACATTAAACATCAATGTCAAAATCGTTACAACGAGCATCGCTAAACTACCATACATCGCTGGAATTCCGAATTGGTTTTCAAAAATGGAGCCAGCTCCTGCAAACATAACGACTGATACCCCAAATAAGAAGAAGGTAATAACAAAATCAACAGCTGCGCCTAAATACTTTCCGCAAATCTGATACACTACTTCTTTATGAGAAGTCGCTTTTATACGACTTCCCAATGTGGTTAAGTTCATACCCAAAAACGCAAATAGAGCTGTAGCAATTACAGTTCCTATTATTCCCCACCAGCCGAAACTAGTGAAAAATTGTAGTATTTCTTGTCCAGAAGCAAAGCCTGCACCAACGATTACACCGACAAATGCACCAGCCATTTCTATACTTTTTTTCATCGTACCACCTCATTGTTCGTTAATTTATATACTTTTTTCTTTACAGTAAAGGTTTCGATTAAATCCATGTTTGGTTCATATCCAATACCAGTTTTACTTGGCACCGTAATATAGCCATTTTCTACGGTTACCTCTGGATCAATGATATCTTTTTCCCAATATCTTTCTGAACCAGCAGTGTCACCTGGCATGATAAAGTTTGATAATGTCGTAAGTGCTACATTATGCGCACGACCAATTCCGGACTCTAACATTCCCCCACACCATACTGGAATCCCTTTTGATTGACAATAGTCATGGATTTTCTTAGATTCTGTTAAACCACCTACACGACCGATTTTGATATTAATAATGCCGCAGCTTCCAAGTTCGATTGCTTTACGTGCATCTTCTAGAGAGTGAATGCTTTCATCTAAACAAATAGGTGTTTTTAATTGTTTTTGTAATGTTGCGTGATCAATGATATCGTCTGAAGCAAGTGGTTGTTCAATCATTGTTAAGTTAAACTCATCTAATTGTTTTAATAAATCAACGTCTTCTAAACGATAAGCCGAGTTGGCATCTGCCATTAACGGTACATCCGGGAATCGTTCTCGTATAGCACGGATTACATCAACATCCCAACCTGGTTTAATCTTCACTTTGATACGTTTATAGCCCTCGTTTACATACTCATCGATTAAAGCTAACAATTCATCAACTGAATTTTGAATACCAATACTAATTCCAACTTCAATTTGTTTTTTATCTCCACCAAGTGCAGAAGCTAGAGTTTGGTTTGTACGTTTCGCATACAAATCCCACACAGCTCCTTCAAGCGTAGATTTTGCCATATTATTTTTGCGAATTGGTGCGAATAATTCATTGATTTCATCTGGGTGATTAATATCTTGATCTTTTACCAGTGGAATCAGGAAATCTTCTAGTACAATCCAGTTTGTTTTATAGGTCTCTTCATTGTACCAAGGCGCATCAAAGGCTACGGACTCACCCCATCCTTTATTGCCCTGTTCATCTGTTACTTCTAATAGAAGAAACTCTTTATCATAGAAAGTACCGAAACTTGTTGTAAATGGGGCTTTCATTTTCATTTTTAATTGGCGAATTGTAATTTCTTGAAGTTTCATATTGTAAAATCCTCTCTATTGTGGAATGTTGACTGAATTCTTTTTAACAACTAAATAGTAATGTACCGGTTCATGATTAGATTTGACTAATTCGATTGCTACATAGCCCGCTTGGAATAATGCCGTGAACATTTGACGTGTTTTCATACGCCAATCAATTGCTAAGCTCAAGTCTTGCTTTTTCAGTAAAGCAATATCTGCTGGGGCTGGTACGAGATAAGCAACCTCTTTAAAATGGGATAATCCTTCAATATTGACATTTTCACAAGCCGGCAATTGCTGTGCATTATATGACCATTCTGCTAGTAAGACCGGGTTGTCATATTTCTTTTTTACAAAATGATTGACATAATCACTTGTAATCCACCAGTCAATTTGAAAACGATCTGATGGAAGACCACCGTTCAAACCGTCTTCCATTTTGCCGTAACAATCTTCAATATATGTATTACAAACTCCATGCAATTTCGTTAAATTCAAATAAGCATTCCGCGTTTGTAATGGATCGTATGTCCAAGTCATTCTTTCATAACCAATTGTTGTGGCAAGTTGTTTTTGTTGTTGTTTTAACTTGGCACCAATCCCACTTTCTCGGTATTCAGGTAAAATACCAAGCATATGAGAGCAAAGTGAAACTTTACCATTCTCAAATCCTGCAAAGCCGTAGCTAAACCCAACTAATTTGTCGTTATCGAATGCACCGATCACTGTACCACCATGCTTCACTGCTGTTAAGGTTTGATGTGTTGGGATGGGAGCTGTTTCCCAAACAGCTTGTTCTACTTTTTGAACTAACTCCATCTCTTGATTTGTCGTTAATACTTTATACGTAATCATTACATGTCACTTCTTTCTTTTCATGGGACACTGTATTTAAAACAGTTCGAGTTAGAATTTCAATTCCAGTTAGCAATGCAGCGCTATTAAATGTCATCTTAGGATGATGTAAACCAGGTTGAAGTCCACATCCTAGTCCTAACATTGTTGCCTTAATATTCGGACATTTCAAGGTGTAAAAATGGAAATCTTCTCCACCCGGTGTTACGATAGGTGGTTTCATATTTTCTTCACCAATTGTTTCGACGATTGCTTGTCGCATCAGTTGCATTGCTTCATCATTCACTTCTGCCGCTGCAATATTGGCATCAATTTGATACTCTATTTGAATCGTAAATTGCTTTTCAATCCCGTGAATCGCATTTTCAAGCTCTGTCATCAATGCATGTATTCCCTCATTCTTTTGAGAACGCATATCGATGCAGAATTCAGCGTTACCTGGAATGATATTGGCAGCACTACCTGATTGAAACTTCGTCATTTTAATAGATGATGGAATCATTGGATCAATATGAATAGCTTGCAATGCATTCACTAATGCCGCTCCAATTTCAATAGCATTCTTCCCTAAATGTGGTCGTGCACCATGGGCTTCCTTGCCATGAATGGTTCCTGTTATTAATCTCGCTGCACCATGGTAGATTGCTGGGCTACATGTTCCATCTTGTAATTCTTGAATAGGTCTAACATGTACACCATATAAATAATCAAGATCATCGATTAAACCTTGTTCGATTAAATATAAAGCTCCCTGTCCCTTTTCTTCTGCTGGCTGAAATAAAACACGAATGGTCCCATTTTCTGGGGTATGCAATTTTTGGAGTAATAATAATGTACCAATTGCCATTGTCATATGACCATCATGTCCACAAGAATGATTTGCTTGAAACTGACCATCAACTTCCTGCCATAATGCATCAATATCTGTTCGAAGGCCGATGATTGGTTTGCCGGCACCAATTTCTACGTATAATCCTGTAGATCCTTCTATTAAATGTGGCGTAAATCCAAATGATTGCAACAGTTGTTGTAAATAGATAGTCGTGTTGTATTCATGCCAACTTATTTCAGGATGTTGATGTAAATGGGTAAATACCTCCTTCAACTTAGGTGTAATTTCTTCTAGTAGCTGATTCATTCAAATTCATCTCCATCTAAAAATAAGAATCCACTGTTTACTCGGTCATACTGTGCTTTGTACTCTTCGTATTGTTCTGGGGCTTGTACAGTCATTCCAGAAACAAGTGTATTTAAAAAGGAAATAACCGTCGGCATAATATCAATTGTTGAAGTTTCAGAGGTTGCAAGTGGAAAATAAAAATCTGAATATCGACTTAGCGGAGCAATCTGTCCATCTGATATGCCTATAACCGTTACACCCTTTTTCTTGATCATACGTGCCATATCAATCGTTTCTTTATAATAACGATGAAACGATAATACAACTAACACTTCCCCTTCTTTCATATGACCCATCAGTTGAATAATGTCCTGAGATTGTGGTTGAATCATATGAATATCGGAACGTAGTACATTCAAAGTAAAGCCAAGCCATTGTGCAGCTGCAAAAGAGGATCGTAAACCAAGGACATATACTTTCTCTGCTTTATGTAAACATTGACAGCTCTGTTGAAAATCGTTCGGGTCTAATCTTTCTGAAACAGTTTGAATTTTTTTTGCATCGTTTTTCATTACTTTTTCATGAAAAAAGACATCTGGTTCAATATCAGCTTTTGAAGCCAAATAATTTCCAAGCGAACTTTTCTTACACATTAACGAACTACGAATAATTAACTGTAGTTCACTATATCCCGACAGTTCGATTGCATAGCAGAAACGAATAACTGTTGTTTCACTAACCCCAGCTAATTTGCCTATTTCTTGGGCAGATTTCAATGCTACATCATGTGGAAATTCTAAAATGTAATTAGCTACCTTTTTCTGACCTTTTGATAGCTCTTGATAACACTCCTGTATTATTTTTTGATACAATACCTCATCACCTTAATGCAGTACCTGCTTTATTATTTTTAATATATGAAGTTCATACTTCAATTTAGCATGTATATAACAATATCACTTTTACTTTTTAAATTCAATGACTTTTCAGAATTTTTATTTTATTAGATAAATATTTTTTATGATTCGTATTATATTTACGGATATTTAGCACCAAACAAGAATAAAATTAGATTAGTATACATCAAGGTTTTTTTAGTATAATATTAAAGTTGAAGACTAAATTTTTGTAAAAAAGGAGCGTATTTGTGAAAATTCAGATTTCTGACATCAAGAGGCAATCTTTACAATCTTTAAAGGGAGAATGGGGATTAGTTGTTTTACTTTCTTTTATTATGTTTATTATGTATTATATTTTCCCGACTATTATTGAAATTATAGTAAGCGGTGGGTTTACTGAATGGTTTAACCAAGAAGATACACCAATAGGAGCCGCTATTGTGAATTTAATCATTATCATTTTACAAATTCCTTTTTCTATTGGAGTATATTGGTTCTATTTATCTTTAGTAAGAGAAAACAATCCTAACATTGCTAATGTATTTTCAATCTATTCTAATGGTAAAACTTCCATGAAACTAATTGGAGCAAGTATATTACAAGGTATTTTCGTATTTTTATGGTCTTTGTTATTATTTATTCCTGGAATCATAAAAAGTATATCGTACTCACAAACATTTTATATATTACGAGATCATCCTGAATATTCAATTCTTGAAGCAATATCAGAGAGTAGAAGGAAAATGGTCGGGTTTAAATGGAAATATTTTTTACTAGGACTTAGCTTCATTGGTTGGGGTATTCTATGTCTGTTTACTTTAGGAATAGGCTTTTTGTGGCTAATTCCTTATTTTTCAACAGCAATGGCTACGTTTTATGAACAAGTCATTTATAGCCAAGAAGATGATTCAAATGATCAAGCAATTCGTATTGAATAGATCAGCCAATTTCTCTATATTTTAGTAGTGATAGAGTATGTTGAAGTTGTAACTACAGCATATTATCATCATTGCAATTGTATAAAATAAGTTAATAATCGAGATCATGTTTTGACCATTCTTATCAAAACATGATCTTTTAATTTGCTCTTTTAACCGTTTCTCAATATTAAGAAATTCCATTATAAAAAGAGTCGTTGCTCAATCTACCAAAAGTTCGTTTAGGCTTATAAATATTTCTCCATGATCCGCCACTCCTCTACTTTTTCTTCAAAGGATTTGATGTTTTTACCTGGGATTGGACTGGATGAAGGCATTTTGGCGTACTCTATTTTTTGTAAAAGTTGAAGTCCCATATATTTTTTGAAAACAGAATAAGCTTTACCACCATTAAATAAAAGCAATCGAATAGTTGGATACTTTATAAAGAGTTGACGAAAATCATTTGGTACAATGTTACGAATGTTTGCATCTAAACTTCCTTGCCTTTCACATGATTGAATCGTGTCCCATAGGCCAATATGATGCACTTTTAGTAACTCTACCCTTTTTGAATAATCTTCAGGCACTTCAACCTGTAAGATTGTTCCTATAATAGACCAGAAGTGATTCCGTGGATTGCCGTAATACTGCTGTTTTTCAAGTGAAAGTTGACTTGGCATTGATCCAAGTATTAATACTTGTGTTGATTCGTCGATAATTGGGGGCAGAATATTTTGCATCGTTCTTTTATACTCCCTTCAGATCACGTAATTCAACAATTGTTCTTTCTGGTGCTTGCAATTTGCACAAACTACCATTTTCAACAAAATAAATGTCTTCACCATCTTTTTGTAGGAAAGTTACGCCTAATTCTTTTAATCGTTTGACTTCTCCCTCTAAATCTTCTACCCATAAACAAAAGTGAACAATGCCCTCTCTATGCTTATTATAAGGTTTTAGCTCTTCATCTTTTTTGGGAGTTTGTAGCTCCATATAAAAATCTTCTAATTGTAACCACGAATTATAAGCCCGATTATGAAAATCCTTCGTTTCTTGTACTAATGTGAACCCTAAAGCATTCGTATAAAATTCTATTGACTCCTGGTAATGATTGGTTTGAATACAAATATGATGAATGCATCGTTTTGACAACATGTTATCCTCCTTTTTTCTTTTCTTAGTTTTTCATCAAAAAAATTCCACATACTAAAAATAACTTTAGTATGTGGATCTAAATTCTGTTTAGAATTTTTTTGCATTTACTTGTCGATCAGGAAAACCGAGTACATTGACCATTACATTATAGTTAGCAAATACCTCTTCATAAGCTGCTTCTGCGTGTTTAATGTCTACGACAGCTTCAAGATCTGTACGTACCACAGCAAAGTCTTCTCTAAATGACTCTAATTGTTTTTTGAAAGCAGTCACTTCTGCTGATTCTTGAATTTCAGGATCCATAAATGTATATACATCAAATGAATGTTGATTTGCACAAAATCTTTCATATAAATCAAAACGTGCTTTACCTTTTTTCTTAAGACCAAGTTTTAAATCTTTTAGGCTTGTTAGCACATTTTCAGCTTGTTGTACTAACAATTCTAATGCTGTATTTGTTGAATCCATTGATATTACGACCTTTCCAAAATAGATGCCATGTTCGGCAAAAAAATATATAATTATTTCTAACTATTATAATAGCACAGAAAGAAGCGTAAAACATTGCTAAGGATTTAGCCAAATATATAAAAAATCCATCTGATAAGCGAGGAATTATATGATCATACAAATTAAAAAAATGAATGAATCAATTGCAAAAGAAATACTTCATTGGCACTACGATCCACCCTATGATTTCTACAATAATGACTGTTCAGATGATAATATTAAGGAATTGATGAACGAAAATTTTAAAGCAATCGTTGATGAATACAATAATTTAGTTGGATTTTTTTGCGTTGGGGAAGCAGCTAAGGTGCCTGCTGGCTATAAATTTGGTGTGTATCATGCAGAGTTGATCGACATGGGTCTAGGAATGAATCCCCATCTTGTTGGTAAAGGATATGGTTTTGAATATTGTACTTTTATTTTGGATTCTATTAAGAAGCAGTTTGGAAATACACCTATTCGACTAACAGTTGCTACCTTTAACAAACGAGCAATCCACTTATATGAAAAACTTGGGTTTGTCTATGAAGATATATTCACCTCTGAATTTGGAGAATTCATGACTATGATAAAACATCAATAAACTTTTAAGAGCCATAGCAACAGAAAATCATCTAAATTGCATGGCTCTAATTATTAGTCTTTCCCCAAAGAAAAACCTTCAAATAGTTTACCGCCAAAAGGTTTCAAAACTTTTTCAACCACTTCAATCACATTAGTTTTGTCTCTCGTTTTATAATATGTATCAAAAGCTTCTACAAAAGCATTTGTGAACTCTGGATTATAATTCTTTAATGAACGCACTATCCATTTCGAATTACCAACCCATTTTCGATTTGTTCTTAAAACAAATTCGCTTACTAATTCTGCTAGTGTATTTGCGATAAACAATTCCTCTGCTCTATCGGAACATCCTACAAAATCGTCGAGGGCATCAGTGATAAAATAGCGCTTTAATTTTACCATCTCTTCAATCCATTCTTCTGGGCCATTGTCTAGTAATTCTTTTGCTTCTTTTTTTATTGGTTCGATAACATCTTTGCCTTTTAGAATAATTCCTTCAGAAACCATCTTAGGCAAAAAAGGTCTTGCTCTTTTGACATCACTTTCAAAATAAAGTTTATACGACAATAAATTATGTACAAAGACTTCAATAGCCCAATCAAATGCAATGTAAGACTCCCTATAGGATGCAAGGATACTTTGATCAAAAATAACAAGATCAAGATCAGATGTTTCCGTTGCTTCACCGCGGACTACACTTCCAGCTAAACTAGCACCTTGGCAATGTGGAAAATGCTTATCTATAAAAAGATGGGCTGCCTCTACTGCATGTAACCGATTTATACCACTCACTTTTCTCTCCTCCTATTAAAATTTCATTATTTTAAATAAAATGTCTTCCATTATATTGACTTTGTTAAAGGGTATTTGATTAGGATGTAAATGTATCTACTGCAATGAAAAGAATAAATAATGATACCACTATAATAGTAAGGTTAATCCCATACTTAAATAGTTTCATTTGTAAATCAGAAAATTCTGATTCCTCTTGATAACGCCATTATTCCATAAACAATATCGCTTCTTCCGGTTCACATAATCCCCATATCGCTAATAAATAGATTGGTAAGGAGAGGACAATTGATATAAACAGCAGCATTTCAGACCTCCTCTTTTCTAATAACTATGTATACGGATAGCAAAAGGAAAGGATTCAAATGTCCTTTTCTATTTTTTATGCATTTGGATTGGAAATGTTTTCTGAATTTATTCAAATCATTTGGGTCTTTTATTCCGTTTACCAACAGTTGATTTTTTTAACTAAATTCTACTATGATTCCATCGTCTTATCGTTTCTTAATGGATATACTGAATATATAAAGGAGTTGATGGATATGAAAGATTTACAGTTTGCCAATACAATTTCTGCTTTACGAAAGCGCAAGGGCATTACACAAGATCAAGTAGCTGCTTATGTAGGCGTTTCAAAAGCTGCTGTATCGAAGTGGGAAACTGGTCTAAGTTACCCTGATATCTTATTGTTACCAAAACTTGCAACCTATTATAATTTATCGATTGATGAACTACTGGGCTATAAACCTCAAATGACAAAAGAAGATATACAAAAATTGTATGTTGAATTATCACAAGAATTTGCAATAAAACCATTTGATGAGATTTATGAACGTATTCAATTTATCATTGATGAATACTACTCCTGTTTTCCCTTATTAATGCAAATGGCTGTATTGCTACTGAACTATCAACCTATGGCAGGTGAAAAACAACAAGATGTCATGAACAAGGCGATTGAACTATGCCATCGTATTGAGGAAAATTCAGAAGATCTTCGCCTAGTTCGCCAAGCGGGGTCGCTTGAAGCAAATTGTCAACTCGTTATGCAAAATCCAGAACGTGTATTAGAACTGTTAGGAAATGATGTAGAACCTTATATTGGAAACGAAATTTTAGTTGCCCATGCATTTCAACTTTTACAAAAACCAGAAAAAGCGAAAGAAACATTGCAAGTTAGTATGTTTCAATATGTAATTGGACTTCTAGCAATTGCACCAAATTATTTAATGATGCATTCTGATCAGCCAGAACAATTTCAGGAAATTGTAAAACGCATTGAAGATCTCATTGATACTTTTGATGTTAAAAATCTAAACTTTAACAGTTCATTGGTATTTTATCTAATTACCGCACAAGGTTATATGATGCAACAAAACGATGACAAAGCTACTGAGATGATACAAAAATATGTTGAAGTGTGCAAAATGATTAAGTTTCCAATTACACTACATGGCGATTCATTTTTTGATTTAATTGATGAATGGCTTGCAAGAGAACTTGATCTTGGATCTAATGCTACGCGTGATGAACAAACAATTAAAACAAGTTTAATCACGAGTATTACAAATAATCCAATTTTCAAGCCTTTGCTTGAACGAACAGATGTTAAATCCATGCTTTCCAATTTACAGCATAAGTTAGGATGTGATTAATATGACGTTACAAGAAGCACTCCCCCTTATTATCCCATTAGTTATTTTAGAATGGACTCTTGCAATCGTTGCTTTGGTTCATGTATTAAAACACCCAAATTATCGATTTGGCAATAAGGCAATGTGGGTAGTTATTGTTCTCTTCCTTCAGCTAATTGGTCCGATCGTATACTTTATATTTGGAAGAGGGAGAGAAGCATGACGATTTTAACCGTAGATCATCTGACAAAATCGTTTGATTCACACATAGTTATTGACGATATCAGCTTTACTTTAGAAGAAGGGAAAATTTTTGGTTTACTAGGTCAAAATGGTGCAGGAAAAACCACTTTAATGAAAATGATTTTAGGCCTACTCCCCACTTCAAAAGGACAGATTCGCATTTTTGATGAAGCTGTTATTTATGGAGATACACCGACGAATCGCTATGTTGGGTATTTACCAGATGTACCTGCCTACTTCCCTTACATGACAGCTTTTGAATATTTAATGCTTTGTGGAGAAATTACAGGGATGCCTAAGTCTATAAGAAAAGAACGTGCGGCTAAATATTTACAGCTTGTTGGCCTTGCAGATAACAAAAAGAAAATCCAACAATTCTCACGTGGTATGAAACAACGTCTTGGCATTGCACAAGCACTCATTCATCAGCCAAAACTACTTATTTGTGATGAACCTACTTCTGCCCTTGATCCAATAGGTAGAAAAGAAATTTTAGATATCTTACAATCCATTAAACAGGAAACAACGGTTATATTATCTACTCATATTTTGCATGATGCACAGCAAATCTGTGATGAAGTAGCCATGTTACACAATGGAAAATTTGTTGTTTCTGGCAGTGTTTCAGAACTTATGAAAAAATACAGTAAACAACAAATTCGCGTGATGTTCGATGATGAAAAACAAGCGAAACAATTTATTGAAAAAAGTGAACTAAAAAAACGTATTACTCTTGAATCATGTGTCATGGTAATTGAAGCTAAGAATCTTACACAAACACAGCAACAATTATTCGAACAATGTCATAACCTGAATCTCTATCCAACAGCTATTGAAGTTGTTCAACCATCTCTAGATGAAATTTTCTTGGAGGTGAGCCGATGAATTCGTTTATTGCCCTATTAAAAAAAGAAACGATGGAATTTAGTAGAACTTATAAATTTCTAATTATTATTACAGTTTTTTTAATTCTCTCCTTACTAAGTCCATTAACAGCAAAGTTTATGCCAGAAATTATGGCTCAATTTTTGCCAAAAGAAGTAGCAGATAGTTTTCCTGAACCTTCTGCGCTCGATTCATGGGGACAGTTTTTCAAGAATTTTTCACAAATTGGACTTTTCGTAATTGCCCTATTATTTGCAGGTACGCTAATTCATGAACGTATCGAAGGTACTCTAATTATTTTACTTACAAAAGGATTACGCAGGAGTACAGTTGTATTAGCGAAAACCGCTTTTGCCATGCTTATATGGACTATTATGTACTGGCTAGCATTTTCAGTAACCTATTTCTACACATGGTATTATTGGAAAGACGAACATGTCGAACATTTGAGTCTTGCTGTCGGCAACCTATGGTTATTTGGTCTATTATTAATAGCAGTTATTTTGTTAGGCAACATCTTATTCAAATCCATTTATGCCAATTTGCTTTGGACAGCATTATTTGTGGGAGTTTGGTTTATATTGTCCATTTTCCCGAAAGCTACTGATTACAATATTTTACGACTTGCTTCAGATGGCAATAATGTTTTACACGGTCTTATAAAAACAAATGAATATATGTCGATCTATTCGATTACAATCGGATTGATTGTATTCATGTTGTTACTTGCTGTTCTAGTTTTTAATAAAAAACCTTTAGCGTAACTCTCCTTAGTTGCTCAATGGTATTTTATATATAGACTGACGAGGTTTATAATTGTAAGAATTAATTTAAAGAGACTATTTCCGTTAAATTAGGTCGCATTTCGTCATACGAAAAAGAATCCTTTTCGCAAAATGCAAAAAGGATTCTTTTCTTTTTTCATATCAATTCGATTAAATTATGAATTACTTGATCTGCATGTTTTAATTCCTCAGGCTGTGCAAAATCAAAATTAACACCAATTGCCATTAAACCATTTTCTTTTGCAGCATTGATGTCTGATAAACGATCTCCTATAACAGCACCTGCATTTATATTATTTTCATCTATTATTTTCTTAACCAAATCTGATTTATGCCCGGAAGAGATTGATTGAATACTATAAACTTTTTTAAAAAATCGATTCAAATGATAAGTCTCAACAATTGCCTGAAGATAATCTATTTGTCCATTACTTGCTATGTATAACGTATGATTTTCACTTAGTTTTTCAAGTACAAGTTCCGCATTCGGATATAATGAACCTTGATGATTCTTGATTAGTTTGATTAATTTCTCATGAAAAATCTCGTTACTTTTTTCACGAATCTCAAGCGAATGTTGTGGACATAATGTTTCCCAAACAACTGGCAATGGGGCGCCCATGATTTTTCGGTAAGTTTCAATTGGGGTATCGCCTTCCCAACCACTCGTTTTTCGTAACACATCAAAGGTCGCAACTAACGCTGGTTCTAATAGTAAATCCGTCTGAAATAATGTGCCATCCATATCAAAGATCAATGCTTTTTTCATAACTACCTCTCCATTTTTTAGAATTATGTTCATTTTATTTTTTCAGAGACAAATTCATCACATCGTTCTTATCGTTCAAACTAATTGTTAATTCGTATTGATCTTCTTTGTATGTTTTGCTATTAACCGTACCCACTAAAAACAAGATTGTGTTGTTATTTACCTTTGTTACCATTTCCCCAAAATCACCCTTTATCGTGTGGTCTCTACTTTTAAGTTTCATCTTCATATTATGTAGAGCTAATGAGTTTATTTTTAATGGTTTCTCACCGATATATGTGATTTCAACCCAATTTCTGTGTTTTTCTTTATATAGCTTTGAATTATATACATACTTTGCACTCCAATTCTTCCCTTTCCCCACAAATACCGCTTCGTCTGATACCGGAGTTTGGGACTGTGATGAGCATGCCGTTAATAGAGTGAATACTAAAACAAGCATATAAGTAAATTTGACTTTCAAGCATTTTCCTCCTTTCTTCTTTTAGTTGATTTCTGAGTATTTATTGTGTTAACGATGAGTGCAAGTAAAGTACATGAAAGCATAGTGATTGCCATAGGAATTGCGGTAAGTTCCCCTGCAATCCCTACTAAAGGAGAAACGATTGAACCACCTAAGAATGGTAGTAAACCTAGCATTGCAGAAGCACTCCCAGCGTGTTGACCCTGGTTTTGCATTCCTAGAGAAAAACCAGTTGGTGAGACAAGCCCTACACTTGAAACCGTGATAAAGAATCCTAATAATAGCAGGATCAGTGGCCATTTAAAGATCGCTACCATTAGCAATAGTAGACTTCCAATTGTTGCTTGCCAAACGCCGAATCTTAGTATTGTTCGTTCATCATATTTTCCCACTAAGCGTCCAGTCAATTGTGTCATCAGTACAATCCCAAGGCCATTTAATGCGAAGGATGCAGAGAACCATTGTGGTGAAAGTCCATACATCTTTTGTAGAACAAATGGAGAAGCTGCAATGTATCCAAACATACATGTTAAGATAAATGATTGCGTTAACGAATAGCCCATGAATTCTTTGTCTTTGACAATAATCGGAAAAGCTTTAAAAGGGGTAAAAAAGTTCCCTCTTGTACGATTTTGAAGATGAAGTGTTTCAGGTAATTGCCAGACAACACCAATCAGTAAAAGGGTACCTCCAAGTGAAAGTGTGTAAAAAACCAAATGCCAATCTCCCATTGCGAGTAATAATCCGCCTAACAATGGAGCTGCAATTGGGGCAACACCATTTACCAGACCGAGCATTGACATAAATTTTGTTAGTTCTTTACCGCTATACAGATCACGTGCAGCTGCTTTTGCAATAACAATTCCAGCAGCACCTGTAAAGCCTTGCATAAAGCGTAAAATAAGATGGATGATAATTGAACTAGTTAAACCACAAAGAAAGGATGCAACCGTAAATAAAATCAGTGCACCTATTAAAGGTTTTTTTCGTCCCGAAAGATCACTCATTGGACCAAAGAACATCTGCCCTATCGCAAGCCCGACAAAACAGGCGGTCATACTAAATTGTGTGACAGAAGTTGATGTATGTAAATCATGAGAAACCATAGGTAAAGCCGGTAAGTATAAATCCATACAGAGTGGACCAAAAGCAGTTAATGCCCCTAAGATGATCACTACCCATAAAGTAGTCTTTTTTTCTACCGAAATCGTCGTATTCATTTAATCTCCTTCCACTATTTTATATATTCATAGTGTATAAATCATACTGGATATTGTCTAGAATATGATTTATCTCAACTACATCTATTCCCTTTCTGAGAAATAATCTCTTTAATCTTGGAGATTCTAACATGATCATTTTGATACCTTTCATTTATTCAATTATCCTATAATGTTCGTATTTTACAACTAGAAAACCATGTATGAAATTGAATCATTTTTTATTAAACTCTTCAATGTTCAATGGCATAAAAGACCATTTTTAGGTTTCTGTTTGTAGGTTTTGCACATTATCTTTTTAACATTCCATTTTATCGAATCTCCCAAAAATGAACTATTTAAAAAAACTCACTAAAATTGTATGTAATTCATTCATTTCTAAGGATAATCATGTATAATTATTCGTAGAAAATTGAAATGAGGCGAATGACAACATGCATAGTTTAGCAAAAGAATTAAATGAAACTATTCAAAAAGAAAATTCTTATGTATTTGACATGCTATCTGGATTAGCAAAAGAAATATATTTTCCAAAAGAAGGAATATTAAGCCAATCAGCTGATGCTGGTAAAAAAGCGAAAAAATATAACGCAACAATTGGTACAGCATTAGAAAACGGTAAACCAATGCACTTAAAAGTAATTCAAGACACTCTATCTGCCTATGATCCTTCTGACCTTTACCTTTATGCTCCTCCTGCTGGTAAACCAGCATTACGTAAAGAATGGCGTAAAAAAATGCTTGTCGAAAATCCATCATTACAAGGCAAAACTTTTGGTAATCCAATCGTTACAAATGCCTTAACTCACGGTTTAAGTATTGCGGCTGATTTATTTGCAGATGAAGGTGATGCATTAATCATTCCTGATAAAAACTGGGAAAACTATGACATGGTTTTCGGAATCCGCCGTCATGCTCATACTGTAACATACCCACTTTATAATGCAGAAAACAAATTTAATGCGGAAGGTCTTCGTGAAGCCATCCTTAGTCAAAAAGACAAAGGCAAAGCAATCGTATTATTAAACTTCCCGAACAACCCAACTGGTTACACACCAGGTGCTGAAGAAGGTGCAGCAATCGTTCAAGCAATTATGGATGCAGCTGATGCTGGTATAAATGTGGTAGCTATTACTGACGATGCCTACTACTCACTATTCTTCGAAGATTCACTACATGAATCTTTGTTCGGTGCACTTAGCAACGCTCACGAACGTGTACTTGCTGTGAAAATTGATGGTGCTACAAAAGAAGAATATATTTGGGGATTCCGTGTTGGTTTTATCACTTACGGTAATACTAGTGAAGCACTATTAGCAGCTCTTGAAGAAAAAACAAAAGGTATTATTCGTGCAACGATTTCAAGCGGTCCACACCCATCACAAACTTTCGTACTTCATGCACTTCAAAGCCCTGAATTTGAAGCACAAAAACTAGAAAAATTCAACATCATGAAAGGCCGCGCAAACAAGGTTAAAGCTGTTTTGGATAGTGGTAAATTCAACGATGCATGGGATTACTACCCATTCAACTCAGGTTACTTCATGTGCTTAAAACTTAAAAATGTTGACGCAGATCAATTACGCCTTCACCTTTTAGATGAATATGGCGTTGGTACAATCGCTTTAAGTGGTACAGATCTACGTGTAGCCTTCTCTTGTATCGAAGAAGAAGGAATCGAAGAACTATTTGAATTGATTTATAAAGGTGTAAAAGATATCGAGGCGTAAGCCTATAATATGATTAAAGCTGAGTGGCAATTAAATTGCTACTCAGTTTTTTTATATTCCAACCCAAAAATTTACTGATGATGTAGAGCTACTAAGTAGTCTATCATTGAAAAAATAATAAAATCGACGTAACAAGCATTCTATTTTGAATGTTTTTTTCTTTTATCAATTTAAAACCGAGTATTCTAGTATTACATTTCATATGGGTGATGAAGAACAAATAGATTTTATAATTGCTTACTCAGCTTTTCTATACCTTAGTAAGAAAAAATCTTTAAAAATAAACCATACTTATTTATCCTTGTTTAACTTTTTTTCCATCAATTGTGCCAATTGTTGAGAATTCATATCCTTTTCTTTATATAGCCTATTGACGATGTTATGATAGTCCACTTCATTACGATTTTGACTTAGTTTATTGGCAGCTTGAATTTCTTGTACTTTAATCTTAAATTCAACAAGACCTTTTAGTTGTTTTTCTAATAACTGAGTAGAAAGCTTGTCCCATAAAACTGGATTTTTACGATGTTTTTCGTATTTACATAGTAACATGGCAAGGTCCTGTTTTAACTCTTCTTCGTTCAAAATGCTGGCTTTACCATAAACATGTACAGCTTGATAGTTCCATGTTGGTACATTTTCTTCTTCATACCAAGAGGAAGAGATATAAGCGTGTGGTCCTTGGAACATAGCTAATATATCATCACAGGTTTCAAATGTTCTCCATTGAGGGTTGCCATATGCCCTGTTAGATAGTAAGTATCGCCTTCTTTAATGCATTGCAATGGCAAATGAGTGGCAATTGGTTTCCCTTGTTCTGTTGAAACAATTGTGCCAAAAGAGTTTTTTTGAACAAAATCCCTTATTTCATCAATATTTGTGACTTTAAAGTATTTAGGAATATACAAAATAATCCACCTTTCGAAAATGTTATATAAGTGTTTTGATCATTAATACTCAGCTTTTTTAATAAATATCAATTATGATTTTACTGCAGGCTGGGACGAGCCGCTTACTACTCTTTATTCAATCAATTGTGATAGGAATGGTTCAATGTAACTTTTATATTCATTGGTTAACTCGTTTGGTAAGTTTAACAGTGAAAAATATTGTAATGTTTCTGATTCTGTATAATCAATTACTAAGTCACCTGAAACATTTGTCGTATAAAAAACAGCTGTTACAGAATATAGTTCATCACCGTTTTGAAGTTTAATATAATAATCAGGTCCAGAGAAAACACCTAATAAATGTAATTCGTTAATTACTAAACCAGTTTTCTCTAAAACTTCTCTTCTTGCAACATCTTCTAAACTTTCTCCTAATTCCATTAATCCACCTGGAAGCCCCCATCCCCCATCATGTCTCTTTTGCAATAAAATTTCATTTTGTTTGTTTAATATCAATACAACCGATCCGGGTAAAATAATGGGTTGGTGTCCAACATACTGTCTTAAAAACTTGAAATACTCCATCTTTAACCTCCCTATACACAAGTTTTTTTGAATCTAGAATTTGTGATTGAAGTGTATTCAATTCATGTATTTTCTCATCGATACAACCTTTAGATCCACTCCGTTCGGCTTATGTACAATATCCTCCTCAAAAATTTCATATCCGATAGATTCGTATAATTGTATATTTCTTGGTACACTCATACGAACTTTACACTGGATTTCATTTACATCATTTTGCTTAGCATATTTTTCTAGGGCTTTTAATAATGCTTTTGCAATTCCCTTTCCTTGATGTTTGGGTATAACAGACAATCGTGAGAAATAGATATACTTCTCTATAAACTGGAAACGAAGCATTGCTGCTGGTTCGTCATCGATAAAACCAATCAATGCATTTTCTCTATTTTCTAAAGAGGTTGAAATCATTTCAACTGTTTCTTCCAAAGCACTAGAAGGAGCTGCATCATTTTTATACTCAGAAAATGCTTTTATCATTATTTCATGTATTAATTTAGAATTTGTTGATTCTTCAATTGTAATATTCATTTATATTCTCCTATCATGTAATCTGATTAAATCCATTTTTCCATAAATATTAGTTCATCTTGTTGGTATCCTTGATTTTTATAGAACTCTTGAACTTTTTGATTATCCATTTCAATTAATAAGTAAATTTTTTACATTCAATTTTTTCGAGTTAAGTAAATATCTGATATCATTTTTTGACCAATAGAATTTCCTTGATAGTCTGGATCTACAGCTAAATGGTTAATCCACCTCCTCCTTCCATCATATCTGCCCATAACTATCCCAATAATTTGAGAAGATTCTTCTAAAACGAAGAATAAGTCAGGATCTCTTCTTATCTTATTCTTCAATCCTTCGATAGTATCCGAAGGCGAAAGTTTTAATTCTGCCCTTGTCCATAAATCCATAACTGAATTAAATCATTTAACATAATATTAAGAAAATTCATTTAATTAATCTAATATGAATAATAATAAATTATTTTCAATAAATATACAATAGAAATAAGAAAAAAGAGGAAAATACTTCCTCATAGGTTTCCTACATATCTATTTTTATTGATCTTTTACATCCATCACTAACGTATCAAACAATTGATCATCAATATAAACTAAGATAGCCCATTTTCCTGCTTCCGACAGAACAACATTAGAAGGCATACTCGCATCTGCGCCATTTATTTTCCCACCAGAAACTCCTTTCTTTGTCCATACGCCATCGCTAAAAACTGGTGTTATTTTTGATGTATTCTTGTTATAACCTACAACTGTTACTTCTCCTTTATCAATTCCCCAAAAATGCCATAACCACTTTTCCACCTGATTTGGTTTTAAATTTGGACCGATAATCCCTAATTTATCTTTATTTCCAAACATATCATTTCTCAATTCTGTAGCAAACTTTGTCACTTTTTTATCCCAATCAATTTTTTCAAAGTCCTTTTCAGTTACATATTGCGGAATATCTCGAGGCAAACTCATATAATTTTTACTTTGTTCACCTTGTACCTTAGTTAAATTGCATCCACTTGCAAAAATGAAACATAAAATTACCAATGAACAGAATATCTTCTTAAACTTCAACTCAATCCCCCCTATTTTAGTTAAATAATCTCCCTAATCATATTAACACGTTATTACTTTCATTTTCTAAAATATACAATATAAGGTTATAACTATTAGATAAGGTTAAGTAATTTACTATGTTTTAAGGGGTGAGTATTTTGAGTGAAGTAAAAAAATTCTTGAACAGTGCTGCTGCAATTATTATGTTAAATAACAGGTTACTTATGGTTAGAGGAAAAGACACTTTAAGTTAGAGTGTTCCTTCAGGTGGTATTGAAGATTGTGAAACTGCAGAAGAAGCATGTGTAAGAGAAGTTTGGGAAGAGACTGGTTATAGAGTTGTTATAAATAGACGATTACATATCAAAAAGCATTTATTCATAAATTATCATGTCACGACATCTTACTTCCTTTGTGACTTAATTGGTGGTCAAATAACTTATCAAGATCCAGATGGTATGATTGAAGAAATTGATTGGAAATCGTTTGATGATTTTCCATAACATTAAATGTCAGTATCCAGAAGATCGAGAAATGTTACTATCCTATTTCAACGAGGGAAGTGACGACTTCTTAATAATTAAATAAGTATTATTGAATGTTTAAACTCAATTATTTAGTCTTTTCTTTCTTTTTAATAATTGAAAAAATAATAAATGCTACCAATAGAATACTTATAATAATTGCTCCTACTAAAAACTGAGTATCATAAATGAAAAACCATGAATCTTTCGTTTCAATCATTATAACACTTCCTTATATTAACTTATTTTTTCACTGTGTAAGATAATATGCATCATGGAGTACTTGTATTTTTCTACCATCAGTAGTACTCGACACCTCG
The DNA here is from genome assembly GCF_002884495.1 of Rummeliibacillus pycnus. Taxonomy (GTDB): domain Bacteria; phylum Bacillota; class Bacilli; order Bacillales_A; family Planococcaceae; genus Rummeliibacillus; species Rummeliibacillus pycnus. Next base: position 735,888 of record NZ_KZ614145.1, on the reverse strand, counting down.
CAAGTTTTGTTTTTATATTTATTTTTACATTCATAAATGTAAACGTTCATTTTTGAAAAATAAAAGAATTAATAATAATAGAAAAGGAGGCAACCATCATGATGAAATTTTATTCTGCTTTAGTTTTTACGGTAGCATTAGTGATTTTAGCAATCGTTTATTGGGATTATACAGAATGTACAATGAAGGGAAACTCTGAAAATGGAATGTGGAAAGTAATGTATAAAAATCAAAGAATCGGCAGTACCCCAATAGGGTGGTTAGCGTCCATTAAACAAAAAAACAAAGAGAAGGTTACTGTAAAGAAACTCAAATTTTTAGAAGAGGATAAAGTATTAGTAGAGAGAACAGAGTTTTATGAAGGAAGAGATAATGTTGATGGAACAGAATACTCCCTACATCCCTTTTCATATCCTGATATATATTTAGGAAATGCTCCTAAAGAAGGTCTTTCTTATCAAATTCAAATTATATGGAAAGACAGTAGCGGCAATGAATATAATGATAAAATTAAACTAAGAAAGTTAGAGTGGCCATGATCATTTACTCGCCACTCTAATAATAAGTACGCTCTCTTATTACAGTTCTTTCAATTTCCGTTTTGCTTCTTCATCCCCTTGCAAAGCCGCAAGTTGATACCAATACTTTGCTTTTTTACTATTAATAGGGGTTCCGATTCCTGATTCATAACAAAATCCCAGATTGAATTCGCCATCAACATCTTGTTTATCAGCAGCCATTTGATACCAACGAATAGCTTCATCTCCTCGATTATTTTGGAAAGCTTCATGACCTAGTCGATTGGCAGCAAATACATCGCCTGCTAATGCTGATTGAGTAAACCAATACTTTGATTTTGCTAAATCTTTTTCAGTTCCCACTCCATTTTCGAACATATAACCTAATGTATACATGGATTCAGCCACACCAAGTTCTGCTGCTATTGAAAATAATTCGAATGCACGCTTGTCATCTTTTTCAACATATTCACCGCGAAAATACATATCTGCATAGTTATTCATTGCATCAGCATGTCCCTTTAATGCCGCTTCTTTATAACACTCAAATGTTTTCTCCCAGTCTTCTTCCACAACAATTCCATCATAATAATAATTACCAAGCCAGTATTTCGCATCGATATTTCCTTGATTGGCTGCTGCATCATACCAAGCAAATGCCCAATCATCATGCCCTATCGCTTTATAAAATTTTCCAAGCTCTAACTGTGCATCAGCTTTCGCAATCATTGCTTTTTGATATAGTACGCTTGCTTCTTGCACTTCTTCTTCTTCCATGAAGATTGTTGCTAAATCAGCTGTTGGTTTGATAATTTCTTGTAAAATTGTTTGTAAGTCACGAAGTAAAATGTCATAATATTTTGGATCATACGTAGAGACACTTGTTACTTGTGTATATAAGATCCCGATGTCATCTGGAAAGTCAATTGTTGAAGTTTGACAATCCTCAAACAATTGAGAGATGGTTGGTATTATATTATTTTCAGCCTCAATCTCTGGAATAAGTTTTGCGGCCGTAAGATATCCGTTTTCCGCGAGTTGTTGCTGTAATTGTTGTAAATTCATGATGGAACCCTTCCTTAATGCGTTACTTAAAAATTAATGTATTTGATGGTCATCATTTTATATTAAAATAAAACAAAAACTACTTATAGTATAAGGCAAAAACTTAGAATCAGTTATTGCCAAGTTTCATCTAATTTATTTGAATAAAATTCAATCGCTTTCTTATACGCTAAAATATTGCGATTTTGAGTTGTCTCAACAATACAGTGTAAGAGAAGTTCCATAGCTTCAGAATGTTGTTTTAAATTATATAATGTGATGGCGTAAAATACTTGAATGACCTTGTTATTCGGAAAGTGTTCGATTGCTTTTTGAAACGTCTGCTTCGAATTTTCATATTGGCCAAGCGCTCTATATGTACTACCTAACCCGAGGAGTGCACCTTCAAGATCTTCATCCGTTAATCCAAGTTGTATCGCTTTTTCATAATAAGGAACCGCTTCTGCTTCCTCTCCTAATGCATCATAACTCCATGCACACTGGTAATTCATAAGCGCATTCTTCGGACAGTTACGCACTAATTCTACTAAAAGTGAGTTCGATTCTTTTAATAGACCTTTTTCTCTTAAATTAATCGCTTTTTTTAACAGTACTTCCATAGTCTCACCCCCTTTGTGCTATTTCTACTAAATAACATCCCAAGCATACGTTCGTAAAGCAGCTTGTCCTCCTGCAATTTGTATATCACATTGATCAATATATTTTGCACCGCTATGTTCATAGAAATAACGACTTTTGTTATCCGCTAACACTTTAACAATTGCATTTCTATACCCTTTCATCTTAAATTTTTCAAATAAAGTTTGAAGCAATTCTTTTCCATATCCTTTTCCTTGATATTCTTCATAAAAATAAATGGCTGTGACATCACCATCATATGAAGGATACTCCCCTTCTTTCACTTGTGACCCGCATACAAAACCAATCATTTTATCATTGACTATTGCGACAATCACTATATTTTCATCACGTTGAAGATTATTTATCCAAAGGTCTGTTCTTTTTTCAACGGATAGATTTTGTAAGAATTCATCGCTCATCATTCCTTTATAGCTCGTTTGCCAACTACTAACATGAACTTTTGCGATTTCTTTTGCATCTTCCAATTTTGCTTCTCTGATTATCATTTTCATCATTTTTCCTCCTTCACGATAATAAAAAACTTCGACTCTAAATAAGAGACGAAGCCTGTTATTATATAGTATGGATTAGGATACTTATTCATGCAGGAAATGTTTTGTATATTTTACCATAAAAAAGATGATTCATTATACTTTTTTTAAAGCATATATATAAATACTTTTCTTTGCAATTAACAAAATGCCTTCTTTTAAAGAATAGAAGAAGGCATTCATGATACTTACCTTTATCTAAAACATTGATAAGAGAAGATGTTACTTCTACTAATTGTACGGAACATCCATCTATTTCTTCTACTGCTCCAACGATAACCGATTATTTGGTCTCTGCTAACGGCAATTGGGTAAAACCAGAAATTGTTGCCATCAAATTGCCAGATATACGTATAGGCGAATAGGCATGAGTTAATACCACTTGATCCATGTTGCCATGCTGGTCTTGGTGGAATAAATTTAGGTGGTGCACCCATTGGCATTTGACCTGCTGGCGGTGGCCCAAACGATGGTGGTCCTGACGGGTATCCTGGTGGTTGCCCCATTGGCGGCCCCATTGGTGGTGGTCCTGATGGTGGTCTAAATGATGGAAATCCTCCTGTACCTCCAAAGTTTTGTCCACCCGGATTAAATTGTGGTGAAGTCATTTGAATTCCTCCCTTCTTCATAACGTAATATATGAAAAAAAAGATATATGCCTTCAACAATAGCCCGTTTTTGTAAAATTCCGCTTAATTTCGTTTTTACAAAAGGAAATAAAAAACCATCTTCAAAATTCATTCAAAATGGTTTCTTTCCTTATCTGAATCAATTTCATAAATACGATTCTAGTCGTAAAACACGAATGTTTTTAAATATACGATCCAATAATTCGGATTACACTTCAACTATACTATTTACTGAATATGCCACTCCAGATGGCGCTTTCCGTGGGCGAGCTGTGAGCCTCCTCGTCCGCTTACCACTTGTCTCGCTTTCCCACAGGACATTGAATAAGCTTCCTTGAATTCGCAACGCACGAAGAAAATGCGAATGCATTTTCGAGGACTCGCAATCTTCCACTCCTTAGACAATATCCTAATAGATAATGCACAACAATTTAATCTTTTAATGTTCGTATTTTATATCAAAACTTTGAATTATGAAATTGACTGATCTAAATAATAATTTCCACAGTTATTCCTCATTATCATTTTTCTCCACTAACGCTTTTAGAGCAAGTAGTCTTTCATCCCAGTATTGTTCAAAAAAGGTTAGCCAATCTTTTAGTTCGATTAGTGGTTGTGGATTTAGTTTAAAGCGATTTTCTCGTCCTACCCTATTGTTACTTACAAGCCCAGATTCTAACAAAATTTGTAAATGTTTATTTACAGCCGTCCGACTTATTGGAAACTGTTTTGTAATCTTACTAATAGGTAGCTCATTGTTGGCAAGTAATTTTAACAATTGACGACGAGTAGGATCGGCAATTGCTTGAAACACGTCATGTCGAGCTTTTGATGAATCCAATTTATGCCTCGATGTAATTTGGTAAGCTGATGTTGACGATTTTTTCCCAGCCACCAACCATTACTTCGCGAATGACTGTATGCGATTGTCCAAATTCAGTACTTATTTCAGCATCCCAACCAGAGTGAATCAAAGTGAATTCTGTCTTTCCTTCTTCTAATTCTTTTAATTCCATTGTTAAATGCCAATCCTTGCCCCAGTCAAATCCCACTTTGTGTGGTGGCTTAAGTTCTGTTACTTTACATGGGGAGTCTCCAAATTGACCTGCATGCAATACGAAATCACGGCCAACTTCAGGTTCAAAAGTATTTGGCATCCACCATGCACCGATTCCTTCAGATGTTGCAACAGCATTCCATACTTTTTCAATAGATGCGTTCAAAACAATTGTTTTTTTAATTTCTGGTAATGTATTTGTCATTCGTTTGAAAACCTCCAATTTAAAATAACACCTTTTAGTGTTACATCTATTATAACACCTTTTAGTGTCATATTGTAAATTTGTTTAACTTGAAATTTTATCAAATAAATAAACGTATTCAAATTTTAAGTAGCTTTATTCGCTTATTTTTAATCTTATCCACTAAAAAAATGTTTCCACGAAACAGACAACTTAAGTCTTCAAGACTACTATAAATCACAAAATAAAAAACCCGATTTAATGCTACAGTTTATAAAAGCACAAAATAGATCTATGAAATTGTTTCAATTAAATATCAATTTCAAAGTCGTAGCATATCCTACTATTGACGACTAATTTGAAGGTGGCGGTTCTTTGTTTATTTACGTTGTAAAGTATGGGGATTCAATCTTTTCGATTGCCAATAAGTTTCGGGTGACAATGGATAGTATCAGAATCATGAATGGTTTATCATCTGACTCGATTGTCCCTGGTCAAGATTTACTGATTCCTACTGATCAATATATCGTCCAACCTGGTGATTCATTATTTTCAATTTCTCAAATGGCTATGGTTCCTGTTCAAACGATTCAAGCATATAACGGTCTCCACTCTAGTAATTTGACTGTTGGAATGCGGCTGTATCTACCGCCCCGTCGAAAATATAGTGCCTATAGTTTTGGATATATCACGGTTACTACCCCAGAAAACAACCAACTTCTCGTACAAACATACGCGCCTTACAATACTTATTACGGAATTTTCGAACATCATATTAGCGCTGATGGAAGTTTAAGTGAATTGGACGATCAGCAAATTGTTCGAATGTCTAGACAATATTTTGTGGCACCGATTGCTGTTATTACTAATTTAACTGCTAGTGGTTTCAGTTCTCAAATTGTGAAGCAAGTCTTATCTTCCCCAGCACTAAGACAACGTTTAATCGATAATATCTATAATTTGGTAAAAAGCAAAAACTATGCAGGCGTTAACATTGACTTTGAATTAGTACCTGTAGAACAAAGGGATAATTTTACAACCTTCTTGAAAGCACTGAGTAATCGTTTAAGACCAGAAGGATTATCTACTTCAGTAGCAGTCCCATACAAAACAGGTGATAATAATCCTCCATACAATGCTGGCTACGATTATGGCGGAATCGGTGCAGCAGTTGATTTCGTTTTCCTCATGGCCTACGACTGGCATGAACTTGGGAGTGAACCCGGTCCAGTTGCACCAATTGGTGATGTTCGAAAAACGGTCAATTATGCTATTCAAAAAATGGGAAGAAATAAAATATTGCTTGGTGTTCCCCGTTATGGCTATGATTGGACACTGTCGGATAGTGGTAATGCAGTAAGTGCAAAAGCAATTTCGGTAGCAGATGCTTATAAAACAGCGATGAGCCATAATGTGCCCATTCAGTATTCTACCGAATATCAACAACCTTTCTTCTATTATTACGATGAAGCAGGTAGAAGACATGTCGTTTGGTTTGAAGACGCCCGAGCACTCTCTCAAAAACTAAAACTCATTGTAGACCAACGATTAAGAGGGATTGGATCATGGCAATTAGGATTACCATTTACCCAATCGGCCGTTTTGTTCAATGAATTCTTTAGAGTTAGAAGAATTCTCTAAATTCATCTTCTACAAATAATACTAACTTACATATCAAAATTTAATGACTTATTATTTAGCAAAACAATTTATCATCCACTCACAAAAAACGCCTGTTCGAATTAATGAACGGGCGTTTTTCAGATTATCGACATGCGATGCAGAAGCAAAATCTTATAGATCAATTTCATCAAACATCGTTGTTATCCTTTTCATTCTTTTTAAGAAGAATTTTGAATTTCGCCTAACTATTTTATAATACTCTCTTTATCATTTGTATTGGCTTCTCGATTATAAATCACTTGATTATAAAACGTAGCCTTTGCTGTTGAGATATACGGTACTAACCACAAATACCCTATTCCTAACGTAAATAAACAGAGAATTCCCCAACCAATAAAGCTAAGTTGCAATAAAAAATAGTTCCACTTGAAACCATCCATTTTTCTTCTACTCTCTGTTATTGCTTCAAGAATAGTAAATTCAGGATGGTCACGTAAGATGTAATATGTTTGTGAATAAGCTATGCCTTTAATGATTCCTGGAATTATGAATAATAAAGCCCATAAGTACACAAAAATGCCTTGTAAAATAGTTGCTGCAATTAACTTTATTGCAGTTTTTCCACTTTGATAGACTGATAATACATATGAAATCCGAGGATTGTTTCCTCGTACTAGGGATAAATAGAACCAATATACTCCAATTGATAAAGGCATTAGTAAAATATAAATCGTTACATTTATGATTCCTACTACTGTATGTATATCCTCATCAGTAAACCATGGATTAATCCCAGTTAAAATTAGGTCGACCATAATGAATAAAACATATATTAATATAGCCATTATAAAAGAAAGTAAGACTACTTGTACCCAATTTCCTTTTAACGATTGTAAAGATTGTCCCTTAATTTCAGAAATTCGAATATTCAATAATATCCCCCTTTTGTAATTTAATTTGAAACTTTAATTGAAGTCTTAAATAAATAAATTCGCATACCCTTTAATTTACATTATTGTATGTATACACAAATTATTATATTATAAATAAAAAACTCTAACTATCATCCATTGTATTTAATTTGTATTTTAGGATAAATATACTAATTACAAGAAAATAAATTGATTAATTGTATTTGTTTTATTTGAGTAATAATCCTTTCTAATTTTTCCTAAAATTTATTTCTGTTATCCTCGATTAAATTGGTGTTTAGTTAATTTCCATGGTACAAATTGTATAAAAAAAGTCGTTCATTATTCGAACGACTTTTTCATTTTGACTGAATGAATTTCATCATGTTAATCAAATAAATTCTATTAAATCATTGATAAATTCATAGATAAAGTAACCCGCAAAGAAAAATAATAAGCCTCCAGCAATGATGGAGCTCCATTTGATCATATTTCTGCTCATGACTTTTCTAGTTGTTGCAACGATTGACAGTAAACCAATATCATGCAATACAATCCCAGATAATATCCCTAATGCAGCAATCCCAAAGCTCCCAGATTGTGTTGTATGATATGATTGCGTTAACACCGTTCCAAATACAGAAACCCAAAATACTAAATTTCCGGGAGAGACTGCTACTAAGATGCCATTCTTATATGTACTCCAGAATGATTTGGTTGGTTTTTCACCTGCTAATGCGATGTCTTGGTCTGCATTTTTGATCGAATCATAGCCTAACATCCCTAAGAAAATTGCCCCCACAATCCATAACGGCATTTGTACATAAGGTAATGACAAAATAGAAGCAAGTCCAAAATATAACGCTAAAATGAGTGTTCCATCGATCGTCATTCCACCTAATCCAACTGCCCATCCATGGATAAATCCATTTTTTAATCCTTGCTTCGTCATTTCAATAGTAATTGCCCCTACAGGTAATGCAATCGCAAGTCCTACAAGTAAATATTTCAGATATATATCCATTAAACTCTTCCTTTTTCTTGAAGATTTGATGGTATAATTATGCTTTTAATTGAATATAAAATCAACCTTGATTTTTCTACGAAGTTAGACTGCTCATTAGTAAATCGCTATTCCTTTTTTGAAAAATTAGCTAAATCCTCTGTTTTACCAAGTAAAACTAATACGTCATTTTGGTGTATCACTTCATCTGCTGAAGGTGAAATATGGATTGTGCCATCTCTAATAAGGGCAATTGCATTAACATTATATTCAGCACGAATATCAAGTTCCCGAAACGTTTTTTCAGCCATTGATTGTGGTATCATAATTTCCTCTATATTATATTCTTTTGATAATTCTATATAATTCAGCAAATTGGGTGAAAGTAGTTGATTGCCAACTCTTTCCCCCATATCTCGTTCTGGATAAACAATCCAATCCACACCTATTTTCTTTAAAAGCTCTCCATGGCGCTTTTCTAATGCTTTTGCAATAATTTTCTTCACCCCAAGGTCTTTTAAGAGCATTGCAGTTAGTATATTGGCTTGCAAATCATTACCAATTGCAATGATGACACAATCAAAGTTACCAATTTCAAGGGAGGTTAGCGCTTTTTCTTCTGTTGAATCAGCAACAACAGCATGTGTCACATACAACTCTGCATCCTCCACCCTCTCTTCAATGACATCGATTCCAAGTACTTCTTGACCTGCATCATGTAATTTCCGAGCTATACTTGTTCCAAATCTTCCTAAACCAATAACTGCATATTGTTTTATATCCAATAAGGACACTCCTTTACATTTTGTTAACCGATCATAATATCACCTTTTGGTCGCTGATATGCCATCTTTTCACGTTTCTTTGAAATCGCAAATCCAAGTGTCAAGGGACCTAATCTACCTGCAAACATGGTTAAAATAATAATGAGACGGCCAAATGTAGAGAGTTCTGGCGTTAACCCCATAGAAAGCCCAACAGTTCCAAAAGCTGAAGTTGCTTCAAATAGATAATAGATAAAATCGTGTTGTTTCTCCGTAATGCTCAGAATAAAAGTAACGAATACAACAATGGCTAACCCACTCGTTGCTACAGTAAGTGCTTTTAAAATGGTTTCCATTACGATTCGACGTCTAAATAATATGACATCATCTTTTCCTCTCATTTGAGACCACACAGTTGCTACTAATACGGCAAATGTTGTAATTTTGATGCCTCCTGCAGTTGAGCCGGAACCTGCTCCAATATACATAAGGAAAATAGTCAAGAATAACGTAGCATGTGTTAATTCATTAATTGGTAAAGTATTCGCTCCTGCAGTTCTTGGGGTAATCGCTTGAAAAAGTGCGCCTAACCCTTTTCCCTGAACAGAAAAAGGACCAAGCGTTTTGTTATTACTAAATTCAAATAGTAAGATGAGTAGAGTCGCTCCAACTGTTAAAGTGAGGGTTGTCATCAAAACTACTTTTGTATGTAGTGTCAATCGATGTGAATGATGATATTCATACAGTTCATTCATCACTATAAACCCTAGTCCACCTATTGTGATCAGTGCACAAACTGTTAATACTACAGTTGGATCATTCGCATATTGCGTTAAACTGCGAAACCCTCCCATTAAATCAAATCCTGCATTATTAAAATTGGAAATGGCATGAAAAAAGCCATAATAGATTGCTTTACCAATTGACATATCGAAAGAAAATCGAATGGATAATATGATTCCACCTAGACATTCAACTACTGCCGTAAATAATAATATTCTTTTTAGAAGTATGCCTGTCTCTTTGAGGGTAAAAAGATTAAATGATTCTTTTAGCAATAACCTTTCTTTTAGTGTTATTTTTTTGCCTAACAACATAAATAAAAAGGTACCGAAAATCATAAACCCTAAACCCCCAATTTGAATGAGTAATAAGATGACGATTTCACCAAACGTTGAAAACGTATCTGCCGTATCTACTACAACTAATCCTGTCACACAGGTTGCAGATGTTGCCGTAAATAAAGCATTTATCAATGAAAGTCCCTTTCCATCTTCGGTTGCAATGGGAAGCATCAATAAAAAAGTACCTATTAAAATGACAATCGCAAAACCAAATACAAGTGTTTTTGAAGGATTGAGTCGATCTTTTATTTTTTTCATTGTGTTCCCCTTACTAAGGTATAAAAAGTTTCTTCTTAATTTAAATAACCTAGTTATCAATTTATATGTCCAAATTTAATCTGTGACAAATGGAAAGTACTATACATTTTGCGAAAGATTTTGTATGAAATACTAAGATAAAAAGCAAAAACATTTTCGGATTAATACCCTCTGAAGATTGATTAAACTTTCGACTAGTAAAAATACAAAAGCAGCACAGTCCTTCATTAGAGACTTGTACTGCTTTTTATATGAAATCATCAGTAAAAAATTTTTAAAATTAGAAAAATATTAAACACCTGGATATATAAAATACGCCATACATATAATTTTAAGTATATAATGCTAAGAAGATGATAAATGGGAGAAGAAAAGATGAAAAAACTTCTATTAGGTGTAATTCTTATAGCTGGTTGTATATATGGTTACAAACATATTGATCATACACAATTAACCGAAAAAATTGTTACTGCTGAAAAAGAAATTCAAAAAGAAACACTACAAAAAATCGAAAACTTCCGAGTAAAAGAAGAAGCGTCTAAGGAACAAGGAAAAGAAATAAAAGTGAATCATTTAGGAATCCCGATTATAAAAAATTCTCCTAAAATGATTGTAGCAAGCGAATACAATAAAGAATGGTATGTATATGAAAATCATTTTAAAAACTTTACCTTATCATTCTCAGATAAAAGTGGTGGCTATGTTACAGGATATGGACGTACAATTTTTGGCGCAACCATCGGCAAAACAACTTATAATCAATTAAAGCAAAAATTAGGTACACCCATTTCACAAATTTTAAAAGGAAATGTTATTTACCAACTGTCTAGCAGTCATGGCAAAGAACAGTTACTCTATAATATTGATGGCTATTATGTAACGTTTTTTATTGATAATCACAATCAAAACAAGCTTCGTTCTGTCCAATACGTAAAAAAAGACGTAGAGCTGCAGAAAAATGGATATTATGGACAAGGTACTTTCCAATTAAGAGAGGGTTATGAGAAATTAATGGTCGAATTGATCAATGAAAGTCGAGTAGGATTTGGTTTGAAACCACTTACCTACGATCAAGGATTAACTGCACAAGCCAGAAAACATAGTCAAGATATGATCGATCATCACTATTTTTCACATATTGGCAGTGATGGCAGTCAACCACAAAGTCGAATGAAAGCAGCTGGTTATAACGAACACCTCTATGCCGAAAACATAGCTTCGGGACAATTCAGTAGTATCTATGCACATGAAGCTCTTATGAACAGTCTAGGTCATCGAGAAAATATCCTAAATCCTGATTTAACACATGTTGGTGTAGGTGTAGCATTTGATGCGAAGAATGTTCCTTATTATACGATCAACTTTTATACACCATTTTAATTTAGGTTTTTTCCCTATTTCATCTTTTCGACTCTAAAATAAGAGATTATCTCTAAAAATGGACGCCAAAAAGTGCTATCTTTCACTAAATGCAATTTTAAGACCAATAAGTACAAACAGCACCCCTTGAATTTTGTTCATTCTCTTTGCGATCACTGGCTTTCCAATGAGCCATTTCCGTAAAGTACCTGCAAAAATGCTAAATAAGCTAAACAACATAAAAGCTTGTACTAAAAATACAACACCTAAAATAAGCATTTGTAACGATACTTGTCCAGCTGTAGGATTGATAAATTGAGGCAATAAAGCTAAAAAGAACAAGGAAACTTTCGGATTTAGCACATTCATTAAAATTCCTCTTTTGTATAAATCCTTATAAGCCAGCTTTTTTTGAGATTTGATGATAAATGGATCATCTTTTGCACGAAATGACTGCCATGCTAGGTATAGTAGATATGCTGCTCCTGCCCATTTTACAATTGTGAAAACAATTGTGGATTGATAGATAATTGCAGAAATTCCAAGAACCGCAGCAGTTATATGTACGATTAACCCCGTACAGAGTCCAAGAGTTGTATAAACTCCAGCTTTCCAACTTTGCGTTAAACTCTGCGCCATCACAAACAAATTATCTGGACCTGGCATTAAAGAAAGTAAAATAGCAGCCCCTAAAAAAGAGAATAATAGTGAGAGCGTCATTTCAAAAAACCTGCCTTCTCTAAATTTTGAAAATTCCATCTTTTCATTGTACAACATCTACCTCTTTAAGCCCATACCATTGACAACCATTTTTATAGAATATCTTCTCTGCAATATCTTTCTCAAAATGTTGGTGAATGAGTTCTATATCATGTGGATGGAATGGTCTTTTTGCCCTTGTAGAAGGCAAATCTGTACCAAACATCAAAGAGTCAGGATTAATATTGATGATTTTCTTCATCGTATCAACTAGATCTAGCTCGACTCTCCCAAAACCAGTCGCTTTCACCTTTAGTCCTTTCTCTACTAATCTCAGTAATGTGGGTACCCCTTCTTGAGATAATCCTAGATGATCAATGGATACTTTTGGTAACTTTGCAATTACCTTTTCTAAATCTCCAATCTCCTTTGCATCAATATATAATTCGGTATGCCATCCAGCCAAATCAAAAACACGATTTGCCAAGATTTCAAGCTTCAAAACTTCTTCTGAACCTCCCCTTTTTACATTAAAACGGATCGCCCGTACGCCTATGTTATCTAATCGTAAAATTTCTTCGTCACTTGTATCAAATGGCAATTGTGTCACACCCACATAATTTGGACCTAACTTTTCTAAAGCATCCGTTAGATAACGTTGATCAAATTTTTGAAAAGAACCTGAAACAATTGCACCACCATTAATATTGTACGGTAATGCAATGTTAAGATAATCCTTAACTTTAAAAACCGGAGGCATATAGCCGTTATTTTCGTAAATCGGAAAAGCATCATCGATTATATGAAAATGAGCATCGAAAATAATCATTCAAACATCCCCTTTCGAATCTATCTTACAAGAAATTAACTGATCATAAAATTTTATATATTTTATGTATTTTTATAATTTTTACTTATACTAAGAAATCGATTAATAGGAAGATTTGATACGAAATATAGTTATTTCGTTAGATTTGCATTAATTTTAAACGAAAATAAAAAATTCCTTTTTAGTGGAGTAGCAATCGATTACGATCTAAATCCGCTAAAAAGGAACATTGCAACTAGCTAGAACTATGTTTTTTTGATCTTCTAAATGATCTTCTCTAACTCTCATTTATAGAATTAGGATGTTATCTTTATTGAAAAGTAAGAGAGCATCATCTTTCGTCTGCAACTGTCCATGAAGTTCCCCTTTTTACAGCCCAAGGCTACATCATTTATATTGCACCTTGTTTACAACAACCTCTAACAAAACAGAAGATATCTTTTGCATCCGCTTCTATAGAAATTTTTAATAATTTTTATTCATAATCGTATATAAGTGTTTTAGAAAAATAAAGCATCCAGACTATAAGCACCTGGGCCAATCAAAGCGATACCGATCGCAATCGCCAATACAGTTAGGTTATATTCGTAACCATTTGCTGTTGCCCATAATCCATTTGCCCCGTGTACTTTGATGATTGCCATTACCATAGTTCCCGCAATCAAAATTCCACCAATTGGTGTTAACAGTCCTGTAGCAAATAAAATACCGCCAATCAGTTCTCCAAGTCCTGCAAAAATTGCCATAGCTATTCCGGGTTTCATACCGATTGATTCAAACCATCCTCCAGTACCTTTTACCCCATAACCTCCAAACCAACCAAATAACTTTTGTGCGCCGTGACCAATGAATAACAACCCTATAACTAAACGGATCACTAATAATCCTATATTCATCATTTTTAAACCCTCCTATTTTATCTTGAATTCGAGATATTAGTTTAAAAAAATTTATTAAATCGATATTTAGACGGTTTTATCTTGAATCTTTATTTCTGATATCTTGAATTCGAGATAACTATAATACGAATCATTTATCTTGTCAATAACTTTTTAAATAAAATATTTAGAATGGCGTTTATTATAAAAAGATTTATGATGCTCTCATTGTCCGCGGAATCGTTTTTCCTTTCAAACTTGAACTACTGCCGTGGATTATGAACTGGTCACTTGGTTTTACTCGCGTTTTCATCGGATTTACTCGCGTTCTGTGGTGAAATACTCGCGTTCTCTGATAATATACTCGCGGATTTCCCTTTTGTATCCACTTTTCAGCTTTTTTATGTCCTGGAATTCAATGATGCTCTCATTGTCCGCGGACTCACTTTTTCTTTTATAATTGAACTGTTGCCGCGGATTATGAACTGGTCACTTGGTTTTACTCGCGTTTTTAAAGGTTTTACTCGCGTTCTATGGTGAAATACTCGCGTTTTCTGGCAAAATACTCGCGGATTTTCCTTTTGTATCCGCGTTTCAGCCATTTTATGTCCTGGAATTCAATGATGCTCTCATTGTCCGCGGAATCGTTTTTCCTTTCAAACTTGAACTACTGCCGCGGATTATGAACTGGTCACTTGGTTTTACTCGCGTTTTTAAAGGTTTTACTCGCGTTCTATGGTGAAATACTCGCGTTTTCTGGCAAAATACTCGCGGATTTTCCTTTTGTATCCGCGTTTCGGCTATTTTATGTCTTCCCGGCTTTTATGAATCAAATGATGTTGACTCCAAAGCCCGTTGCCACAATCAGTAAATTTGTTTATGGCCCGTAATGTATCTACTACTAAAAAACTCGACATTTTCCAAAAAGAAAATGCCGAGTTTATTTTTTTAGTGTAGTTTTAAAAATAGCCCTACAATCGAATAAATAATAACCGTTGAGAAAAGAACGGTCATATGGAGTAACGAATAGACAAAGAGTAAATTTGCCCATTTTTTGGGTTCCTTTTTATGATAACCGTAGATATTCATTGCAAGCCATACAATACTTAAAAGCAATGCCACTAGCATTAATCCATAACTTAAAGTACCGAGTAATAAACAACTTGCAATTAATAAGATTAAATAAATATTCGTTGTAATATATGTCCGTTTCATCCCTTTTGCAACTGGTAACATCGGAACATTTGCTGCACGGTAATCGTCTTGTTTACGAATGGCAATTGCATAAAAATGCGGCATTTGCCAGATCAACGTGATTACAAATAACCCCAAAACAGCAGGATGCAAAATATTTGGATGTATTGCTGCCCAACCGATTAGTGGTGGCATTGCACCTGAAATACTTCCGACTTCTGTATTGTATACTGTGTATCGTTTTGTCCATATTGTATAAGGAAAAACATAGAAGAATAGTCCGGTAAAACCAAGCAATGCCGCTAAAGGCGTTGCAATGTATAGAGCCAATAAACCGAGGATTGTCGAACCTATTCCTATTAACCACACATATCCAATTTTGATATCACCTGTTACCGTTGGACGTTTCTTCGTTCTCTGCATGAGCGCATCGATATCTCTATCATATAAATTATTAAACGCACCTGCAGCAGCGATAATAAGAGCTGATCCAATAATAGCGCAAATAATATCAATTATTTTGTCAAAAGGATTTAACTCATACGTATAAAGAGCAAGTGTTAAACCTGCCACCATTGGAATAAGATTAGATTTTATTATACCTGTTTTGACCGTTTGAGCTAATATTTTTGATATAGTTGGCTTCGATACAGTGACAGCTGTATCTTGTGATGCCTGATCTCGTTTTGTGTCACTACCCATTATTTTATTTTTCATTCCTTTTCATAGCAAGAGCGCCACTATATTATAACAACTATTCGATAAAATTTCATAGTTGCCGATTTAAAATTGCTTTTTCTTTTAAAATAGCAAACAATACTTCAATCATACCAAAATTTTTTACTAAATAGATATCATTGCTTAGGAGTTCACAATAATGCCATGATTACAAGTAAACCTTAAATAAAAAGATTCTGTATGATTGATTCTTATAAAACTTTGTGTTTAACAATAGTCTGCAACATATACGGGGAAATAAACGGTTTCAATTAACTTCTAATAAACCTTCACACTTTCCAAATTACTTCCACTATCAATTTTCGAAGATGAAATATTACACAAAACAACTTTTTCGTCTTATACTTATCAATGTTTGATTATTGAAATTCGTTAGGAGTGTCACATCAATTGAAATATGGTTTTATAGGGCTAGGCAATATGGCCACTGCTATTATTAAAGGCATGATTCAAAGCAATCAATTTCATGCAAATGATATATTAGGATATAATCGTTCTTCAACTAAAACAGAGAAATTAGTCGCTGATTATCAAATAACTGGTTGCACTACGTTAGAAGAAGTGATGAAAGCAGATGTCATTATTCTTGCAGTACAACCTCAATCTTTTCCATCTCTACTACCTAAGATCAATAAATTGTTATCTGATGGACAAGTAGTTATTTCAATAGCTGCTGGAAAATCCATTGACTATTTGGAAACTGTTTTACCTAAAGCGACGTCTATCATTCGCGTTATGCCGAACATAAATGCAATTGTTGGAGCATCAACTACATGCTTTACCGCTTCTTCCTCTGCAACAGAAGCAGATAAAAAAATGGTCATTGCTCTTTTTGAAACAATTGGTTCGATGATTGAATTACCTGAGAAACAATTTACTGTATTCTCAGCAATTGCGGGTGCTTCACCTGCCTTTAGCTATCTTTATATTGATTCATTGGCTCGTGCAGGCGTACGCGCTGGAATGGATAAAAAACAAGCACTTGAAATTGCTTCTAGTGCTGTCTTCGGTAGTGCGAAAATGGTCATTGAAAGCGATGAACATCCTTGGGAATTAGTCGACCAAGTTTGCTCACCAGGTGGTACTACAATTGAAGGCGTAACTTCCTTACAAAATGACCACTTTGCGAGCACGATTTATGATGCAGTGAATGCAGTCATTGAAAAGGATCATAAACTTTCATAATCATATTTCTGATGATTACATGAAAAGTCCACTTCAAATGTAGTGTTAATTGGAGTGGACTTTTTTCATTTGCTTTTCATTCAATTTTGCGATTTCCTTTGCAACGATCTTACATTGATTCATAAATTTTTTATAATCTCCTTCAATTGTTTCATTGGCATCTATTTTGGCAAGTACTAATGCTTTTTCTAAAGCTTGTGCATATTGTTTATCTTTTTTCTTCCATTTCGCTATCGTCTGACTCGTATTTTGAGGTAATCTTTGAAGACCTTGATTGATTTCACGTAAATTTAGTTTTTCTTCTTCTTTTAGCTTCGAATGTGCGAAATGCCGTTCCTGTAAAACTTCTTTTATAGCCTTTTGAACTTTAAATGCTTGAAAAGACACTAATTCTGGATGTTTCCAATTATTCTCCTGTTGATTTTGGATCATACTCTGTAACTCGACAAGCGGCTCTTGAATTTCATCCAGATAGTAATTATTTTGTTGAGAATCCTTGTTAATAAACGAATAGGCAAGAAAACAAAGTGTCAATAAATTCGAAATAATCAAAAAGGTGATAAGTTGTTTAATTTTCGACATAATAACCCCCTTACCTATTATTATACTTTTCACCAAAGTAATAATACTAGATTTTCAAATATTAACAAATTCTTAAAAGTAAACGCTTTCATTTTGTTTATAAATCTGTTATCTTTATAATTATACCAATCACTAAAAAATGGAGGCGTTTTATTATGGAAATGAAAGCAGTGACTTCTTCTAAATTAGCTTCTGTAGGCTATCAACCAAACGCTCTAATTTTGCGTATTGAATTTATTAAAGATGGTGTCTACGAATACTATGGTGTTCCTGAAATGTATTATCATGGATTAATCGAAGCTGAATCTCCAGGACGTTATTTTAAAAAATTTATAAAAGACAAGTATCGTTATGTGAGATTGCAAAATCAATCATAACAATAAAGGTGAAATTATGCTAAATACACAATAAAAAAACTCAGTAATTTTACTGAGTTTTTTAATGTACCAACGTTATTCGATCCACACTCCAATTTGACTTCCTTGTATTAAAAGTCAATAACATTCTTCCGAAAATTTTAGTTACATTAAATTACACCTACATTTTACAATGTGTATAAAGAAATATATAAATATATAAATATAGAATATATGATATAAGTTAAGCGCTCCTTACGCATTAATAGAAAATGGTTGTGAACCAAATTCAAATGCGAAAGGAGCGCTCTATTTTTATAATAGGAAAGCCCGAGATTGTTAAAGATTTACCCACAAAAATGGACAATCTTTTTTGACTATCTATTTGAATCAATTTCATAAATCAGTATTCTGTTAATAAATACGAACAATTCAGACCAACAAAGCATCTAATATTCATAGTTGACAATTCCGCTCCAGACGGCGCTTTCCACGGGCTTGACTTCAATCTCCTCGGGTCAACACGATGTTGATCACAAAGCCGTTGCCACAGGACGTGGCGTTCTTAGGCTTTGTTCCTTAATGACGTTCCTGCGGGGCTTTCAGTTCAAGCTATTCCCGTAGGAGTCGCCGTCTTCCGCTCCATATTGAACAAAAGTATAAACATTAAATGTTCGGAATTTTAATATTAATTTTGCATTATGAAATTGACTCATTTATTAAAATTACTTAGTTTCTTTCCTTTGAGATGATTCTTTTAACATTGGTAATTCTTAGTACCACCAAAGAGCTTATTCTGGATCCTGTTTCATGACTTCACGAACTTCTTTTTTTGTTTCAACTGCAGGTTAAGAACCTTTTAAGGTACGACCTGAAGTCTGAACGAATAATAGATTGAAGAAGATTAAGCCAATCACACTTATAGCTGCTAAATAATAGGCTGGTGCTATTCTACGAAACCTACATCTATTTTCTTACATATAACTCTTCAACTAATGGTTATTCAATACTTTAAGTAGAATATTTCACAAGCCCTTCTATACTCTAAAATTAAAAAGACGTTATTCCAGTAGATAATTAATAATATTAAATCTAAAATTAACATTATTAATTTTTTGTATTAAAAATTTAAGTTTTTATTATTTATTTTTTAAATTCTTTGTTATATAATCAAATCAACTAAAAGGAAGGGATTTCATAATGGCTTATAAAGTAATCACAAATTGTCCTGTCTGTAGTAAAACATTGAAAATTACAAAGTTGCAGTGCTCCCATTGTCACACGACGATTGAAAATGAGTTTGAATTTTCGAAGCTGGCATCCTTATCAAAGGATCAGCTTCATTTTGTAGAAGTTTTTTTAACATGCAGAGGGAATATCAAAGAAGTTGAAAAAGAACTGGGGATATCGTATCCAACGGTTCGAGGCAAGCTAACAGACATCATTTCATTCCTTGGATATGAGCAGAAGAAGAAAAATGAACTAGACGAGAAAAAAGTTGTCACGATGTTGGAAAATGGTGAAATCACACCAGAAGAAGCTATTAATCTATTAAAAAAGGAATAGGGAGGAATTTATCATGAAAGAGGAAATTACAAGAGTGTTAACGATGGTTCAAGAAGGGAAAATTGATGCAGATAAGGGATCAGAACTGATTCAAATATTACAAGAGAAAGAAGCAACAGATACTAAACTAGTAGAAAAATCTACGAACTATTTAGATAAAACCTTAAAAATTCGTGTTGTATCAGCAGAAAATGATAATGTCACAGTCAATTTACCTATAAAACTTCTCAAGGTAGTATTAATGGCTGGTCACAGCATCGCAGCGAGTATACCTCAATCGGAAAAATACGTGAAAGATCTAGACATCACCCTTCTTACTGAAGCAATTGAAAACGAATTAGATGGCCAAATTGTTGATATTAAATCGGCAAACGGAGATACCGTTTCGGTCATCATTGAATAGTGATTTGCTTATGATGCATGTAAAAGTAAAAGCAAAAAACGTTCGTTTTATCATCCCAATTCCATATGCTATGTTAAACTTGGTTATTTCAATCTTGTCTTCAAAATTTTTTCAACATAATATAAACAAATGGACAAAAGAACATTTCGAAAGAAAAAAACTGGACTTTACCTTTCCACTAATAGACAAAAAAACACTAAAGCCGATTGTCAAAGAGCTGAAAAATTATAAGGGGATCGAGCTAGTAGATGTCAAAGCTAAGGACGGTACCGAGGTTAAGGTTAGACTATAATTTAGTATAAAATATAGAGTCCACTGACTGGTATTCTGAAGAAAAAGCCTAATTTCCTTACAATATCGAGAAAATTATTAAAAGACAATAAAGTTATTTCATTTTATAAGCTGAAACAAGTATAACCCTGTTCTTAATTTAGGACGGGGTTATGCTTGTTTAATTTTGGATGCAAGATACTTCATTATACGAAAAAATATAAAAGATATGGATTAGTTAATCCGTTGTTAGTCTTCCACCTCATATAATCAATTTAATAATAATTCAGACTTAAATACTATTACAGCGTTTCCTGAAACTTTAACTTCTTCAGGCTCATTATTTTCAATCTTAACTTCAACTTCAATAGTCCCCGGACGTTTAATGGCTTCTCCTTGTTTAGCTTTAAATTTAAACAACCTTTTCATGAAGAAATGCAATCCCCTTATTCTAGAAAAGCGTCCGATTCTTGAATTAACTTCTTCATTATCTGTCGAATATGACCATTGGTATATATTGACTAATTTTGATAAAATTTATAGGAGATAGGTAAACTTTGAACATCAATTTGAGCTGTATACTTTTTTAGGCTTTTAGCTTAATATAGATATTTATTGTTCTAATGGTTTATTTAATAAGGTTTTTTAAGACTAAAAGACAAGAGAACCAAAAAATGCGACTTTAGAAAAGAAACTTAAGAGAATTATTGATTTACTCAAAAAGTATATAATAAGTATTATTTAACCTAGTTCTTATAAAAAGTTGATAATTTCAATAAATTTGGAGGGGTTGTTTTGCATCAATTAACTAAAGAAGAGCGAAATGGAGTATATAAGGCCATTTTCAATAGAAGAGATATAAGGTCCTTTTTAAATCTCCCCATACCTGATGATAAATTATATAATTTATTAGAGGCAGCTCACCATGCTCCTTCAGTTGGTTTTATGCAGCCATGGAATTTTATTATTATAAAAAATAATGAGATTAAGAAAGAACTTGCAGAAATCGTTGAAAAAGAAAGACGAGCATTAGCCATACATTATGAAGATACAGATCGTGAGTTGAAGTTTCTTGATCTAAAAATTGCCGGTATTATTGAAGCTCCTGTTACTATATGTGTAACTTGCAATCCTTTTAGCGGGGGTGATCATGTATTGGGAAGAAACTCTATTCCGGAAACTGATCTGATGTCTGTTAGTTGTGCGATTCAAAATATGTGGCTTGCTGCTTACGCAGAAGGATTAGCTATGGGATGGGTAAGTTTTTATAAAAAGTCCGATGTAAGAAAAATTCTCGAGATTCCATATCATATTGATCCCGTAGCATTAATTTCTATTGGGTATACAGATAATTATCCAGATCGGCCTTTGCTTGAAATACACAACTGGGAAAAACGTGAACAACTAAATCGATTGATTTTTGATAATAAATGGGGAACAAATGAAGTAAAGACGGGGCTTAGCGATTAAATGTCGGCAGTATCCCTATACGCAATAAGGAGTACCGCCTAGAAAATGCGGATTTACACCGATAAGGAAAGCCAATACTAAAAAGCTCAACTTCTCCCTACATTTTAATAGAGAAGTTGAACTTTTTCATTACTTCATTAAAGCGACATTTTCTGGAATAACTTAAATTTTGTTCAACTAACCGCACCCGTTCCTTTAAGTAGATAATATCACACACAAAGTAAAAAATTTTTTCCCCTTCAGTTAAACAGGAATCTGTAGATAATCTAGTGCCTTGCATCTAAAAGTAATTTTATCTCTTTTATTTGTTCAATGTGTCGCTGTTCATGTAAATATATCTGTTCAATCCATTGGTCAAGTGGTAATTCACCTAAGGCAGGATGCTTAAATGATTTTTCCGCCAATAGTGATTTATCCCCTATTGTACTGAGGAACGTCAGAAGTTTTATTCTCGAATCGTTCAACAAATCAATGATTGACTGAACTTCAAATGGTTCTACATCTGGTTCAACGATTTCGGGAGCTTTAAACTTTTTCGATCTATCCAATATAAGGTGAACATTTTTACGTACTTTTTGAGTATTTTCACCCTTTTTTAATCCCCATGTAATAGCCTTTATTGTTGCCTGTTCCACTAAAACTAAATGATGACAAACTTGTGCTATACTCCACATATTCATACCTGGCCTACCATTAAATTGAGTATAACTTAATAAAGTAATCTCTTTTACTAATTTATTTCTCATTTCATACAGATTGTCATTTACTAAATTACTCATGAAATTCTCCTTTCAGTGATTTTACTATTTGATTTTTGTAAATTTAATATTTCTATTTCATTTTGGTATAAAATCTTGATAAGTTTATTGAAGTCTGAACTTGATAGTGTAATTTTTAAGCCCCCTGTTTTATATTCTATTATCTCTACCATAAAATTATTATTTTCTAAAATGGTACTTGCTATTTACTTACTTTTAAATGAATATATTCAGACATCTCAACTGTGTCTATTACTTTTTCAATATCTTCATTCTGTTTTTTATGAATACGTGCAGTAAATTGCCATCCCCTCCAAGCGCTTCTGCAGCCTTCTGAAGCACTCTGTAGGCCTGCGTGGTGGAGAGAAATATGGCTATTTCCTTTCTGACTTGGTAAAAGTCATGCAGAAGGGCTCATATCGCGTGTATAGTCCTCGATCATCTCAATTCATACGTTTTCATACATATTATGTATCTTATTATATATCAAAAACGAAGAACCCAGTAAAAACGCACAAAAAAGCGTATAAAAATATACAAAATCATACATAAAAAGAGTACGGTTCAATTTTTTAAACCGTACTCTTTTTATGTATCATATTAATATTTATTAACTTATGTAAAAACTTGCATCTATAATTCTACATGCAAATAATGTTATCAAAAACGCTAATATAAACATAATCAGTATAAACTTATATTTATAACTCGGTGTTTCTTTATTTAATCTATAAAATTTTATAACTACACATAACATTGTCACCGCCATAAAAAAAACAAACAAATTTAAGAAAACAATCCCTTGCATTTAATTAACTCCTTTTCAAGCTAGTAAAATGTTTTTTCACTCTACTTAAGATACTTTTAAAAATTTCAAACAGAATTAAACAAACTAAATAGAAAAGTGCAATGTTAAATAACAAACCTAACCCCATAAAACCATAGGTTCCGTCAGTATATAGGCCTAACCACTCAGCCGGAAAACCATAAAAATGTGATTTATCATTATCCACCCTATAACCAATGTCAAAAACGAAAGAAAAGAGGAAAACTAGTAAAATACCAAAAATTAATAAATATATTCTTTTTCTTTTCAAAAAACTCTAACTCCTATCTAGTAATTTAAAATCATTAAAAGCATGATATAAAATGCGAGTTTAAAAAATATACAGTATAAGGGATTTATTGCAAGAACTATCTATTTTCATATGTTAAAAAATAAAAAACTACATTAGATAAGATGATTTTTATAACTCGTTTATTGAACTAATGCCCCCATCCTTAGCTTTTTTGGTCTACTATCTTTATTGTTCTAATTAGCCAATACAGCGCTATCCAAGGTAAAAAAAATTTGCTAGCCCATTCGATTAATCTAAAAATGACAGATAATCGATAGCATGTTCCCACGATTAGAATCTGTCGAGTATTGAAGGACCAATAAATATCCTCCCAATTTAAAAAGCGACCATGATAGCCCCCATATCGAACGTAACAGAATCCAAATTGGATAGTCTTTAACAAAGCCATAACTTAACGTAGTCAAGCCACTTAATAGAACAGCAAATAAAATTAAATTTCGAAAACTTACTTTCTTATAGATATAGCCAATCAAAGGATTTAACGGTAGCCTAACAAACCGATTAACAGATAAGATGATACCTACCTGCACCAAAGATGTTAATCCAACTGACCTCCAATGTGTAGGCAACACAATATAAAGCATGGAATCCCCTGCCAAGCAAATAGCTGTGATCAATGCGATGGCAATAATCGATGGCTTATGTTTTTGACTCATGTGGCAACCCCTCAACGAAAACCAGTCCATGGCTGTTGGACTGGTTTTTTATCCTTGAACCAACAGTAGCATGCCTATTGCTGGTAAAATCACTATATCTGTTACACTTGCTGAAATAAGTGCTCAATATATAAGCTAGTAAAATATGTTTATTATATCATAAATAGTAAAAAGCAAATAATGTCCAAGTCTCCTTTAATCACCATTACGCAACTAATATTTCCCGATTGTTGACCTATCCTATCCCTAAATAAATCATAAAAATCTTGCAATTGTTACCTAAAAAGGTTGTTTTAACTTCACAAAATATAACTCCTAATCGGTAAGAGATGCACACTCTTTCACAGCTTCGTTTCATAGTTCTGACGCAATAATAAAAATGTCATTTGAGCAAAAAAATACAATAATCTGACTAAATACTAATTAGACAAATTTCAATTTAAAATACGACTTAACTAGAATTACGTGAAAATAAAACCTAATTTATATTAAGTGTATCCATAATTTTATTAGGATCAAGCTATGTTAAGGTCATAGAATTATTGAGCTTGATTTATTGATCAATTACTATATGTTCCTCAAAGGAAAAGCAAATTTAAATCAATCGTTTTTTTCAAATAACACCAAGAAATTTAATAGATTCATATTAAATTTCTAGATTACCATTTGGATAACGACATCACAATTTCCACAAATATCTTTACTTGAAATTACATCATCCCCCACGTATACGAAAGTTAGTAAAAGCAAAAATTAAAAAGACCGCCGATGTTGGTGCATCGAACGGTCAAATCGATAGTTGATTCCTTTCAGTGGATTGGCTCCAAATTGGTTAAATAACCCATCTGAGGTCCTAACTCAAGGTTGGGTTATTTTTTATGATTAAATGACAGAATTGCTATGACTAACGGTGCAAGCGCTATTGCAAACATTAATGCTTCAAATACTGTCATGGTATCACCCCGGGCCCACACGATGTGGGTCATGCAGACGTTACCGCAGGACTCGGTGATTTTAGTCTGCGCTCCTTTTTCAAAGTGAGCCAACCATCCTTGAGTATCAGCTATCTATTACGAATTATGAAGAACGTTTGTTCTCAAAAAATATATTTATACTTGTTCTAACTACTTCTTCACTTAGAAAAAACTGCTTAACTCTATTTATTTCGGATACTGAAAACTTTCTAACAAGAATGGCCCCTTCATAAGAAATAAGACTGTTAGTGAAAACTAACAGTCTTCAATTTTAACAACAACCGCCTAACCCGCTATTGCAAACACCTGTCTCTGGAAGGTTTAGTTTCACATCTTTAGCACTTTCTAAATCTCCTGTTAAATAAGCCACTACAGATCGAACTTGTTCATACCCTGTTGCCATTAAGAATGTCGGTGCACGTCCATAGCTTTTAGCGCCTACAATATAGAAACCTTGTTCTGGTTGTCGTAAAAGTTCCTCTCCATGTGCCTCTACAGTTCCGCAACTATGCTCGTTTGGATCAATCAGAGTTGCTAAAGCTGGTACACTTTCTGTTATGGCATCAATATTTAAGCGTAATTCTCTGTTTATCGTAAAATCAGGTCTACTACCAGTATTGACAATTAAACGATCAAAACCTTCTAAAACTTTTTCTTCTGATTGATGTTCACCAATAATCGCGATTTTATCAGATTTTTTTAGTGATGAAACATAAAATGGTGTCACAACAGTAATTGTACCTTCTTCTACAAGTTGGCGAATCCGTGTACCAAGCGCTCCACGTGCAGCAAGTTCATCATTTTGTTCCCCGCCATAAGCCCTTTCAATATTTTCTTTTCTTAAAATCCACGTAATATCTGTCATCGGATGTTTTTCTTTTAGTTTGGCTAGATTTAACAAAGAATTAATGGCTGAATGACCACCACCAATAACCGCAATCTTTTTATTTGCATAGAGGTTAGATGAGGTTTCAATATTTGGAATCTGATAATCAATCTTTTGATTTAATGCTTTTTCCTCAGGCAGCCATACGCCATTCCCTTGAGCAGGGTTTGGATTACCCCAAGTACCCGTTGCATCAATAACCGCACTTGCTTCAAATTGTTTCACATCTCCATCTGACTCTACATAAAGGACGAATGATTGTTGATGACGATTTTTAGATTTCATCTTATCATTATTTTTACGAGTGATCGCAATTACTTTATGATTTGTATAAATCGAAGACTTCATATCTTCAAGCTCTGCTAAAGGTTTTAGATAATTGTCGATTAATTCATTTCCTGTAGGAATCTCCTCATCCTTTGGCTCTTGCCAATTTGTTTGTTTTAATAACTCTTTAGCCGTTGAATCCATGTTATATTGCCATGGAGAAAATAATGTGACATGTCCCCATGTACGTATATTTGAGCCTATTTCACTTCCTTGTTCAAAAAGAATAAATGATTGGTGTCTCGAAATGAGTTGGGCACCTGCGGCTAATCCAATTGGCCCCCCACCGATTATCGCAATTGGTAACTGAGATTCAGATGTACAGCAGCCCGTTGCAGGGTCACAACAACTAGGTTGGTTTAAAATTTTAAATGTGGTTTTCATTAATTTCCCTCCGTAAATAAGAATTTACTTATATATTGTTTAAATAAATAAGTAGCACGAGGCTACCTATTTATTTTTTCTAAATGTTCCTAAAAAAACTTAGTTATTTACAACTTGTTGGTGTATAGCCCACTAATAATAATCCCATTTCTCCATTTTCTTCTTCTGCATGAATGGTTACGTCTTCTACTAAAGATTTAACACTGGGATCGATAGCTACTGTTAGTTCATCAATTTTTACGATTTCATCATTTGATTGTGCATGATCTAATGCAACGCCCAAGTTCACATTGCAACAGCCAGGAATTCCAAAAAACCGAAGTGTTTTCACCTCTGAGTTTTCTATTACTTGTTTTAAATATTGTTTACCTTCAACTGAAATATCCATTAGTCTAACTCCTTTACAAACTGTTCAATTCGAGCACCAATTGCATCTCGAATTTTCCTAAATACTTGCCATTTTTCTTCTTCTGTACCTTGTGCTTTTGCTGGATCTTCAAATCCCCAATGTTCACGTTTAACTTGTGGCGGAGTCATCGGACATTTATCTGCAGCGTCTCCACAAAGCGTAACGACTAAAGTGGCGTTGTTTAAAGTTTCACTATCAATAACATCAGAAGTATGATTCGAAATATCGATTCCTACTTCTTTCATTGCTTTAATAGCATTAGGATTTACACCATGCGCTTCAATTCCTGCGCTTTTGACAATCCAATCATTCGGAAGTAATTTCCTTCCCCATCCTTCGGCCATTTGACTACGACAGGAATTCCCTGTACAAAGGAAATAAAGTACTTTTGACATTGAATAAATCTCCTTATAATTTAATCGTCTTAAAATATTTTTTCTGCCATCGAAGAGCTACACTTACAAGTCCGATGAGTACGGGTACTTCTACAAGTGGACCTATGACAGCTGCAAAGGCTGCTCCAGAGTGTAAGCCAAATACGGCAATCGCAACGGCAATCGCTAATTCAAAATTATTACTTGCTGCTGTGAAGGAAAGAGCTGCTGTTACGGGATAACCTGCTCCAGCTTTTCTTGATGCAAAGAACGACACAACAAACATAATAAGGAAGTAAATCAATAACGGCACGGCAATACGCAGTACATCTAACGGTAACTCTACAATCTTGTCACCTTTTAGAGCGAACATCATCACAATTGTAAACAATAAGGCAACAAGGGTTAGTGGAGAAATCTTTGGTAAAAATTTTTCTGCATAAGCTTCCTTCCCCATTATTTTGATCCCGATTAACCGTGTAAGTATCCCTGCGACAAATGGAATTCCTAGATAAATCAGTACACTTTTAGTAATTTCCCAAATGGAAATCGACACATTAAATGTATCGAGTCCGAACCAACCTGGCATCACATTTAAGAAAAGCCAAGAAAAGACGGGATACATAATGATTTGAAAAATAGAGTTAAATGCAACAAGTCCAGCTACATATTCAGGATCACCCTTCGCCAAGTCATTCCATACGATTACCATCGCAATACAACGTGCCAAGCCAATCATGATTAATCCTGCCATATATTCAGGATAATTATGTAAGAAAATGATGGCTAAGAAGAACATTAAAAACGGTCCTAGAATCCAGTTTTGAAATAAAGAAAGTGCTAAAACTTTTACATCTTTGAAGACACGCCACATTTCTTCATATTTCACTTTAGCAAGTGGTGGATACAGCATAATGATTAATCCGATTGCAATAGGAATACTAGTTGTGCCAACACTTGCCGCATCTAATACTTCTTTAAAATGAGGGAATATCAAACTAATGGTAATGCCAAGTGCCATCGCTAAGAAAATCCATAGCGTTAAATATCGATCTAAAAAAGAAAGTTGTTGGGTGATTGAGTTGTTTTTCATGATTCAACACCACATGTTCCACAATGACAAGTTGTTTTATCTTCTAATTCTTCAAGGACTTTTTGAATAATAGGCGTTTGTTCATCTACTAAACGATAGTGCTTCCACGTACCGACTTTTCGAGCTGTAATAATCCCTGCCTCCTCTAATTTTTTTAATTGTTGGCTTACTGCTGGCTGCGATAATCCAAGAACATCAACCAAATCACAAACACAAACCTCACCAGATTTTAAACAACTTAAAAGTGTTAAACGATTTGCGTCTGCAACTGCTTTTAACTGCTTTTCTAAAAATTGAATATCCATTTTTCACCTCTGTAAATTCATATATAAGAATATACTTATATTAAACCTCTATTCTTTTCTTTTCAAGAGTAAAATGCAATTCATTTAAAAAAATATATAAGACTCTCCATCAATTCTAAATTAGTAATGGTTAAATTAAAATACGACTTAACTGAGAATATGTGAAATTGACACATAATTTCGATTAAGTCGTATTTGAATTTTCTTTAGAATTAAGATGACTAACTTGTAAAAGCTACTACAATTTAGTGCTTTCTATATTGGCTTGGCATGGCACAACACGATGTGGGTCATGCAGAAGTTACCCGTAGGACGTGGTGATTTTAGTCTGCGCTCCTTTTTCGGAGTAAACCAACCACTTTCAGTACAACCAGCTAGCCCGCGTAACTCCACTCTTACCTAAACTTACTTTACTATTCAGAACAATAAATCACGTACAACTTGTGCAATTAATAACAGAAAGATTGCTGGCAATGTGATTTGGAGCCATTTCACTTGAATATATTGCACCATTTTCATTCCTAAGTGAGATCCCACAATCGAACCAACCGTAACCGGAATAGCAATCCTCCAATCGACAATGCCAAAAAGATAATAAAATATAAAAGCACTCATGCAACTGGAAAACATCACGAAACGTGTTAATTCAACAGCTTTTTTATAGTTACCTTGCTTCTTCAAAAAATACGTAATATTCATCAATGCAGAGCCCGGTCCAAAACCACCATCATACATACTAATGAAAAACGGTGTGATGAACGATGGCTTTTGTTCATGACAACCTTCAACATCCATCCCAATCTCTTTATTACTTTTGAGTACAATAAAAAAGGAAAAAATAAGAATAAAACAAGCCACAATGTTCATTATTTGTTCGGACAGTCGTGTTGCTAAAAATGCTCCTGTCAATCCCCCGAAACATGCCATAATCATATATGGCACCATCTCTTTAAGGGATATATCTATTTTAAATATTAATGTGAGGACATTTGTAAACGAAGAAACACCTGTTGCGAACTTATTCACAGCCACCGTAGCATGAATAGGTACGCCAACTAATAACATTGCTGGGAGTAATACAAAACCTGCTGCCCCAAACATGACACCAATCATCGCGGCTATTACTCCGATTGAAAATAACATCAACCCATCTGCTGAAAACCATTCATTTATGAAAATAGCCATTACATTCACCTCTCTTTCTAAACTACTGCTATAATTTACATAAAACAAATATATATTTTTTTCAGATTCATAAATAAATTTTATAATATGGTGATAATAATGAATTTACATGCACTACGAATTTTCACGAAAGTCGCAGATTTAGGGAGTATCACAGCTGCGGCAAATGAATTACGGTTAAGCCAACCAGCTGTAACGATCCAAATTCGTAATTTAGAAAAAGAGTTGGGTTTGCAGCTAACGAAAAGTAAAGGACGAGGAATTCAATTAACGGAAGATGGGCAATTTGTCTATGAACAAGGACTACGCTTGTTTCACTTAGAAGCGCAAATTGAGGATAAGCTTACATTATTTGTTGCCAAAGACGAAAAAATTCAGATTGCGACCTCTTACATTCCGATCAATTATGTCTTGCCTGAATACATCGCAAATTTTAAATTAATGTATCCAGATGTAGAATTCGTCGTATCACTAGGAAATGTAAAATCAGTTGAAGAAAAAATTCGCAACTACGAAGCTGACTTCGGATTTGTTGTACAAAGTAATATTGGACACGAAGATCTAACTTTTGAAAAGTTAATGGAGGTTGAATTTGCATTTGTTGCCCATCCATCACATCCATTAGCGAATCAAATTGTATCGTTAAGTGAATTATCACAGGAAGAATTAATTTATCGTGAAAAAGGAAGTTCGACACGCGATTTAGTAGAAGCTGTTTTTTATGCACAAAATTGTCCATTGCCTAAGATTGGCTTACAGATGCAAGGTCTATTTGAATCTTTAAAAGTTGTAGAAGCAGGCTATGGTATCGTTCTCGCCCCTTTTCTCAGCGTAACTGACAGCATAGAGACGAATAAATTGGCACGTATCTTTATTAAAAATGTAGAGATTAAACAAAGTTTATTTATTTGTACACGAAAAAGCGAATTGACGAATCCAACTTTTGTCCGTTATATAAAAGAACAATTTGAATCGAGACAATAGTATTTTAACTAATGAAAAATCCGAACAAATGTGAAATTCTATTTAAAATTTCACATTTGTTCGGACTTTCTTTTTTATTATTCGATTGAATCTATTTCATCATGAAGAATTTGTACAAAATGCACGAACATTTAAGATATATTTTTTCGTAACTTTCTGTTTTGTGCCCGTTCCAAACGGCACTATCCGAAGGCTCGACTTCAATCTCATCGGGCCAACAAGATGTTGGTCACGAAGCCGTTGTCGCAGGACACTGAACTTACTTCCTCGAGTTAGCCCTATACGAAGAAAATGTGAATACATTATCGAGGAGTCGCCGTCCCTCCACTTCACACCATTCTAAATGATGTCCATCATCAAATAATCGTATTTTCTCAAAAAAAGATGCTTTATGAAATTGATTTTATGAAGTTCAATTATTTGACTTTGGGAGGGACTAATTTTGTTCTGTCCCACCCCCTTTTACAATTAATCAATTTCATCATTTATGGATTCATCTATCTAACATCACAAATTTATAATTTCCGCATTTTCCTTCCTGATTTCAAAATAATATTTACGCCCATCGCATTACCACCTTCTATGTGATTTTTCATCTTTGATACATCTATATTCGTCTCAATCTTCTCCGTTTTTCTCTGATTCCCTTTTAGCTCTACTACATAAGGACCATTGTTGTTCATAAGTGTTACCATTGGTACTTCCCCATCATATTTATCATAAAACTCAACACTGAATTTTACTTCACTACTACTATAATTTTTAAACGGAAGCCTACATACACCATGTAAAGTTTTTTTATTAATCATTTTGAAATTACAACTACTGGATTCACTTTCATAGGATACTGCGTAAATACCTGTTGCAAATGTTTTTTGATATGAACTGACTATTATTGATGGTGCAAAAATGGCGACCAAAATAGCAAACAAGATAGCACGCACATGATATTTATTGATCGAGTTGTTAAGTAAAAATAAGCTTGCAAATAATAAGGAGAATGAAATTATTCCCACATATAAGAGGCCATTGGTAGAGCGAACAGGTAAATTCAAATTTGATGCAATTGTCTCACCTAAAGGATTTTCGTTTGGAAAAGACAAATTCAATGTTAATGAAACAACAAAAAGAATAAGCGCTGTATAGAACATTTTTTTACTTTTTATCATATATTGCACAACCTTTAGTAACAAAAATCATGATGTCAAACAAATGCAATTTACACTGTGAATATGCCACACCATTTAATATTCCAATTATAGCAAATAATTTCAAATTATTTAATACAAGTTTATGGAAAAATAGCTATCTATAAAATTGGTGATATAAACAGATGCGGATATACACTTTTGGGAATATAATTTAAGCGCTCCTTTTGCTTTTAATAGAAATTGGATTTAAACCAATTTACAGCGAAAAGAGCGCTCTTTTTATTTACATATACTATGAAAGTCTGAGAATGTTAAAGATTTACACACAAATGACAATCTTTTTTAGCTATCTATTTATTAAAATCACATAGTTTCTTTCGTTTGAGATGATTCTTTTAACATTGGTAATTCTTCATACCACCAAAGAGCTTCTTCTGGATCCTGTTTCATGACTTCACGAACTTCTTTTTTTGTTTCAACTGTAGGGTAAGAACCTTTTAAGGCACGACCTGAAGTTTGGACGAATAATAGACTGAAGACGATTAAGCCAATCACACTTATAGCTGCTAAATAATAAGCTGGTGCTAGTGGATCGCCTGTGACGTGTACTAAATATGATGCGACAAGCGGTGTTGTACCACCGAAAATCGAAACAGAAACGTTAAATGTTAAAGCCAAAGCGCGATAACGAACGTCTGAGAAGAACAAACTTGGTAATAGAGAAGGTAGTGTCCCTTCATAAAAACTTAATAAGAAACCAAGCAAGAAGACACCAGCGAAGATAAAACCAATGTGTCCATTCCCCATTAACATAAAGGCTGGAATTGATAAGAATGCTAAGCCAATTAAGCCGATTTGAACAATCCGCTTGTTACCATGCTTGTCAGAAAGGCGACCAGCAAATAACGCTAATGGAATCATTAGTGCCATCACAATCAGTAGAATAATTAAACTTGTTGTATTATCTACATGTAATACTTCCGTTAAGTAAGATGGCATATACGACAATACCATATAGTTTGTAATATTAAAGAACGCAACGATTACAACACTTAAAAGTAAATCTTTTTTATAATGTTTTAGGATTTCTTTAAATGTAAGTGGTTCTTCTTCGCTTTCTTGTTGTGCCTGTTCCATTTCTTCAAAAACGGGCGATTCATCTAAATGACGACGTAAATATAAGCCGACAAGACCAATCGGTGCAGCAATTAGGAATGGTATACGCCAGCCCCAAGCATGCATTTGTGCATCAGATAATGTAAAAGTTAAAATTGTTACTAAACCAGAAGCGGCTATGAAACCGATTAATGTACCAATTTCTAGACCACTCCCTAGAGTACCACGTTTCTTGTCGGGAGAAGATTCAGCGATATAAACCATCGCACCTGAATATTCACCACCGGTTGAGAAACCTTGTATCAAACGAGCACCCAATAATAGAATTGGTGCCCAAACGCCAATTTGTTGGTACGTTGGAAGGAAACCGATTAATAAAGTGGAAACAGCCATCAAAATGATCGTTGTACTTAAGACAATTTTACGACCATGTTTATCACCGATTTTAGCAAAGAATATACCGCCAAGTGGTCTTACTAAGAAGGCGGCAGCAAATGTACCGAATGTAAAGACTAGTTGAAGTCCGCTGTTATCAACGCCAGCGAAGAACAACTTACTTAAAATAACAGCTAAATATGCATAAAGACCAAAGTCAAACCATTCCATCGCATTACCGATTCCTGTAGCGATGACAGCCTTACGCGCTTTCTTAGAACTAACAATATTAATATCTTGCGGTTCAATTTCTAAATTATTTTGTTGCATACTCTAGAACAGCTCCTTTTGGGTTTGCTATTTTCGAGGACTGCAAAAGATTTGAAAAACATTGTTGGATAATAAAATAGCGGAAAAAACAACAATTTAATCTTTTAAAAGCCCGAATTATCTTGTTGTCGACGTATTGAAAACCTGAGGTTCTTAAATGTGGAGTAAAAATTTTTACACTCTTAGTATATTAAATTTGGTTATATTATGTCAACTAATTCGCATAGAGCCAAAAAAATTTAGTATAAAATGGGCGCTCTTTTCTAAGAGAAATAGCTTAAAATAAACGTGTCAGTACATAGTATCATAAAGTTATTCTGCACTTCTTTTGTAAACTCTCATTCTAAAAGATTGCTTAATTGAAATAAAAAGGTTTGCGCAAATCCCACTAGTATAATTGTATTTGGAGGAAGCTCTTATGGTAAAAAGACTGTTAGTTATCACTTCAATACCTTTGGTCATTGTACATATGTTAATTCTTTACTTTTGGATTTTTGATTGGGAAAAATTAGTTACAAAAGTGGGACTAGTTATTTGGATTGGTTCCATTCTTTTAGGGGTAATCTTTAATCTTATATTTCGAAAATTAGTCACCACTGAAAATGGTATTATAGTGAGCAATCGAATTGTATTCGCTACAACTTTACTAACCGTATTATCAGGTTTTTTTGCACTAATAATTGAGTCTCTCACTCGTTCGATGCCATAGAGGGCCTGATTTAAGCACGAACTTCTTCATATGCTTTCTTTTCTTTTTTCATACTCGTATAATAAACACTCGTTATCAAGAAACGATAAATCCTTCATATTCCGGAAGAACTACTATCATTTCTATTACCTGAATCCTTGCAATTAATATCCATTGAACTACAATTAGCTTGATGAACAACTGACAGGATTACAATGATTAGATTAGTAAGCGATTGCCATTAACATTCCTACCTACATCCCCTTATTGGAATAAGCAGATTGTTCTGTAATGTATCCGACTTGAATTGTATTAATCGAAAGGAGTAAGAATTAAATGCAGGATAAACCAAAGAATATACCAGATCATACTGCCGTGAGAGTTGCCTTATGGAGGGCTTTGCATGTTCAGATAGATGCACTGCCTCATGTACTTGAAGACGAGGTTGGTTTAAAGCTTGTTGATCCAGAAGACGAATGGCAAACGCAACCTGATATGGATCCAAGTTTTACTAGCGGCTTCCGAGCATCTATCGTTGCACGTGCTCGTTTTGTAGAGGATTTAGTCACTGAACAACTTGACAAAGCCGTCAACCAATATGTGATACTCGGTGCCGGTCTGGACACCTTTGCAGAACGGAGAACGGAGATTGCATCTCGACTAAAGGTTTTCGAGGTCGATCAACCTGAAACACAAGAGTGGAAGAGAAAACGTTTGATGGCACTCGGTTACGGTATCCCTAAATGGCTACAACTTGTGCCAGTTGACTTCGAAGCTGGCACATCCTGGTGGGAAAAACTAAAGGCTTCAGGATTCGATGCAAAACAACCAGCAGTAGTGGCATCCACCGGCGTCTCTCAATATCTCACAAAAGAGGCAATTTTGGCAACTCTACGGCAAGTAGCACAGCTCGCTCCAGGCTCCATATTGGCCATGACGTTCTTACTACCATTTGAACAAACTGAAACCAAAATCAAAAAAGAGGCTGAAGAAGCCAAAAAAGGTGCCCAATCAAGTGGCACACCATTCATCAGCTTCTTCACACCAGAAGAAATGATTGACCTAGCAAAAGAAGCAGGTTTCAGAGAAGCTCGACATGTATCATCAGCTGATCTTAACCAACGCTATTTTACTGGCCGAACAGACGGACTGTCGTTGCCAAAAGGTGAGGAATTCTTGATAGCGACTACTTAGAATAAATGGTGTAAGCCACCTATACTTTCGATTTCTTGCAAACCAAAACATCAGTAGCTATTTAGTCTACTGATGTTTTTTCTTCCTTTTTTATCCATCCTCATATTGTTGCATCAAACGGTCAAACTCGATAGTTGATCCCTTTAAAGGAATTGGCTCCAAATTGGTTTACAATATTCAAAGATGAGTTATTATTAATAAATGACATAAATGCGATGACTAACATTGAATACTCGATTACTAACATGAATGCTTCAAATACTGTCATGGCATCACCCCCGGGCCCACATGATGTGGGTTATGTAGATGTTACCGCAGGACTCGGTAGTTTTAGTCTTCAATCAAAATCATTTCATAAATACCACTGTTTTACGGAAAATAAAAAGAATCCATTTTTGAAAAGGTTGATCAAAATGGATTCTTTTTCAGTAAATTCAAGTTTTATTTTTATAAGAAAAAGAAAAAATTTCTATACCTAATCTTTCTATAATTACTACTTTACGTCTTGGTCTTTTGTTTTAAAATTATTTTTTTATAGTATATTCTACTTTTTGATCATCCCTGCCTAAATCATAGGTTTCAGAATCCATAGAATGGCCGATAACTAATCTCACCTTATCCACTTTACTAGGGTCTGTCTTAATAACAAGTCCAACCTCACCTTGTTTCTTCACCTTACCGTAGTATTCGCCATCATTATCTTCATCATAATCGATGAAATCTCCACCCATAGAATTATCTATTGTTTCTTGCTTTCCATCTGTGAACAAAACTACCTTGTTAATACCGCTAAAGATAAAATCTTTATCTGATGTATTTTCAGCATTATATTTAATATATATGTAGTTGAATTCACTACCCACGTCTTTTCCTGATGTGCTACTAATGCTATCTTGTTCATCCTGTGGAACATTTGAAGCTTTCTTAAATGATACTTCTTCTATATTTAATTTAATAGGATTGACATCAAATGATTTGTTTTTAGCAATCGTAGATAGAACTTGCACGTCTTTTTTTGGTTGATCTGCAGCATTATCTGAGTTTGTATTATCACCAAATGCATCTTGTACGTTTTTCAAATTTGCGAAAATAGCTTCTTCCAAATTATCATCCGCAACAATCTTATATTTACCATCTTTGTTCTTTTTTAAATTTAATGTCACTGTACGTGTAGACATATCTGCTTTTTTAGATGATATATTTTTTACAACTTCTTTCTCCATCATGTTTTGGATGGCCTTTTGTGATTTATCACTTTCTTCAAAAGCTGTGGCAAACGCCATAGGCATAACTTTCGTAATACTATTTGTAAATGCAGTGCCAACGTCAACAGAAGTAATTTTTACATCGACTTTTGCGTTGTCTCCTTTAATAGACTTCTCTTTAGGTTTTTCAAATTCATAGCTTTCACCAATTGGTTTATAGATTTTTTCAGAGAATCCATTATCATCATTACTTAAGTTTACTTTATCCATTCCGCCAGCAATATAGGTTCCAGCTTTCTCAAGATCCCCTTTTTGAAATGATGTTAAGAATCCATTTACCGCATCCTCCGGTTTTTCTTGTCCACAAGCAGCCAATCCAACCGATAGTAAAACTACGGCTGATAATGAAAGTATTTTCTTCATGTTATTAATCTCCTTATTTATAACTACAATATTTTTAAGAGCAATTTACTAGTTTAGCTAATAACTGGTCCATAGTTATCTCTTTAAGCTTTATCTAATAATGCTCGATTGCGTTCTAATTTTTTCATTTGAACCTTATATAGCTCGTATTCTGCTTTTCTCTTATCTGTGAGTTGATAGACAACAATCTCTTGGAAATCTGCAGATGGATCATCCTTGATTTTTTTTATTGACCAAGATCTTGTTTAACTATTCTACTTTTTTAGTTTAAGTATATTTTTTCACAATCCGACTCTAATTTCAAATAAATTTCCAGTTTTGTTTGGAAGTCTTATTCGATTTAATGGCTTGTTTGCGGTATAACTCAATTACATTTTATATATAAGGAACTCTTTTAGACAATTTATTCATATGTTACCTTAGGGTGCGGTGGTTTTAGTCTAAGATCAAAATCATTCATAAATACCACTGTTTTACGGAAAATAAAAAGAATCCATTTTTGAAAAATCAATCAAAATGGATTCTTTTTCGGTAAATTTAAGTTTTAGTTTTATAAAATAGATCGATGATTTTTACCTCAACAATCGCGCTATTTAACAGAAGACTCACCATTAGCCTTCGTTTGTTTAATTACAATTCTTTACAACCTCTTTAATTTAAAAAGGTTTCACCAAAATGGCAAAACCTTAAAATTCCAAAAGTCTTTTATCTGTACCCATTATCCTTACATTTTTTCTACATATTTTTACTTTGTTGTAGAAGTGTAGATTTCCTTTCCCATTCTTCCTCTGTCTCATATGCTTTTTCTGGAGAATATCCTTTTTCTACTAGCCCCCATAAGAATAAACTCTTGAAGAATGTGAGTAGCATTTATTCCTCTTTGAACATCCTCTAATCCTTCATTTACCCATTAGTACCGCACCCATTCATCTGGAGTCTTGCCAAAAATAAGGATATTTTAATTACTGTTATTTTCTCCTTTTTCTCCAGCCATTGCTGCAGCTTTAGTAGGGTGAATAGTTCCAAACGGATGGTTAGGCGGAGCGTAGATTGAATAGAGTTTTAGTGGAGTACTTCCTGTATTTGTTACGTTATGCCATGTTCCAGCAGGGATAAAGATGGCAAAATCATCCTGGACATTTCTTTTAAAGGTTAAATTATCTTTACTATTGCCCATTTGAGCTACCCCTTGCCCCTGCTCTATACGTAAGAATTGATCGACATCAGGATGTATTTCTAGTCCAATATCTTCTCCGGGATTAATACTCATTAATGTTAGCTGGAAATACTTTCCTGTCCATAAAGTGGTACGATACATATCGTTTTGCTTTGATGCTTCGTTAATATTAATGACAAATGGGTTAGTTCCATTATCAGTGACCATTTCTTTATCTTGAACCATGCTGATCCTCCTTAATTTAGATATATCATTAAATCTTGTTGAGCTTACTTTGCTGCTTGGGCATCTCGTTCAAAAATGGCTTTCAACTCAGGATCCTTACAATTCACTGCATATGATTCCAATTTTTTTGTTACGTTTCCATATCACCAATTAGGCTTCGTAAGTATTCTACTTTTAGTTCAGTTAAATTATGGTTCATGATTTCCCCTCCTTCATATTAATAAATTCTCCCTTTTTTTATATTTTATACCCTATTGTTTTGACTACCACTGTTAAAACTTTCGCTATTTTTTAACCTACTATAGTAGAAATAATAATAATACCATTTGCTTATTAACTAAAATAATATAATATCAACTATAATTATTATTAATTACCTAATAAAAAGGAGGCATCTTTGTGACTACAACAAAAAAAGTTCTTATAGCAATAACGGTAATTATAGGTGGGATTATTCTTAATTTCACTAGCCATAATTTAGGCGATTTAGGAAACAAGTTAATGCATATTATAGGTTCTATATTATTGATATTAGGGATAATTTTTTTATTTATTAGCAATTCAGGCGATAACAAAAAAACTAAAGAGGGATGATTTTATGAAAAAAGTTTAATTCTTGCAGCATTATCATTATCTTTGCTTTCATCTGCATTATTACCAAGCATTTCTGCTTATGCTAAAGAACCAGAATTTAATTATTCTGTATCAGAAAATAATCTAACTGGAGTTAAAACCATTGAAATGAATTACAACGGGGACGAATTAACGGCTTATTATGATACAAACACTTGTGAAGTTACAATGAACGATGAAATTGTAGCTACTGTTAGCAAAACTAAAACAGGTTATACAGATAATGCAGAACCTGTACAATAAAAACTTCTTTAGCAGTTTCTGGTGCTAAATATTATACTATTGAAACAAAATAACAGCCAGTCCATTGAGAAACAGCTGTATTCGAACATTAAAAGTCACTGTTTGTTTGAAGAAAAATTAATAATTGATATATATCATGAAGATTATTTAGTATGATCAATTAAAGATAAATCTATTGCCTTTTTGAGCTCATCAGGATTTTTTGAGCCTATTATAACAATGTCTCCTGAAGCTAACCTTAATTTGACACCCTCACTTCCTGCAATATTATATAGTCGTTCTCCATTTAGATTAAACCGAATCCCCCAACCTCCAAACCGCTTTAGCGAACTAAAAGAAACACTTTTATAATCCCGAATACTTTGATAACCAAAGCCTCGGTATTCAAAATGGAAGGGAACAAATTTTATATACACCCCATCTCCACGTACTTCAGTTATCATCTTAACTTGGAACGCTAATAAAGGTATGATCAAACCAAACAAAACCCAAGCTATTACCAACCCAATATCAGACATCGGTTTGTCTCCGAATTGAATTCCGTATATAACCTGTTGGATAAATCCCCACCAAAAAATTCCTGAAACTATAATTATTACTATGATATATAATAATTGTCTTGGTCGTTGAACTTCTCGATATAAAACAGCATCATTGTCTTTACTAATTTCTATCCACCCCTTGCTTAACCTAATATCCTTTCTTTTTAAACAAATCTTCTCATTAACCAAATCAGCTACTGTAAATAAAATACCACAAAAATGTAAAAAATATCTATTTTATTGATAAAGCAACAATCTTTACGAAAAGATCCTTTCTCTATTCTTCTTCAACTAAACTGCCCCTATAGAAGTACAATCTATCACAAACACACCAAACGTATCATAATAATCAATTTTCCTTGAGATTCTTCCTCCATTAAGAGGCCCTTAGATGAAAAATGAGCGCTGATCCTTATTCAAGGATAGCGCCCGTGTTTATTGAAGATTATTTTATATAGACTTTGCAATAGTTTCACATTTTTTTATAGCCCAAATGTAATGATGGGAAGTGTTTGCTGCAAAATAGCTGAATAAGTTACTTGTTTTTGTCCACTTATAGTATTTTTTCGTCATTAATTCTTCATTGGTATGTGATTTAACTAATTCCATGACTCTTACATGGCTTAACTTCAATTTTTTTAAAGCTTGATTCAATGTTATATCTTGATAGATTTCCCAAATTCGCATATT
This sequence comes from Rummeliibacillus pycnus, assembly GCF_002884495.1. Classification (GTDB taxonomy): domain Bacteria; phylum Bacillota; class Bacilli; order Bacillales_A; family Planococcaceae; genus Rummeliibacillus; species Rummeliibacillus pycnus. The sequence goes on along the minus strand of NZ_KZ614145.1, from coordinate 694,585 downwards.
AAGTAATCTTATAGTATTCCATTTATAACCGGGGGCAGGCATAAAAGGAATATCCCCCTCCATACCTTCTCTATACCATCTCTCAAGCATTGCATGCCATTCATAAAGATGCATTAATACATCCCGAAAATTCTTATCCCTTTCTTGAGTTTCAATGGATATACCCCTTTTTCTGCTAGGTATAGACTCGATTATTTCAAGTAATGCTCTAAAATTCTTGTCGCTATTCTCTAATAGAATTTCTTTTTTACTTTTAGTCATAATGTAAAATATCCCCTTTTTCACTTTATATTAACATAGGTTGTTTGTACCATTATTAATTTACAGAAAAAAGAGCGAAAGTTATCATATTGTCGATTTGAGTCACAATTGTATATTTCGTAATTAACCTTCTATCCTCTATTTAAATGTTATCCTTAATATCTACATGAGTACCTGAAAGCGTTCCTCCACAATATGGCCCTTTCATGAAAATAAGCGCTGTTCCTTGTTACAGAAAAGCGCCCGGTTGTTGAATATCGTTATTGAAGTAAATAAGACGGATAGTTTAAGTGCAATTTTTCACAATATCACTTTCCTATATTATCCTATCCCTGGATAGCCTTCCAATCATTGTGCAAGACTCCCATAACAATAACATCGTATCTTTTTCCGTCCCGATATACTACCGACCTTTTTCTACCTTCCTTTTGAAAACCAACCTTTTCGTACGCTCTTATTCCACCTTTGTTATACTCAATAACTTCCAAACCAACTCGATCCAAATTTAATTCATGGAAAGCATAACGAAGTATCAGCTTCAAAGCATCTGATCCGTAACCTTTATTTCGATTAGAAGATTCCCCAATTCCTATGGACAAGAGCCCCGTACGATTGTTCCATTCAATACTATGAATAGCAACAAATCCAATTAAACGATCTTTATCAATTGTTCTTAGTCGGAAATACACTTCATGTATAGAAAAAAATATCGGTCAGCATATACTAATCTTTCTAAAGATAGTATATGCTGACTGAATGTTAAGCCTGTTCTCTGATGCAATTGAGTATTGTGTTGAGTAAATTTACTTATCTGTTCACTTTAGAGCGTTAAGTGCGACATTTGCAGTTTCTGCAATTAGCCTATTGTCATAGGTGGCATTTTGTGTATCACGGTTGGATAGAACTGCGATGACAATGGGAGCTCTATTCGGTGGCCAAACAATCGCAATGTCATTCCGTGTTCCATAGCTTCCTGCCCCACTCTTATCATCGACTTCCCAACCTGTTGGTGCACCAGCCCTGATTAATGCATCTCCAGTGGTATTTCCCCGCATCCAATTCGTCAGGATCGTACGTTTTTCAGTATGGAGCAAGTCGCTGACTGCGAAAGCCTGGAGGCTGGTAGCAAGTGCTTTTGGTGTGCTTGTGTCTCGTTTATCTCCAGGAATAGCAGAGTTCAAATCCGTCTCGTAGCGATCAACTTGCGTAACGTTATCTCCAATCTGCCTTAGTGCAGTTTCAAATCCCTTAGGACCTCCCAGTTTCTCTAATAAAAGGTTCCCTGCGGTGTTGTCGCTATATCGAACCGCAGCCTCAATAACTTCTCGAAGAGTCATTCCGGTATCTACGTGAAGCTGTGTTACAGGTGAATACGAAACGATGTCCTTGCTAGTGTATGTGACTAACTCGTCGAGTTTATCAATTGAGTATTGCTGAAGCAATGCACCTGCGGCAAGTGCTTTGTAAGTAGATGCGTAAGCGAACCGTTCATTGGATCTATAGGAGATTTTCCGATTTGTACCTGTATCGATAGCATAGACTCCGAGATGGGCGTCAAATTTGCTTTCGAGATTCTCAAACTCACGATGTATATGGCCTGATGATTTCTTGACTGTCTTTGCGGGCTTATCCGAAAAGTTATGGGTAGGCATCGACCAGCCAGCAAGAGGTACAATAGCAACCACTAGCACAAGGAAGGCAATTTTAAAATGATTCATACTGTAAAAATTATTTATTTTCCTCAAGATTTTAACCTCTTTCGATTTATAATAGGTGTCCTGAAAATAGAATGAGCGGGTTCAATCATTATGATTTGATGGTCTCCAATTGGTTATTGACCAGAGATTCTATTACACTTTCATTATTTTGCAACTTAAACTTATTCCGCGTGCAGCTTATGTCAACTCTCATTCAATATCACTTTTTCATCACCTTTGTTATCCCGAAATGCCGGTGGAATTTCTCCTTTCACAAATTTTAAATTCATATGTAACATTAATACTACACTTGTGATAGAAATAAGTAGCAAGACGGTCCAAATACATAAAGAATATTCTTCGCTTCAATATAGAATAAGAGAGACCGATAGTAGCTGTAGTAAGCAGGGATTTCCTAAACAGAAATGTTAATCTTTATAAAATTTCCTTTATATATTTTGAAGACCTGATTATTTCCAATCTCATCTATTATATAACAAAAAATCCAATTTTACTTAAAGTTGGTATTCCGCAATCTGGCCCGATAATCCATGGGAACCCTTCAAATACAAGAAAAAGGACACTTTCCTTACTATAGGAAAGCGCCTGATTATTGAAGATCATGACTGCTAAAGATGGCTTGCACTTATTGAACTCTAGCACCCATTACTTTAAATACCTTTCTTCACAACCTCTTAATTTAGTAGTAGATTAAGGTTCATTCCTGAAGAAAGTAGTTACTATGAAAGTGAACTTTATCAGTTTTCTATCGCTGCCATTATTTAAATCTCCAAATAGCAATCTAGAAAAAGATGTTTTATTTTCAACCTTGTCCATTTCTTTTAATAAGGAATGATAACTCCTACACTAATATAATTTATCGAATCATTTTTAATTACTGGTAATAATTCTTTTACCGTTCCTGTTATAATGACACCACTCACTTGAACTGTACCTTTATGTTGTATAGATTTAAGAAGTGGCTTTACATGCGTGTCTTTCTCATCAGCTCTAGATAAATTTGATAAGTGCATCTCGAAGTTTTTTACGTCTTTTGATAAACTTTCTTCACCTTTTTCAGGTGCTGTAATTGTAAAGCCATATGCATAGTCTCCAATCACATAGCTAGGAATAATCGAAATATCTGCATGAGGGTTTTGTACCCAGGCCCATTGTGCAGTCGGAAATTGCTTCAGCATTTGATTTGCACTCATTTCCTCCTTAAATGAAATTGCCATTTCTACCACATTATTTGATGCTAAAGATTGGAGTAATTTCCGATCATCTTTTACCTTTTTTTCTCCAGGAACATAGAAATTAACCACTCTTTGTCCATTTCTATAGTATTGCTGTTTATTTGAAGATGATGTTATAGAATTATCATAAATTGTTGTAGGTGAATCATAAATTTTATACCAAGTTTGTTCGTTGTACCATGTATAAGGAATTCCATTAATATCTTTTACATATTGGTCCTGATTAATAGCGGAATCCAAACTAAAACTAGTTGTAGATTTATCGTAATGGATATTCGCACCATAAACTTCAGCATTGGACAAATTGAATAGCAGTTTCTTGAATGATGTCTTCCGCATCCTCTTTGATAGCACCCATTTTTATTAAAAGGAAATATACAGCTTTCAATTTTTTATTTATGTACAATCCTAATTGTTCATCCATAATCACCCTCCTACATAATCAACGATTGAATAACCAAAAAGTAAACAACAATTAACAAATTTATATAAAAAAGATAGTCTTCTGCAGAAGACTACCTGATGAATGAAATAAATTATTTAACGAAAAGCTCTTTCTATTCTGAAAGTAAATAACTTAATTTGAATAGGCGTATACCCTGCAATTAGAGTTTCCCAATTTGCTAAAAAACAACATTATAGCTTAACAGAGCCATACATAAGGAATGAGCGTAATTTCTACTCTAGAATAGCGCCCTATAATGGAATAACGAAATTACTTTATTAATTTTTAACCGAAACACTTTTCATCAATCGCTTTAATTTATTTTCTGTTTCGGTTTCCTCTACTGGTGTATAAATACTGCAACGTAAGTCCATATCACCTTGAACTTGGAGAGAAGTTAAATTAAACAACATTTTACCTGCTTTAGCATGTCTAAATTCAATTATTAATTCAGGCGCTTTACTCACATGACTTTCTTGCCATAAATCTTGGAATTTTGGATGAGAATTACTCATTTTTTTTATAAATTGATTGTACCATTCATCACCGTGATAATGTCCATAATAGGTTCGGAAAATGGCAAGAAAACCCTTCGCAAATTGTTCCCAATTAACAGCCAATGCTTTTAATTCTTTTCTAGTGAACACTAAACGAATCAAGTTTCTTTGATCATTCGGAATTTGTTCAAAATCTAAAAAAACATGAGCAGCTGCAGGATTCCAGCCCACTATATGGCAATGTCGATCTGTAATGATAGTCGGACAATATGTTAATTCTGCTAGTATTCGTTTTAAAGAAGGGCTTAGCTCTGATTGATCCTTTTTTGGATGTGCAATTTCTAACTTTGCTTCTAATGCTAGGTCATATAAGTAATCTCTTTCATCATTATTCAATTGCAAAGCTGTAGAAATACAATCGAGTACAAGTGAAGAAACTTTTATGTCTCTTCCTTGTTCTAACCATGTATACCAAGTGGTACTCACACCTGCTAATTGTGCGATCTCTTCTCTTCGTAATCCTGGTGTCCTTCTCCGGGTCCCTGCAGGTAATCCAACAGACTCTGGCTTAATTTGTGCACGCTTAGCTTTTAAGAATGTTGACAAAGCTTCAAGCCTAGTTTTATCGTTCATTTTTAAACTCCCCTTCATACCAATTTAGCCTAGTATTACTTATACCAGGATAAGCAATCTCTTGTAATAGGATAAAGAGACTGTAAAATACAAGTATATTATTGATTGGGAGTGATGAAAAGTGGAAAGAGTTGTGATTACTGGAATGGGCGTAGTCTCTCCTTTGGGAAACAACATCAACACATTTTGGAGTAATTTGATTAACGGAGAGTCTGGTATATCCACTATTGATACATTTGATATTACTAATCATAAGACAAAAATCGCAGGTATCATTCAAGATTTTGATGTAGATAAAATTTTAGGAAAGAAAGAAGCAAGACGTTTAGATCGCTTTTCTCAATTTGCTTTAGCTGCAGCTGAACAAGCTTGGACAGACTCTAATTTAGACCTTGAATGTATTGATACAGAAAGGTTAGGGGTTTACGTTGGTTCAGGTATTGGTGGAATTAATACCTTAATTGAAAATATTGATGCGCTTAGACAAAAGGGGTCAAGAAGAGTGAGTCCAACTCTAGTACCAGCTATGATGTCTAATGCTGCTGCTGCACAAATAAGTATTAAATGGAACGCAATGGGACCTTCTATGTCACCTGTTTCTGCATGTGCAATTGGAAATACAGCTATTGGAGAAGCCGTTAGAATAATTCGCTCTGGAGAAGTTGACGTTATGTTTGCAGGTGGAACAGAGGCAGCTATAACAGACTTATCAATAGCAAGCTTCAGTAATGCTACAGCATTATCAACAAGAAATGATGATCCTACTAAAGCCAGTCGCCCTTTTGATGAAAATCGAGATGGATTTGTCATGTCAGAAGGAGCTGGCATTCTAATCTTAGAATCTTTATCACATGCTTTACGTAGAAAATCAAAGATTTATGCGGAAGTCATTGGTTATGGTGCAAGCTCAGATGCTTACCATATAGTAGCTACACATCCAGAAGGTAAAGGGGCCTATCTTGCAATGAGATCCGCTTTAAAAAATGCTAATTTATCTATTGAAGATATTGATGTTATTAGTGCCCATGCAACAAGTACAAAAGTTGGGGATATATCTGAAACCATGGCTATTAAGAAGCTATTTGGAAAACAAGCTTATCAGATTCCAGTAACAGCTAATAAATCAATGCTTGGTCATATGTTAGGTGCTGCTGGTGGTGTTGAAGCAATTGCTTTAGCAATGAGTTTAAAAGAAGGAATAATTCCTCCAACAATTAATTTAGAAAACCCTGATTCATTATGTGATTTAGATTATGTACCATCTGTTTCTCGTCAAGTGAACATAAAGACAGGACTTTCTAATTCGTTTGGCTTCGGAGGTCACAATGCAGCTTTAGTTTTAAGAAAATACGAGTGAATAAACTTTCTCTCGTAAATCTAACCGTTTCTTAAGGAAACGGTTAGATTTATTCCGTTAAATGGCCCTATAAAGGAAAAAGAACGCGTTCCTAAATAAACGCGCCCGTTTGCTGAAAATCTTAGTTGAACAACAATCATTCAATAACTTCTTATAACTGTTTCCAGTTAGGATCTTTTATATCTTCCTTATTTGGCTTTATTACTAATTTAATACATTTTTCTTCACATGCACCAAACTTAATAAAGTTTTTTTGTGCTTGTCTTAATGAAACTTCATTTGCCCCACCTTCATAATCAGGGTCTTTATATTGGACATAATCATCATGCCAAAAACAAAATTTACAGATTTCATCAGTTCCAGGGGGTTCCTCATTCAATGTTTTATAACCACAGCAAGAACAAGTATATTTCATGCAATCACCTCAATAATTTCCATGAATTTTACCATGCTTTCTTGTTCAACTAAACTGCTTCAATAGTTTAAGTACATTTCTTCACAATCTAAACTAATTTTCAACATAAATATCCATATTTTCGAGAAAATGTTATTCAATTATATGGCCCTTTAATGGAATAACTTTATTATCACTTAACAGGTTCTTAATTCATAAGAAAAAACGAAATTCCTTCTATATAGAGATAGGAATGTTTATTAGCAATAACAGGTTAATACCCAGTAAGATAATTATTTACACCTTTTGATTCGTTTAATAAAAATTTCCCCATCACTTAAGTGGAGAAAATTACCTAAATACATTTTATTAGAAAGATATTTTATTTATGGTGTTAATACACTGAGATAGCATCTACTTCGTCAACTGTTAAGAAACTCCCTTTATTTTCCCAATGAAGATCTATGCTTGCACTTCCACTTTTTAATAAATATTGTAGTTCGGTTGATTCTTCTAAGTTGTCCGTTACGTATCTGGCTTAGGTCAATCATCCAAATAATATAAAAAATATTATGGGTTGTTTTCGTAGAATGCATTGTTTATTGATTGAAATTTTATAGTTTTCAGAAAAATATGTTTGAAAACTGGTAATATTATGGTATATTATACATATTCTACATAATGGAGGTGTTAAATATGTCAATTTTCAAACCATTTGAAAGTGAGTATGAAAAACGCGTTAACGAAGAGTACGGAGAAACATCTCCAATGAACTAAAAGAAACAGTGGCTGACATAATAGGATTATGTCAGCCTTTAGTCTTTTAATATAGTGATTTTAAAGATAAGGAGAATTGAAATGCAGTTAAAGGTTAATGATAATATTGTGTTTTTCTGGAAAGATGGACACTTTGTTTGTGATAATTTTATACAACATGAACAAAGAAGTTTGGATTCTTCCATTTATCCTATTCTTGAATTATTTTCTACTTGGGAAGAAGAGAATAAAATCTTTACATTATTAAATACAAGAGTTGATTTTAGTGAGGAGTTTTTAAAAGTAGCTCTTTCTCAATTAAAAGAAGCAAAAATATTGATTAAAAAAGATTCTTTGGAACATAAGTCTGAAAACAAATTAGAACATTGGCAAACTTGGGGAACATCTTGCAAGTATTTCCATTATAATACCCGCCTTTTACATAAAGATCATTACATTAACAAAGATGAACAATATCAGCGCTTGAGTATTAAAAAACAAGAAGAAGCTCCGCCTAACATATATAAAAGTATTGAAGGTGCTGAAAAAATAAATCTACCCTTGCCTTCCTTTAAAGCTGAAGGTAAGTTTTTAGACGTTTTACTTAATCGCCAAACTGTACGTTCTTTCAGTGAAACTCCTATTTCATTAGAGGATTTTTCTACATTACTTTATTTGAATTATGGAGCTCAAAGTTGTAAACATGAAATTGGTATAGACAGACTTATCTTTAAAACTAGTCCTTCTGGGGGGTGTAGACATCCGATTGAAGTATATCCAGTTGTATTAAATGTTGAGGGACTAGAAAATGGCATATATCATTATGATGTAGAAAATCATGGACTGGAAATTATATCTAAAGAAAATATGATTCATAAAGTAGTAGATATGGCTGCAGAGCAAGAATTTGTTAAAGGTGCTGCGGTATTACTCTTCTATACAGCTTACATTGAGCGTTCTATGTGGAAATATCAAAGTCCTAGAACCTACAGAGTTTTAATGATGGATATGGGACATTTAAGTCAAACTTGTTTTCTAGTAGCAAATTGGTTAGGTTATGGTACTTTCTTTTCGGGTCATCTAAATGATCAATACGTTGAAGAAGAATTAAAAATTAACCCCGATAAAGAAATTGTGCTTGGAGTATCTGGTATTGGTTATAGATCTGAAGAATCGTTACAACTTGGACGTAAATTAAGATTTATAAAGGAGTTGAACAATGAAATTTGAAAAAAGAATTATTTAGAAACAAGAATTTAGTAATAATATTAATTAGTCAATTGATATTTCAGTTAGCTTTATGGATTGGGCTTATTGGTAACCTTCAATTTCTGCAAAAAAATGTGGATTCACATCTTTTACAAGCTATCTTTTTAGTTGTAGGAAGCTTATTTAGTGTGTTAATAGGTCCTTATGCTGGTAGAATAATTGATGGTGTGGCTAAGAAAAAGATTTTATTTCTTGTAGGTATAATGAGAATGATTTCCGTAAGTTTTATGTTTATTGCTTTGGCTACGGATTCAGTATGGTGGATGCTTGCATATAGTATTGGTGTAAGTTGTTCAGCTTCATTTTTTGAACCTGCATTACAGGCTACTATAGCACAGGTTACAGATGAAAAACATTTAGTTACGGCTAATTCATTAAATTTAAACATTGTAACATTGTCAAGAATCTTTGGGGCAACTTTAGGTGGGGTAATTTTAACTTTAACTTCATTACTTTCCCTGTATTCTATAGCATTTGGAGCTTTCCTTTTTGTATTTCTTATTACATTTTTATTAGATATAAAGAATGATAGTGGTTTAGTAAGAAAGGAAAAGAAAAAGATAGAATTTCGTGAGATTTTTCCAATCATATCTGAACAGTTCGATATAAAAATGATTTTATTTTTATCTATAATTCCAATGATATTTATTGCCGGTTTTAATTTATTTATAGTTGAGATTAGCACTATTCAAAATAATCCTTCCATAAAGGGAATTTTGTATGCTGTTGAGGGGATATCTCTTATATTATCTAGTACAATTGTAAATCAATTAATTCGTAATAAAAAGCATGTTCCCTTTTTATTAGTTTCAACTTTTTTAATTGTTTTAGTGCAATTTTTGCTTTCATTCTCAAGTATGCCCGTATTTTCAATTATAGCTTTTTGCTTATTTGGTTTTTCATATGGAATATTTAATCCTATTGCTAATACTTTCAGCCAAGAAACTGTTCCTAAGGAGTATCACGGTCGCTTCTTTGCGTTTAAAGGTATGATCGAGCGAACTATAATGCAAGTTGCAATGGTAACTATAGGTTTACTACTCGATGTTTTAGGATTTAATAAAGTGGTTATTACATTCGGTTCTTTCTCTTTTATTTTGGTATTAATCTTCACTATTATTTATTTTGGAAAGGAAAGATTAAAAAAGAATAGTGAAAATTCTTCTACTTCTTTCACTGAATGAAATGGAGTAATTATAGAGGAGCTGAAAGATTGACGCGAAATTTTAGGTAAGATTGATATTACCTACTTGACGAAAAAGCCACCAAATTTTTTGGCGGCTTTTTCTTTTGCACTTTCAAATTCTTTATAAGTGATTTACTTTTGTGCTCTTACATTTAATCACTTTTATATAATATTTAATGTTGTTAACCAAATAGCCCTCTTTTTATCTTTTTTATTTGAACCCTCCTGATGTCATAACTATATAACCAATACTGCTTGTTTTATTTTCAATATAATATACTTCACTGTACTTAAAAATATAACAATAAAGTCGTTTAAAAATCTAAGTTTTATTCCACAATATGGCCCGATTGTGGAATAAAATAAAACAACACCCTGAACTAACCTTTTGTCAAAAAGGACTTTTAACACTTAAAAAACAATTGACCATAAAATATGATCAACTGCCTCTTTCCTCTAAATATTTTAATATTTCTTAAAGCTAAATATAAATGTAAAACTATGCCAAATTACACTTCATTCAATCTGAGTGTGTAAGCAAAAATTCTAACTTTCTATTTATTATTGTATAAAACGTCCAATTATTTAGTTGTTTTTGAAATTCCATATTTCACTGTTTTAAGTAAAGTTTTTTTCGAATGTTTCTTTATATGAAGTTTCAAATTTAACGGATAATGTATACATCCGACATTTCACCATTAAAAGCACCAATCCCAGTAGCAGTTCCTATCATTTTAATTAAATTTGTTCTAGGTGCTTTAGGCTCTTGATTCTTTGTGGCTAAAAATTAATAAGGGAACATCTAATACTGTAATAAAGGAGAAAATTGAAAAAGTATAAATTGAATTTTCAATACTGTAAATAGATAATAATAGATCTCCTAAAGACCGAACAATTACGTTACCTAATCTACTCAATCCTATAGTACCTATTTAGAAGTTGCTATTTGATCAGTTAATATGTCCAGCATTCAAAAAAACGCCCAATATCTGAATAAGGAAATTGTTTATTTTTCAGGTTTCAATTTCATCATCGCACCAAAATATTGTGAAGCAGTCGTAAAAGAAATAAATGCGCACAATTCACTTATTTCCTCTTCGGTGAAACAATCTCTCAAAATATCAAAAAATGAATCATCTATGTCACCCTTTTGTTTTAAAAAGACTTCTGCAAATCCTACTGCAATCGATGTTTTTTCATTAAACTTATCAGGATCTGGATTTCCTTTTGCTTTACAATACTCACACCCATTACTTTGAGCTAATGTTCTTCTCACTTGTTCCTTTAATTGAGATGTTAATAATCCATCTTTTTCTAGCACATCTCCTAACTGATTCCATCCTTCCATTACATCTTTATTGTGCCCTAATAGTCGTTGAAAAGGTGTTTTTCCTAAATTAGATTCCATAATTCTTGCCATAAAATATTCCTCCTTGTTATAGTTGAATATGAATTAATTATAGAAAATAAAATAACTAAATCACATTAAATTCATAATAATTATCAAATAAATTCTTTTTAAATTTGATGATTTTCGGAGGAAAAACTTTAAAAATGAAAATAGATGAGATTGATAAAAAAATTTTAGATGAACTACATCATAACAGCCGTTTATCAATGAGCGAGCTTGGAAGAAGGGTGAATCTGTCTTCCCCATCAGTAACTGAACGTGTTAAACAAATGGAGTCATTTGGAATTATAAAGAAATATACTCTAGAAATTGATTATGAGAAATTAGGTTTACCCATCCAATGTATAATTGAAGCGACAATCAAAAATGGGGATTATAAATCTTTTAAAAATTATATCGAGAAACTTCCGAACGTTGAATTCTGTTATAGAGTAGCAGGAAGCGCATGCTATATGCTAAAAATGCAGTTTGAAACATTTGCTAAAGCTGAAAAATTCATCGATGAAGTAAATCCAATCGCACAAACTGTAACACATTTTATTTTTTCACAAGTTCCAACGAATTTAAAAATTAATATGGATTGAAGAGTACATAGTTGAAGTAGCACTCATCCTAGATAAAGAAAGAGCGCAATTTCTACTCTAGAATTGCGCCCAATCGTAATAGAAGGTTAGCCAGATATTTCTGATTGACCTGTTACTTTATGGTCTTATTTGTGAAGATCTTAACTACTTTACTCGTTAAACTTTAAAATATTCCTGCCGTTTTGCACCTGATACAGCTTTTAATACCAATAACCCTAATAAGAAGAAGGCAAATGAACCTATTAACCCCACAGGACGGATCGAAGTTAATTCAGCAGCTAAACCGATTAAAACCGTTAAAGTAACAATGCAACCTGCTTCAATGACACTAAAGATGCTTCCGAATCTTCCCATCATCCTCACAGGAACATGATTTTGGTAGAAAGTCAAATACCCTGTATTCGCAAACGTTACAGCAAACCCCATTAAAAATACACTAGGCGCTGCACTAAAAAAGCCACTCGAACTATAAAAAACGATATAACCGATTGAGGTAAAAATGGTACCAATACCTATTAAAAGATTAACTGCAAGTTGTTTTGAAAATACTGAATTAATCATTGATCCCACTATTATTCCAGCGCCAAAGACACTTAATAAAAACCCATAATTGGTGTCTGACATTGAAAGTACTCCTTTAGCAAATGCGGCCTCGAGTGAATCTATTGCAGTCATAAATATAGTAGTACCAGTAAATAATAAATAGATTTTTGTGACATAGGTATCGCCCTTACTGAAATGAAAAACAATCCGAAAATCATTTTTTATCAAATTCCAACTAAATCTTTTCCTCTCATTCTCTATAAGTCTTCCATCAACATTAGGTAGCATCATGATAATAAGAGCCGAAAAAAAGAGAGCCACTGCATTCATATGGATGGCCGTATAAGGAGTACCCATCCAAAATAAAATCCCAGCAATGGCAGGGCCTATTAGTGAACCACAAGAGTTGATAAAACTACGTAGTGCATTAAAGCGTTGCCGATCTTTTTCAGGTATTAGTTTAGTCATATAAACCATAGATGTAGGTTGAAAAATAGCACTTCCCATATGAATGATAAACGCTAGTATATAAACATAAATAAGTGAAGGTAAAAATGGTATCAACGCAATACATATTGCTCGAAAAACATCTAAGCCCATCATAAGTAGCCGTGTATTAACACGATCAATCAAACTACCTGCCCAAGCATTCGAACATATAGTTGCAATTGGACCTAGTATATATAATAGTGCAATTGCAAGTGGGGAACCTGTTTCATTTAATATCATTAAATTTAGTGCGATTAGGTAAACCCATGCACCCACATTTGAAATTCCTATTCCCCCTAATAGTATTAAAGGATACTTCCATCTGGACATAATCACCACTCCTATTTTATTTTTTGTAAAACAAAATAAAAAAACTCACCCCCAAGATATTTATCTTGGGGGCGAGTCATATCGCGGTGCCACCCCAGTTCATCTCTACATTGCTGCAGAAGCCTTATCGAGTACGGCTTTGTGAATAAATCACCTGCGATACTCTATCTCTTTAACGTGAGAATACGTTGCATCATCATTGTTCCAACAAACAATCCAATGCACAGCTCCAAGCCTTGTTTCAACACATTTCCCATCCCTCTTTTTCAGCTACCAGAGGTCTCTGTAGATAGTACGTATGTTTACTCTTCTTTTCATAGCTTTTTATATATAATTTTGTAAATTTTATACTATTTTAAACGAAAATTCAATACAAAAAAGAAGATCATTAATTATGTCTATTACAAATGTGGAGGCATTTTCATTTATAGTATTGGGGTTACAGAAATTATTTACTTCAGTATTACCACAGCTTATTCTTATCAAACTAATCTGCCCCATTCGTTTAAGTATATTGTATATTTGTTTACAATCTCATAGCGATTTTAACATGAATTTCAACTTTGTTTGGAAAACTTGCTCCAATCAGTCATTCTATAAAATATAATTGACTTCTATTAATGTGATATGCTAAATAAAAAAATAAAGAAGGTCTTCTTATGTTAGAAAAAGTAAATGGTTTTCTTCAAAAATACATAGCTATTTTAACGCCTATTAGTTTAGTAGTGGGGGTTTTGTTGGAACATGTGGGACAACATTTAGTATTCCTTGTAGCTTGGCTATTTGCTTTTATGACGTTTACTGGAAGTTTAAAAATGAAATTCAAAGATGTAAATGTCTTTAGAAAACATCCATTATTTATTTTATTCACGATTGTATTTTTACATATTTTGATGCCTTTATGGGCTTATGTCTTATCTACTCTTATTTTCGATGATCATTTATTAACAGTTGGATTTGTTTTATCCGTTGCTGTTCCAACAGGTGTAACCAGCGTCATTTGGATTAGTATTTGTAAAGGAAATTTACCTCTTGGGTTATCTATTATTTTAATTGATACGCTACTTTCACCATTGATCATGCCATTATTGCTATATATGGTTTCAGGTAAAAAGATTCAATTGGATGTTTCATCACTCGTGTTAGATTTGATTTTAATGATTGTCTTACCAACAATCTTAGGTATATTCGTCAATGAATTATCAAAAGGTGAAATACCTAAAAAAATCGGCAAAAAATTAGCGCCATTTTCAAAACTATCTTTATTGACCGTTATTATGATTAATAGTAGTGCAATTGCACCTTTCTTAAAAGATTTGGATCTTCATTTAGTAGGCGTTCTTCTATTAGTTTTTACCATTTCTGTATCAGGGTACGTTTTTGCTTTACTCATTGGTCGTTTTATCATAAGAAACTATCATCAAATGACGACTTTAGTATTTACAGGTGGTATGCGAAATATTGCAATTGGTGTCATTGTAGCAACCACGTATTTTCCAAGTAAAGTAGCCATGCCTATAGTGTTCGGAATGCTGTTCCAACAAGTTTTGGCATCACTATTCAGTAAAGTCATCTTAAGAAGTGCTCGTGAATAATTTTATACAACAAAAAGGGATTATCCCCTGCAGTTTGCATTCTGTAGGATCTATAAATATGGTATTTTCAATATATTTGTATACTAAAAAGGATCAATTAAAAAGACCGCCGTTGTTGGTGCGTCGAACGGTCATATCGTTTGTTGATTCCTGCTTCAAAATGGAAAAGTAACTCATCAAATCAGCTAACTAACGGTGATCTGACCCCAAAAGTTGGACATTTCAATTTAATAGTAGGTAACTTTCTCGGTGGTAAGAATCCTGAATTGAACAGGGCTCTTACCACCGAGTTTTTCTTTTATTCTCTCATTTAAGTCTATCTTTCAGCTAGTGTAGTTATGGAAAGCTTCTTCCACTAGTGCCCATACGACAATAGAGCAGACAAGATATTCGTAGGAAATAGTTTTCTCTCCTTGCCGACATTAAAAGTACTGCTTTACTCTTTTGCTAAGGATGATTCCTCATTGATCTGAGTTTCTTTTGCCTTTATGAAGAGCTGGGAGGCAACCACCCCGCCGACAACCATTAGGGAAATGATATTTACAAATAGCGTCGTATCCATCAAGCAAATTCCAGCGATCAATAACAAAATTCTTTCAATCCATAATGTATTTCTAAACAGATACCCTTTCAAACCTGCTGCCAATGCTATCCCACCAATGATGGCTGTCACACCTGCATAGATATATTCCACAACAGTTCCACCCGTTAACAATAAGGTAGGGTTAAAAATAAAGAAGAACGGAACAATGAAACCAATAAACCCTAAACGAACTGATTCAATGGCGACTTTATTTGGCGACTCTCCCGCAATTCCTGCTGCAGCATAGGCAGCTAAAGCAACTGGAGGTGTAATACTGGATAATGCCGCAAAATAGAAAGCAAACATATGAGCTGCAACAGGTGCTACTCCTAGTTTTGTTAAAATAGGAACCGAAATGGTTGCAACGATGATGTACGCAGCCGTTGCTGGCACCCCCATTCCCAGCACGATACTGATAAACGCAGTTAAAAGTGCAGCCAGCAGAACACTTTCTCCCGCAAAGCTTAGAACATTATTGCCAATGATTAACCCAATACTCGTTAATGTAATGGTAGCGATAACAATACCAACCACAGCACAAGCGATTCCTACGCTAATCGCACCTTTAACCCCTTCTACAATCGAATCGATCACTACTGAAAAACTCATTCTTGTACTCTTTCGAATGGCCGCAGCTGGTACTACGGATAGTAAAGAGATGATGGCGGCATAGATAGGCGAAAAACCGGTAAATAGCATAAGGAGTAAGATCAATAATGGGATAAATAAATGGCCGCCTTCCTTTAGAACCTTTTTTGCATTCGGAATGTTTTCCTTCGAAATACCAGAGAGTCCCATTTTCTTTGCTTCAAAGTGAACAATCATAAATAACGTTAAATAATATAAAATGGCTGGAATGATTGCCGCAAGTAGAACAATTGAATAGGAAACGCCCAGATACTCTGCCATGATAAAGGCCGCTGCCCCCATGACTGGCGGTGCAATTAATCCTCCTGTCGAAGCAACCGATTCAACAGCTCCTGCAAACTTCTTTGAATAACCTGCTTTTTTCATCATTGGAATGGTCACAGTACCTGTCGTCACCACATTACTTACAGCACTTCCACTTACTGTCGCCATTAAAGCGCTTGCAAAAACCGCTACTTTCGCTGGTCCACCTGCCGTTCTTCCGGCAATGGTCAATGCCAAGTCATTGATAAAATCTGAAAACCCGCTATTTTTTAGAAAGGCACCAAATAACACAAACACAAAGATATAGGATGCCGATACACCCAATGCTGTCCCAAAGATCCCTTGACCACCCCAATACATAAGATTTACGACACGTTCAATGCTAAACCCATAATGCCCCAACATACCAGGTATATAGGCGCCAAAGAAGTTATACGCCAAGAAAAACAGTGCAATCAGTGTCAAACCGATTCCTACGACGCGACGGCTCGCTTCAAATAATAGAATCAAAGCTAAAATCCCGACATATATATCCAACGTCGTATTCTCACCAGCACGATCACGTACAAATGTGTCATAGGTGAACAGCAAATAGAAAATAACGAACGCCGATAACCCGATACAAAGAATATCTACTATTGTCGGGAGCTTTCGATTACCTATACTCTTTTTGGTCGCCGGGTAAAATATAAAACTAAATAATAGAAGAAATCCTAAATGCCAAGCACGGAACTTCACGGCATCCATGACACCAATACTGCTCATATATAGCTGAAATATGGTCCAAATGATTGCCAAAAGTACAACTACTTTTCCAAAAATCCCGATATACTTTCTAGAGTTAAGCGTCTTCTCCTCGACTTCCACTAGCTGCTGTACATCTACATTTAATCCGTTATTTGTCGTCATTTCATTCCCCCCTATTCCAAAACGCCAATTTCTTTGTAGTATTTAATTGCCCCTGGATGCAGTGGTACACCCGCAGTTCCTTCAATTGCTTTATGAGGGTCAAACTGTTTCGCAATACTATAGGATTTCTCGAGTTTATCAACATTTTCCCAAAGCATCTTTGTCAATTCGTAGGCAGCCTCTTCTGAGACACTTTCATCAATTACGATTGAGCTATATTGACCAACCGATGTAATCGGCTTCGGTTGCTTGTCATAAGTGTTTGCTTTGATCACATATTTAAAGTTCCATGGATAGTCTTTTACAAGCTGATCAATGGCATCTTCCGAAAAGTTTAGTACCTTCGTATCAAGCGTGGAAATTAATTCTGTTGTTGCCGCAGCTGGTACACCTGAATAAATATTGACTCCATCCACCTGACCATTTCTCATCAAGTCCGTTGCTTCAGTAAATCCTACATAGTTCCCCTTTACTTCATCAGCTTTAATTCCATGTGCTTTTAATACAAGCTTAGATTCGATTTCAGTTGAACTTCCAGCCGCTCCAAACACAAAACTTTTTCCCTTTAAATCTTTAATAGATTGAATAGCATCATTATTCATCACCACAATGTGGCTAACATTTGGGTAAAGATTGGCTAGAATCCGAACTCCCTCATAAGGTTTCTTCTTAAAAGAGCCCTTGCCGTTATAGGCTTCATAGGCGATGTTAACTGTAGTAAAAGCGATATTTGCTTCACCTTTACTCATCAATTTCAAATTTTCAATACTGCCATTTGACGCTTGTGAAGCAACTCGCTTCCCCATTTCTTTTGTCCATAATGTTGAAAGACCCGCACCCAATGAGTAATAAACCCCTGTTGTTGTTCCCGTAGTGAATATAAGTGGTTCCCCATACCGCTCCGCATTACTTTGACACCCTACGAGAAGACCAATGCCTAACAATATGGTTACGAGAAATTTACCTTTCATCCCTAATCCCCCTTACGTAGTTAGTTGAATTTTGCTTTTCGTTTTTCCAGCACAGCCTTTACACCTTCTTTATCATCTTGTTATTCTGTAACAATCCCCGCTTAGGAAGAATTATCGTCTAGCGAAGAACGCAGCTAAAAGTATTAAAAAGTGTCAGGTTGATTTAATGCACTCGTTGCAATGTAGCCTTTCCCTACAAATAGTAAATCCGCTATGCCCATAACCTTCCTGTCTGGTGATGTAATCGGTGTTCATATGTGACACAGATTGCTGCATAAACTTGAAGTGTAGAAATTGCCGCGATGCAACTTGCGTCATCTCCTACCTACTCCTTTTATGCATTTTTGGTAATCATTACCTTACTTAAATAGTTTATATTTTCAGAATATAATATGTCAATATTTTTATTAACAAAAAATACGACATAAATAGAAAATAATCACTTAAAATAGCGAATTTTATATATTTGTTATCTTCGTTAATTATCTTAACATAATGCTAAATTGATGAAATTAATTCATAAAAACTTTGAATAAAATAATTTACTTTTCGTAAAAACACTTTCATAAAATGAGAAAATTTTAGAAGGAGCACGGAAAAAATGTGGGTAATCTTAATTGAAGTGAAAGATGTTTGGTGAAACTGGTACTCACGATGTATTTCATAAATTTCACAGTACAAATTCGCTACAATTGTTGTGTTTTTTATGTTGAAACTCATGTCTTTGAATGGTCGTGGTTCTACTCCAAATATTTGTTTAGATATATGGATTTTCTAATGGATCAATTTGTCGGTAACTTGTTTGAGTACATAGTTTTACATTGCCCTCAGCTATCAACTAAGCAATAGTTGATAGCTGATTAAGAACATAGGTAGTAACTCTCCCTTTAATACATACAAAAAAACTCAGTAGATTTGATCTACTGAGTTTTCTTCTAACTAACTGCATCCCACGATTGAGGAGTACAACTGTTAAACCAAATAAAGGAGTAACATTTGCAACACAGGGGTTTTGGTGCATTTACTTTAAGCCCCTTTGAAGTTCTACGGTAAATGGGGCTAATTCCTTAACTCCAATAAACGAAGAAAAATCGAATTGTAACATTGTGTTTTTCACTTTAAAACTTTTTATTTTCTGTTCGCCATCTAAATTAAATTCAGATTGAAAATGAGCTGTTTTGGCATCAATTATTTTTACTTCATTTTGGGAAATACTATGATTTTCTGAACCAACTCGGTTTTCTAGGTTCATTTTATTCAAGTACTTTTGATCGGCTAACATAAATGCATATTCCAAATTATTTTTAAATAACGCCAGTTGATGCTTACTCAATGTTTTGTTAAGCCCAAGGAATTGATAATCTATAAACAACTTTCTTCCAGCTTTTTTAATATTATTTACCTGTAACATCAAACTGGAACGTTTACTTTTTAAAACAAACGATTTATGATCCAATCTTTGTTGTACTAGAGGGTCTGCAACAGATAGCTGCGGATAGAAAGTGATGGATGAGATATCTGCTTTGAGTTTAGTCATTTCTCTCCGAATAGTGCTTTGATATCGATCTTCTTTTGGCGACTCAGAAAGTGCTGTTCCATTACCAAACCGATATACATTTCCTTGATCATCTACTGCCTTCTTTATATATAAATCATCGTCTTTATACTTCTTTACCATCTGATAGATTATTGATGACGATGCCTTTGCATCAAGTATTTCATCCATATTAATCTTAATGCCATCATCAGGGTAGTTAAATTCCTGATGAATAGCCAATTCTCTTAAATTTTCTTGTTGAATAGGAATGTTGAAATTCCATTCACCTTTGATTCCGTTAATAGAGTGAATCGATATAGGGAGAGTAAAGTTCTCTTTAATCGTCTTATATGGATATTCCATTTTCCATTGAAAATTATACCCGTCATCTGTATTCTTAATGTCTGTTGACTGATCATTCAACCAAGGGTCATTGTCCCCCCTATTATTTTCAAAGTTAACATCAAAAATTACTTCCCCTTTTTCGTTATCCCCTTTCTCAACGCTTTTATTTACAAAACCGGTAATTGAAACAACATTGCCATCAAAGTAAGCACTTGTTAGTTTTACGGTCACTCCATTCTTGGTTAAAGACTGATTTAATGTTGTCACTGCATTCTGATTCGCCAGTTCTATCCCCATGGAATCTCCAAAGTCTTGAAAGATTCCGCCAATTATTGGGGTACTTGCTAATACCTTGTTCATAGTAGGATTCATAAAACCGGAGGCGACAGTTATTCCAAGAAGAGCGGCAGCAACTGAACCTGCAAGAACTTTCTTTTTCTTTCTTTTCCTACCTTGCGCTGACATTTTTATCCCTTGATCAATAGCAGTCATCACTTTTTCCTTTGGAACAACTATTTTGTCTATTGCACTTTTTACTTCCTTGTTATCCATGGCATTTGTTCCTCCTCTTCTTTATAAGACTTCT
Organism: Rummeliibacillus pycnus; assembly: GCF_002884495.1. Taxonomy (GTDB): domain Bacteria; phylum Bacillota; class Bacilli; order Bacillales_A; family Planococcaceae; genus Rummeliibacillus; species Rummeliibacillus pycnus. Next base: position 674,039 of record NZ_KZ614145.1, on the reverse strand, counting down.
TTAATTCAGCTTTTCCCCTGCTTAAATAAGTTTTGACAGTACCTTCGGGAATCTCCATCACTTCGCTAATGGTATTAATGGAATAATCATAGTAGTAAAACAAAATAATGGCTGTTCGATAGTTCTCTTTTAACTGTCCAATTGCATTCAAAAGATGTATTGTTTCATCCTGGTCTGACTGATCAATGAACGATAAATCAGACAATACCTCTTCTGTTAGCGGTACAATTTTACTTCTTCTCTTGAGCATTTGACCCGCACAGCGAATAATGATTCGTGTAAGCCAAGTCATAAAGTATTCTGGTTGCTTTAACGAATGAATACTAGTATAAGCTTGATATGTAGTCTCTTGAACGACATCCAAAGCATCCTCTTCATCATGAACATATAGATAAGCAGTCCGGTAGATTTGTTCATAGTGTTGCTTGATGAGTTGCTCAAAGGCTTTTTTATTGCCCTTGATTGCTTTTTTAACCAACTTATCATTCTCTAACTCCATCTCTCTCAACCCCTTTCAACTATTAGTGAATAAATCTTCAGAAAAAGTTTCAAAAATTAATAATAAATTTCTCCCTCATACCTTAAAATGTAGCGTACAAATACTGATGGTTCAGTCAACCAGTTAGTCATACAACGTTAAAAGAGCACTCAAATAGAGTGCTCCTACTGCAACAACCTATATATTTCATTTCTTCACGCTAACCTTAATTTAAAAGATTATTTACGAAAGGGATCTCCTCCGTTAATTTAATAAATTTCATTTACAAATACGATTAGACATAATATGTACTTCTGAAAAATTTCTGGATTAAATCATTACGTTTAAATTATTTTTTAAACCCCATTTACCATTTTTCTTAAAAAGAATATATAATTTGGTAAAATAACCCTTAAAAATTATACTATAAAATGTTAAGTAGCATTTATTTTTTTGTTTTTTCTATTTTACAGTTACTTCAAGAGGGTTATTTTTCCTTCTTACATGAAAATGTTCGATAGTTGTTGATAATCATTATTTCAATATTGGCTTTAAACATTCAATCTTCTATTAATTGCAACAAAATTCCACTTTTATTCGAGTTTATGTTATGAATAAACAAATCCCCATCAGCATAATGATAAAAAACGGAAAGGAGTTGATGACTTGAGCACTTTTAATCCAGAGAAACTTTCTGTGGAATACATGGACGGTGTTACTTCTACGGAACCCGTTATTCCAAGGCGTTATACCCTAACTCACTCTGATGTAACTGGAGAACTATTTTTAACTATCGGAATTCATTATGCCTGGTATAAAATTGATCCTTCTTTAAGAGATGAAGTTTTGGGAGAATGGATGAGATGTGGGAATTTCTTTTATTTTTTCGTTTATTTATACATAGACCAGGGACCATACCATAATTTTGATCCAGCAAAACGCAATGAAATCTTTAGACGTGAATTACCTCTCGCATTAACCGCTTTAAGATACGGTGATCGAACTTTCTTCAACACATACCCTCTTTTAAAAGATGCGCCCATCATTGTTACCTTTATATCCGCTTATCCAGAGTTTGCAAAGCAGGAAAATTGGGGAACTTTCCAAAACTTTTCCACTTAAATATAAAAATCTTGAATCGTTGTTTTCTTCCATTTCATCTTGATAGCAAAGAGTTAAATCTAACCTTTTTAAACGATGAAATAAAAATTAATGATAATTATTATTCAATAAACAAGCCGATATTAGAAATGGATATTTCTAATCTGCTGAAGTAGGAGAAAGACAGTTTAGATAATTGATTTCTATGTTCCTCTTTCACAAAAAAGGTATTAAAAACAAGGTGACTTTTCAACATTGGTATTAATTCTGCTTTAATACTTAAATAACCCTCAGTAGACATGTTCTACTGAGGGTTTAATCTAATCCCCGCACTCCACACTCTCCGAATGCATATAAATATTATTTTCGGTACTGCCCGTCCAACTCGTTTGAATAACTTTTCCATCAGTTACATTGTAGAAATATTTAGCTTTTGGTTCATTGTTAAAAACGACTTGGACGGTCCATTCATTTTTATGGGGTAACCAGATACCTGAGAGAGTGTGTGTTACAGTGATACTTTGCATTTCACTTTCGTAATACTCGCGATTGTTCATTAAATAATCTAATGTATCTTCGTACTTTTCTTTTTTTTCGTGATGAAAATAGATGGGGGCTGTGATTACGATTATTAGGACAATAGCTGTTATGACTTTTAGTATTCTTTTTAATGCCATCTGTCCACCCTCCAACTTTCAAAATTTTAAATGGATGTTATAAAAGATACTGTTTTAGATTACATTTTTTCTACTTCTACTTGTTTTTAAACAAGACTTACCATTTCTGTCCAACACTTTTTTGGTATTTTTAAAAAGCAACATTAGTGTGTTAAAAATACCTAATGGATCGATAAATGCCATTGTCCAACTGACACATCATGTTAGTTTTCTCCTAACTTTTCTGAAAGTACTGTAAATTATGCTAATAATAGTGTATTCTTATTAGAATATAATTTTACAAGAGGTGATTTTTTTGAATACGCCTTCGGAAACTGTTGAACAAATTCGGTTCCACGAGGAGGATTCTTTCCTACAGGGAGTAAAAGATTGCATACCCACATTATTAGGATACATAAGTATTGGATTAGCCTTTGGGGTAGTGGGAGCAGCTTCTGGATTAAGCTTGTTTGAAATTGCCTTTTTAACAGTGCTAGTTTATGCTGGCTCTGCTCAATTTATTTTTTGTGCGTTAGTCATTTCGAATAGCCCTCCATCTGCCATTATCTTGACGATCTTCATTGTAAATCTGCGTCATTTTTTAATGAGTCTTACGTTGGCACCACATTTTACGAGGTATTCTTTAGTAAGAAATGTTGGTTTTGGTACGTTACTTACTGATGAGACTTTTGGAGTTGCTGTGACAAAATGGATGCAAACGAAAAAGTTAAGCGGAAAATGGATGGATGGATTAAACTTAACGGCCTATTTAGTTTGGATTGCTTCATGTATTGCAGGCGCTTTTTTAGGTCAATGGGTTGCAAATCCTGAAAAATGGGGACTTGATTTTGCATTAACAGCAATGTTTGTTGCATTGCTTGTCCTCCAATTGCAAAGTGTCGGTAAATCGAAACTTGCCAAAAATTTATTGTTAATCGGTTTAATCGCTTTGTGTATGTATATCTTTTCATACTTTATGCCATCTCATTTAGCAGTGCTTATTTCAACAATAGTTGTCGCAACGGTTGGGGTGGTGATTGATCGATGAGCACAAATACGATTATTTGGATAATTGTTGGTTGTGCAGTTGTAACTTGGCTACCAAGAATTATTCCTTTTATCTTTGTCCGTAACGTAAAATTACCAGATGTCGTGTTAAAATGGTTGTCATTCATCCCTATTTGTATTTTAAGTGCTTTAGTTGTTGAGAATTTGTTAAATACAGATGGATCATTTGTAACTCTCAATTGGCCAGTTGTTGCTGCATTTCTCCCTACACTGATTATAGCCATTTGGACAAAAAGTTTATCTACGACAGTAGTAGTTGGTGTCATCTCAATGGCAGCAATTCGTTATCTTATATAATGTTAACGATTTAGCTTTTAAAAGAGGGGCTTGCTCATAAGTAAATTCTTAACTTATGAACAAGCCCCTTGATATCTTATCCAAAGAAATGGCCAATGAAAACCAAAACAGCAACAATAAGAATCATGAAAATCATTTCAATGAAGCTTATTTCTTTCTCTTTTTTATAACGCATTTGTTCGCGATAGAGCTTTTGAATCTGTTTCTTATTCCCAAACTTCATCTTGATCCCCCCTGCACATTGACAGAAGAATGATTTGAGAAATGAATCTGAAATGGTTTTCTTTATAGTGTATGCAAATGCTTTTACAAATTGTTTCTTTTTATGCTTCTAGTTCATTTTTTATTCTGAAATTCATCCACTCTATATAAAACGATCCTAAAGTTCGCATGATCAATAGTTCATGCTTAGCATAACTTTTAGAAAGTGAATATTTTGTAGCTTTCTATAACTCTCTTTCGAAAATTGTGGTAAGATAGAAACATATTGTTTAGAGAAAAGGGGTTAATGTCCGTTTTTTTACATACTATAAGTGACATTATATAGTCTTGAATTATTAGAATTTTTCAACTTTTTCTTTTTAGCTATTGGAGGTCAGACTTATGGAAATACTTATACAACTAGTTATTATCATATTAGCAGCTAAGATTGCCGGATATATAGCTACAAGATTTGGTCAACCTAGTGTTTTAGGAGAAATCATAGTGGGGATTTTAATAGGCCCTGCTATTTTTGGACTAATTGATAATAAAGATGAATTCCTACATACATTTAGTGAATTAGGGGTCATTTTCCTTATGTTCTTTGCAGGGCTTGAAACCAATCTAAAAGATTTAACTGCCAGTTTAAAATCTGCTTTATCAGTTGCCTCATTCGGTGTTATGCTTCCACTGATTGGTGGTTACATAGTGGGAATTGGATTTGGTATGGATCCTTCTCATGCATTATTCCTTGGGATTGTCCTAACAGCAACATCTGTTAGTATCTCTGTTCAAACTTTCCGAGAATTAGGTCAGATGAATACACGAGAAAGTGCAACAGTACTCGGTGCAGCGATTGCGGATGATATCATTGGTTTAATCCTATTAGCCATCGTTATGAGTCTTACCGTTGGAGGAGATACTTCCATTTCTCTCGTTTTGATAAAACAAGTCATTTTCTTTGCAGTGATTATTGTATGCAATTGGAAAGTGGTACCAGCCATTTCAAATACCATTGATAAATTTAAAGTTCCAGATCTTTCAATGGTATTCGCAGTCATACTTTGCTTTACATATGCTTATTTTGCAGATTATATGGGAATTAGTAATATTATTGGTGCATTCTTTGCAGGTCTATCTCTTGCTAATGATAAACACCGTGAACAATTTGAAGATAAGTTATCACCTACGGTTAGCGTCATCTTCATCCCAGTTTTCTTTGTAAGCATTGGATTATCTGTTACGTTTAGTGGAATTGGCGAACATATTTGGTTAATTGTTGTTTTGTGTATTGTCTCCGTTATTACGAAAATTATCGGAGGAGGATTCGGTGCAAAGATTACTGGCTACAACATGATGTCATCCACTCTTATCGGTACAGCAATGGTATCTCGTGGTGAAGTAGCATTGATTACTTCTAATATCGGATATTCTGCGGGATTATTCTCTCAAGAATATTTCACACCTATGATCATTGCGATCGTCTTTACAACCGTTATAACACCTCCACTATTAAAAATTTGTATCAACAAGAAAGACCAAAAAGAAGCTGCTGCTAAACAAGCTCATGCAGTACATTAAAAAAAAGCTCGTTCTCAAAATGGGAACGAGCTTTTCTTTATGCTTTTTTAGGGATACTTAATGTTTTCCATTGATCTTTTTTAATTTGTTTCCCGATATACATTATTTGTCCAACATGTGTGGCATAATGTGCTAATTGTTTATGCAAGGCTTCGATTACAGAGAGCTCCTTTCCTTTTAATAGAACATTTTTACCCAAGTCTTCTGGTGATAATTGTTCGATTGTTTCGAATAACAAAGTCCATGCATTTTCCCAAGATACCAACAATTGTTCTTTTGATGAGGAATTATCTATAAATTCATCATCCCGATTTCTTGAAGATTTCTCACCATCAGTTGTAAGAAAATCCGTACTTCTTGAAAGAATATTACCACAAATATGTTTGATTAAAATAGCAATACTATTTGATTCTGCATTTGGTATCCATTGCATTTCTTCGATTGATAATTGTGCAATCGTACCATCACCCTGTTTTTTGATGTCTGCAAAACGCGCTAAAATAGATTCTTTGAATAATTTTTCAATCATAAATTCTCCCCCTATCCTTTATCTAATTTTCATCCATTTTCCAATGAAATGTGAAACTGCACCTTGTAATTCAGGCATTATTTGTCTGAATTTTAAAGTGAAATAGAATGTTTTCATAAAATGAAGAGTTTCGGTTCTAGCTTTCAGCAATAAAGGGCTATAGCCAATCGTTTGCTTACTATATTCTAAAGAGTCAAAGACCTGTTCTACCCACTCAATAATAAGTTCTTCATCGATCTCTTTGCGAATTAAAGCCTCGATTATTTCTACAAATCGTTCTTCTTCATCATCTACATAAACGGTTCCCTTCCAAAAGCAATCCCGAATACATTGCAAAATGGGTGGGGCAAAATAGATATGAAAATTTGGATGTTGAATAAGTGCCACTATTAAATCCGCTCCATTGGCAATACCATAGGCCCACCCTTTTCCTTCAATATATCCCCTTGTATCCTTTTCTTTTGATAAGTAGAGAGTGGCGAAATCTAAAATTTCTTTATATTGTTCAGTTGATAAGAATCCTTGTTCAGCATCATTTCTTATTAAATAAGTTAGCCATAAGACAGACAAGGAACGTTGGAAAATAGAATCTGTATTCTTTTCTCCAATCTTAAAGAAAATATAGGAATCTTGCGTTAATTGGGAAACTACATATTGTTTATCAACGGATGACAATAATTCATATTGCACGAGTTCATAAAATAAACGTAAATGTTGATGATCTCGAATCCCTTCATCAGTATTTCCAATATGTACTAACATTTCTTCTAGAACCGCAATAGAATCCTTTTCTAAAAGAAGTTTACGATCAGCGTTTGACATTGCGAGAATATCGGGGATTTGGTAATTCAAGTACAACATCCTTTCTCTTTGGTGCATTCGTTTTTAAATTTTGATGTTTTTTTCTCTATCATACCAGTAAATAAGCGGAAGCTGGTACTTTATTATACTAATCGTTTTAGAAACAAGGTTTGAAGTATCTTTAGTTGCAAAAAAGAAGGGTCTGTTCCATTAATTGGATCAGTCCCTTATAGCATGAAATATTTATATGGCAAATAGTTTTTGGCGGTGCTGCACTTTTCTCTGTAAGTATAGCTATTGAATCTTTACAATCTTAAGCTATTTTTATGAAAGTGGAATTTTAGGCAACCATTTCAATGAACTTATTAAAATGGTATATCAGGTGAATGCTCTTTCATATAAAATTCAACAAGCTTTTTAAAATCTTTGTATTTAATAGTAACGTATTCTTCCCCGTCTCTATTTTCAATTGGTAGTTGAGTGCATATTTCTTCCATTGTTTTACGATAATGTTCAGTGCCATCAATCATAAACGTCCATTCTTTCTCCAAAAGACTCACTCCTTACGATTTCCATGTTGCCATTATATAATTTCATAGGGACGTGGTCAAAGATTCTAACTATTGAATTCAAATAGGGGCGAATCATCAAAATAAACATAACAACTCGCTAATAATTGATACTGATCTTCCAAAACTATACGTGGATTCATCTTTTTAATAGTGTGTAAATAGTGTTTGCTTTCGTCTGCTAATGCTTTTAAAAACGCTTCTTTCGGGTACGAGTATTTCTGAATAACCTCTTGTTTTAAAAGCGTTTTGATGATAATTTCTTCTGGATCAGACTGTAAGGAAATTTCATATGTATAAGGTTCCCCAACAGCCTTTACTTGTTGTTCATTACCTGTTTTCAAGATTTCAATTATGGCATCCCCTAAATTCAACAAAAATTTGCCATGTAATGCCGACTGAAAAAGTAATATTTTTTCATACTTTACTGCTTTTGCGAATATTTTTATTTCCTCAAAGAAAAAGTCAGGAAAATATGCTGTTCTTAATATATCCTCATTTTCTATTAAAAACTTAAGTTCCACGGTTCTCGCCTCCACATTTTCTATTATATGCATACTTTTTCTTTGTTCAATGCTATTTTTTCTATTTCTATAGTAAATAGATTAAATTGAAACAAAATGTTCACAATTAATGAGGATTTCTAGATAATAGAGTTGAATTCGATATGTTTCTTTAGAGGAAATCACTTTAAAGATTGGTTTCGAAGGTCATTCGATAAATTTTTGATAATTTAAGCGGTTTAATTGAGGAATTTTTCGTAAATCGAGTATTTTTCTATACTTGTGCGTTCATTTGTTCCATTCGATGCTTTTTTGCTTTACTTTGGGTCCTTTTCGCTTCACTCGTACTCCCTTTTGCCTCACTCGCGCATTTTTCCGCTTCACTCATGCCTGCTTTCTCTTCACAAGCACCCATGTAAAAAAAGCTATCCAATCGAATAGCTCTTTAGAGATTTTGCTTTTGTTTTTTTGAGTAGTCGTCGATGTAGAAAAAAGCTACGAAGGCTGCTAATGACAATAAATAATAGTAGCTTGCTCCATTTTTTACCTGAACCATATAAATCCCCAGTATAAAAGCAATAACAGCTATTATTCTGAGAAAAAATACTTTAATATTCATGCAATCATCTTCCTTTCTACTAAAACTTAACTGATTTCAAAAATAGGTCAATATTATTTTTAATTCTTATACTGTAATCCACGTGCGAAATCTACTAAAATTTGAGAAAATACTTGTAGAATGATTACATAAAGGCAAGGTGACATTGATGTTGAATCCTACAAAAATAGACAAAGAGAAACTTAAGAAATTTAGGACAGAAGTTACTCGAAGCATGTTACTTTACAAATTTGCACTTGATGAAATCACAACGAAGGTTAACATTTTACAGGAAGAATTTCAACTTATTCATGAATATAATCCAATTGAACACGTTAATACCCGTGTGAAATCACCTGAAAGTATTCTAAAGAAAGTTCACAAAAAAAATCTACCATTTACCATTCAATCTATTCAAGAACACATTCATGATATCGCTGGTATTCGGATCATTTGTTCTTTTGGATCGGACATCTATCGTATAGCAGATATGATTCTATCACAAGAAGATATTGAAGTCATTGAAGTAAAAGATTATATTGAGCATCCAAAACCAAATGGTTATCAAAGTCTGCATATCATTATGAAAATACCTGTATTCATGACATATGGTGAAGAACACGTCTTTGTTGAAATGCAAATTCGTACAATTGCTATGGATTTTTGGGCTAGTTTAGAACATAAAATCTACTATAAATATAACAAAAAAGTTCCTAGTTACCTAACAGATGAACTCAGAGAAGCTGCAAAAGCTGCTGCCCATCTTGATCGGAAAATGGAGAAAATAAACAATGAAATTACGCTGATTAAAGAAGCAGATCTTGATGAAGAAATGGTTGAAGAAGCAAGCGATCCTGAAAGATTGCTGTTTAATGAAATTAAAAAAGTAGGCCTTCACTATAAGCAATAGTTGATGACTAGAGAGGACTCATTAAAATGATCTTAAAATTATTTAAATATAATTGGCAAGTGAGAGAAGAATGGCTAAAATGGTGTGAAGAAATTACACATGAAGAATTAGTTAAACAACGAGTTGGCGGAATGGGTAATATTTTACATACACTTTTTCATGTTATACATTGTGAGGAATTATGGGTCAATCAAATATGTGAGGAAACCGCCATTGAAAAAAATGTGGAATCCATTAAAACATTAAAAGACGTACAAGAATATTCTTCTACTATTAAAAATAGTACATTCCATTTTTTAAACCAACACATAGAAGAGAAAACAGAAAGATCTTTGATTTTCAATTTAAAAAATGGGAAAACAAAAGAATTTTCCTATGAAAAAATTCTTTATCACATCGTTACACATGAAATTCATCATATTGGACAGTTATCCATTTGGGCAAGAGAACTAGGTAAAGTTCCCGTAAATTCCGACTTCCTCATTCGTGAGTGCTAAAAAAGTTTAACCTTCTATTTTTTGAAATGACAGAAGGCTAAACATTTTTATTCGGTCTTTTTAAAATGAATCCCCTGCTCTTCCATTTCCTTTTTCAATACCTCTAAAGTCTTTTTCCCCATTCCATGCAAATCCATCAATTCTTTTTCCCCGATTTTAGACAAAGTGAAACTTTAATCATTGGGGGTTTTCCTCATCCCCAATGATTATTAGTTGAACCAATCAGGCTTTTTACAGGCAGTTTATCTCCCACCTAACTTCTTTGCTTTCTCTGATTTTTGAGGTGGGAGTATTACTGCCCGTTACTGCGGGATAAATCTGCAATTGAATATAATCCAGCAGAATTTAATGCTCGGATTTCAGGTTTAGCTACACCTTTTGGCCATTCATTCATAAAATCCCCCATTTCAAATGCTTATTTGGTCCTAGCATATAGCTTTACTTTCTTTTCCGCTAGATTTATGTTAGCATAATTTGTATATGAAAATGAGGACGTGAATTTTTTGATTAAAATTGAATTACCAAAACCAGATGTTGTCATCCGACAACGTGAACAAAAACCAAAAGAAGGAGAAGCAATCATTCCATCCATTTACGGATTTATTGATTTCCACAAAATCCCTCGAGATAAAGGTGGCCTACTTCTTTTCTTTAATAAAGAAAATGAATTGCTATTTGTTGGGAAAGCACGCAAAATGCGCCCACGCTTAAAAAAACATTTCGAAGATAATGTTTCTCCATTGAAAAACCATCGTGATGAAGTTCATAAAATTGAAGCATTTATCGTAGATGATCCAATGGAACGTGAAATTTACGAAACATACGCAATTAACGTATTACGTGCAAAATATAATACAGATAAAGTCTTTTATTAAGATTTAGTTGTCTAGGTTCTGAAGAAATATTTTTCTTCAGAACTTTTTTCTTTCATCCCTATAAAAAATTAAGAATATTCAATATTATTATTTCTTGGGAAATTATTTTGGTAAAAACTCATTTTTTATAAACCTGTCACAACATCAAATGGTGTAGACTTTCCATTAATGTACACGTCAATGATCTCATGCTCCGGATTTTTCATTAATTTATATACATGCTGTTCAATAATATGATCTTGCGGACTAACTTCGTCTAAATTGATTTTAATCTTCCCCCCTTCCGCTTCAATAGTTGAAATAACTGACCTTTTTGAATGAAAAACGATAAATGAACTATTTTTCCCATCATTAATTAGTTGAAGTGTAGACTTTGCATCTATGTTATTTTGCACATCTCTTGGTATTTTAGATATCTCGATGAAGTTTATAGTAGTCGAATTACAAGCTATTAAAATAGAAATTGTGAATGAAAACAAAAAGCATATTTTTTTCAATTGTCATCACACTCTTTTCTTTTTCATTTCTATATCTATTTAAATTTAAGGAAAAATAATACATATTTAAAAATTTTATATAAAATAAATTGAACGTTTTTTTCATCTGTATTGTCTAATAAGTAACAGGAGGTGACCATGTGGTAAGTATCGAAATGGCAAAAAGAGCGATCACTGGAGATGAAGAGGCAATAGTAGCGTTACTCAAAGTCAATGAAGATAAATTGTATCGTATAGCATTTGCGTATTTACGAAATGAACAGGATGCCATTGAAGCCATCCAAGAGTTAACCTATCGTACATTCAAAAAAATACATACCGTAAAAAATCCTGCATTTATTCATACTTGGCTTGTTCGTATCCTTATCAATATTTGTCTTGATATGAAAAAGAAACAAGTAAAACTTATTTATAAAGAGTCAATTGAAATCAGTTATGATCCTGATGACAAGCAATTAGAAATGGCAAATCTTATTGAGCAACTCCCTATCGAGCAGCAGGAATTAATTTACCTAAAATATTTTCAAGACTTAAAGAATGATGAAATTGCCAAAATTAAGAATATCCCTGAAGGCACTGTAAAATCCAGATTACACGCTACGTTAAAAAGATTGCGGAAACTGATTGGAAAGGAGGAAATGTAGATGAACAATCTAAACGATTCAAAAATGAAAAAACTGATACAAGAACTCGATCAAATCGATCTTCCTAAAGAAACCTTACAAGTTGCTCGAAACAAAGGCTTACAACAGTTTCGTCTCGCAAAACGAAAAAAACGAAATACCTATACAACAGCATGTGGCGTTACGATCTTACTGTTGCTCTTCGTTACATGTATACGTATATTCCCTACCTTTGCACAAGCAGTTGAAAAAATTCCGGGCTTTGCACCACTAGTTGAAATGATTGGTTACGATAAAGGTGTCAAAGATGTCTTAAAGCAAGATTATTATGAAACATTAAATGTTACCGAAAACAAGAATGATCTCAAATTCACACTTCTTGGTACAATTGCAGATGAAAGTGGTATAGTCCTTTTCTATCAACTAGAAGCTCCATATGATATTTCAAAACTATATACAAAAGAAGTAAAAGTGTTACAAAATGGAAAAGCTTTAGAAAATATTTCTACTGAATATGGTTGGTCAGATAGACGAAATACAAAAATTATCAAAAGTAAAATTGAAATTGTATCAAAAGATTCGATATCTTATAAGAATCCTAAATTTACACTTAATATCTTATTTGATGGTGCGAAACAAACGAAGTTCTCCATTCCATTTACTCTCAAACATAAAATTGAACCCACTAAAACCTATGTAGTAAATAAAAAAATAGCAGTTGATGGTCAAAACATTTATCTAAAAAAATTGAATATCTCCCCTTTACGAGCTGAGGTTCAATTAGTATCCGACAAAAATAACACACAGCAGATATTAAGAATCGGTTCTATAAAGTTAATCGATGAAAAAGGCGAAAAATGGGGCAATATTGTGAATGGAACAATTGGATTTGGTTCATTATCTGATGGCAAAGCAAGTTTATTGATTCAAAGTAACTATTTTAGAAAACCAAAGAAATTAACATTAGTCTTAGATAAAATTGAAGCATTACCTAAAGGTGAAGAGTATATCGTAGTAGACTTCAGGAAAAAAGAAATCATCCAAAAACCAACATCAAATAAGTTCATATATTCCATCATTTCACCAGATACGCTTGAAGTAAACGATCGAACTAAAGATACTAACACGATCAATCAGTTCTTTTCTTATGCAATCGATCAAAACAATGAAAAGATTTATCTGGAAAGTGCTTCAGGTACACAAACCGAAGACGGCATAAAAACAACTTACACATTTGAAAAGAATAATATGAAAAATCCAGTTCGTATTTATTTTGATAGCTATCCCCACTATCTAAATGGTAAGATCGAAGTGAATATTCCAATTAAATGACATTTTGAAACTTTATGGAAAAGTAAACGTAAATAATGTTAAATAAGGAGGTGATCGTATGAAAAAGTTTTTCCTTTTTCTCATCAGTTTTATCGCACTTTTTACAGTAACACAAATTTTATCTGGTTTACTTCTTACTAACCTATACACACCTAATCTTTCTGCTTCATGGTCTTCAACAACACAGTTACCACAAACCGCTTACTTTGGAAACACTACATTTATGCCAACCTTGATACTTGCTGTTTTTTCCGTTGTTGTTGCATATTTTATGCCACATCTATTCAAAAGATTTTCAAAAAGGTAAAAGACCAATTTACCTTAACCATTCTTTGAACTATTTACTATATTCTCGTAAAACTTGTAGGTTATATTTAACAATAGATCTACTTCACTACAAAGATTGAAAACAACCAATAGGGATCTTGTAAAGAAATTGTATAGAATGCGCTAGCTATAAATGAAGGAGTAAAGATATATATGAATCTGTTTTTAAGATTGATCATTGCTTTGCTTTTCACATTTCCTCTAGCAGGTTGTATTGGAGAAGAATATGATTTTACGCCTCCTACGGTTTCACTTTCAAATACAAATGATATCCAAATAGAAGATTTGAAAGAAGCAAATATCGATTGGCGAGGAGAAAATAATAAAAGATACGAAAAAGAAACGAAAGATGTTCTGGCATTAGCAAAAAAACAAGCACAAATGTACTTTATTCCCGGGCAAAAAGTTGATCTACAGTTCGACAGTGAAGATTTTGCTATTGAAGAGTTAGTAATCACACTATGGCACAATAATAAAAAGATAGACTTGAAACTAAATGATGATCGTTCTTTCTATTTTCCAAAAGAAAAAGGTGCATATGTCATTGAGGTTAACCTTGATACGGATAGAGGGCGTGCGCAATACATTGGTCAAGTCGTTATTCAGTAAGTCAGAAAGTTACTTAAGACAAAAGCGCTTGGATTTTTTCTCCAAACGCTTTTCTCAGCAACAATCTATGATGATTTTCTCAATCGTTGCAATTCATAATTAGTATAGTGATTCAAATTACCATCAGAATAATCGTAGTGATTTTCTAAATATTGATCCCATTCTTCCTTTTTATTTTCATGAAGAAGTTCATCCATTTTTTCTTGATTCCATATATCCACGTATAATTGATTGGCTAATTCTTTTGCATCTTCTGTCAATTTTGCAGCTGTGATCAATATACATTGGCTACAGTCAAAATAAGCTCTTCCAATTGCGATTTTATGAACATCATCCATTGTAATCATTAATTCGTCTTTGACAACACTAATAGCATGTTTGCCAAAATTGTTTTCTGCAAAAAAGTGAATGCCAAACGAATCATAGTGATCATTGGTTTGAATGTTTTTATACCCTAATTTCTTTAATGATTTTACAACAAAAACTTGTAATTCACGAATCGACATCTTGGACATAGGCTCTTGCTGTAAATAAGCACGTTCAAATCGATTTCGAAGACCTTGGATAAAATCATTTAGAATGCCTATCCGATTAGACGATAAAAACTGATCAAGAATGTACGTTAATTCTTTTCCAGATTCAATCATATACTCCTTCTTCTGTTGAATTAGGGATATTTTTTTGATAGCTTGTGTTACATAATACAACCCGAGAAGCATGAAAAAAGCAATCAATACATAGCTAATGGGATGTAAGTAGTATATTTGATAGATGAAGCTAACACGCTCCATATACTTTTTACTGTAGGATAACGGATAAAATAATGCTATTGCAAACGGGATGATTAACAAATAAATGCTTAATACTATTCCCTTCCAAAGTTCAGATATAGCTACTTTTTTCTCTCTTTCTAATTTCGTCAATTTACTTGAAGATGCTTGCTTGGTTTCGATTGCTACAATTTTTTTCATATTTTTCTTCGCACATTCTGGACAAAAAACGATAATCTTTTGCTTTAAAACCACTTTCGCTGCGTTAACTTTATGTAATGTACATATTGGCTGTCCCATTTTACGCCCTCTTATTTGTTGCAAATTCCTAAAAGTTATTTTCAATTCATATTATATAAAAATCTTCCATCTAAATACATAAGAGATATTTAGCGCATTTTTGGTAATTTTTTATAATCACTGTAACTTATTGTTCTAAAAAAAAGATGCCACTTGGGCATCTTTTTACTTATTGCTGTTAACCTCTAACACTTCAGGTGGTTCTTCTAGTTTAGCTCGGATATCATTTTCTGAAATTTTAAGTGGGTAGAACGGATTCCTTTCTTGAACGATTGCCTGAATTTTCTCATTGCTAATAGGTTTTGCTTCTTGGTATTTTTGGATATATCGTTGATAGTCTAAGTTTACCTTTTTGATACCTTGTATCGTCCGCTCTAATTGTTTCTTTTCTTGTTTTGTTAAGATGAAATCCTCTACTAATACATAGTCATTTACAAATTTTATAATAAATGATTGTGCTTCTAGGATGCTATTAAATCCTTCTAGTTTAACAATTGCATTTTGAATCTTCGAATTTTGTGAATGTCTTTGAAACTCTATAGTGGAGAAATCTTTTGAAATAGATTTCAACTGGTTTTGTACAAAATCGTTTAATCTTTTTTTGATGTCTATAAAAGAACTTAGTAGTTCTTGTTCTTCCAATTTAAGAACGTTATATTTTTGGGTTATTTGTTGTTGCATGTCATTTAACTTTTCTATTTGTTCTTTAAAATAATCACTTTCATCATGTTTACCGAAGATGTTTTTTAACAAAGCAATGCCATTTATCTTTTGATGTTTTTTATCTACTACTTCATATAGACTATGATATTCTTGATATAGTTTTCTGTATTCTCTTGTAGATGTTAGATAATGCTTTGCCTGATGTATAAACGTATTAATATCTTGGTGATCACTAAACGGTTTCATTTCTATCAGCTGTATTAGTTGATATAACGTACCAACTTCTTTGAAAATAGCACTTTGCTTTTTATATAGAGCACTTAATTCGACAACATGTTCATTTTGAGCAGCTTCTCTTACTTCAATGCCATCCAAATTTTCAACATATTCTTTTAGTACAGAATAAGAAGTACTATAAGGTTCTCTCTCTGGTATAATTTCTAGCTCTGTTTGAAATCTTTTTAACCAATGGATGAAACGTACTGTAATATAAGCTAAACGTTTTGCATGATTATTTGCTGTTTTTTCGAGTTCTTTTAAGAGTTGATCTAACTGGCTGTTTTGCCATTTGTCACGATTATTCTCTTCTATCGCTTCAAGGGCTTCTTTTGCAGAAACTTCAATTATTTCACGCACATGCTTAGCTAATTGTTCCTCATATAGAATCGATTGCTTCGTATCTTTTTCTTCGATTAAATCGCTTCCATTAACAATTGCAACAGGGATGATATTTTTTCTATTTAACTTTTCGATTAACTTAATCTCTTCTGGTGCTATTTCTTGCCCATATTTAAATATCCAGAATATGTCATCAGCACGATTAAGAATCGACTCTTTAATATAGGCTGTTTCATTTCCTGAAAGTTGTAAAGGCGTTGTATCTATTAATGTTATTAACTTCAAGAGATCATTTTGTATAAATATCTCTATAAAATCAAGGCCCTCACGCAAAATTCTTGCACTTGATGTATCTAAAGCCGTAAATAATTCAACTTTATCAATATCAAATGATGCAATTTGACCGTCCAAAAAATGAGCACAAACTTCTTCTTTTTCTCCATAACAAATTATAGAGTTAACAGCTGTCGCTACTTCGATTTTAGGACTCATAATAGGTCTTCTTAGCAATGCATTGATTAAACTGGTTTTACCTGTTCCAGTCATTCCTGCAAGTAAAACCATTGTGTTATTAGTTGCATCCTTTATGATGTAATTTAGAACTTTTGATGTTTCCCTAATATATGAGTTATGAGAAAGTATTTGATTTAAATATTGCAGCTTTGCAACAAATTTTTGCAAAAATTCTGCAGGTTCCTCTTGTGCCCAACGTATAGGTAATTCTTCTTTTAAATCATTGATAGTTGTTAGGTCTTTTTCCATTCGCGCCAATTCTCCTTTATGCTCCTTATTCATTAGTATACATGAAAAAAGAAGAGGAGTTGGTTAATTTTTTGAATTTCACCTAAAAATTTTTTGGTATTTTATTGACATAGGTATTAATTGTAAATTAGGCCATTTTTAAAAATAATCTACAAAAGTTGGTACACCTGTAGGGATGATATTTTCCAATAATGCAATAGTAGATGCATCCCCTTTTAGTCTTTCAATGTTATGAAGATATGTGGGCCTCAAGTACCCAAGTAACATGGTGATTAAAGTTTGTACAGTCATCTGTACACAATCTCCATCTAATTGATCACTTATTTTTTGAACTTCAACGTTCCCTTCTTTTGAGGCGATTTCAAAAGTACCATGATTCCATTTTGCTAATGGATCACTTACTGCCCATCTCATATGAAAATCTGCCCTCAAAAATGGAAATTGTTCTACAAATCCCTTCAAATCAACGATACGTGCCATAAAATAGGGCGAAAGACTTTGCTTGATTTCGCTATCTTGCATCAAAAAAGCGACGGCTTCATTGCCTGTTGTTTTGCCATACACTTTATATACCATTGATTGATGGGCATAAACAAAATTCCAAAGTGCTTTTCGTGCAACTTCCTTTAACGTAATTAATTCATCAATATAGAAGTTTTCCTCCATAATACGGTAAAACATATAGCCAAGTGCATTGCCATCCTCATCGTAGTAAACTGCAGCTTGTAAATTGGCATCGCTATCGATAAATTTTTCTTCCCAATAATCTTCTTGATACTTTTCATTCCATGAAATGTCATTTCGAATCATCGCTCCATGCGTACGCATAGCAAATTGATGATAGACATCTTTTAGATCATCGTGCGTAGTCGATAAGCGTCTCACTTGCCCAGGAATGTCATCATAATGTGGAATTTGCGTATCTCGAATTTGATATTCCACAATATCACTCATAATTTCAAATCCTTTTTTACGATAATAAGGAATTGAATAAGGAAACAAATAGGATATAGGATAACCATCTTTTTTCATCTGCTCAAGACTTGCATAAATCAGTTTGTGCATTAAACCGTGCCTTGAATATTCAGGGTAGGTGCCTACAGCCGTAATCCCCCCCATTTTATATACTCGATTATGGATGTTTACTTCAAAAGGTAAGTTTAAAATTTGCGCTACTAATTTGTCACCATCAAACCATCCAAGTGCTACCCCTTCATCAAATTGGGTCGATTTTGCGGAAACAAATAACCGATCCTTATTTATGGATAAATTGACTTGAAAGACATAATTCAGTAATTCAATGGATTGTGATATCTCCGTTTGCTTGATTTCTCTCATATGTAAATTAGATTTCATTTTTCTTCCCCTTTAGTTATGACTATTTTATTTATATTTCCCATATGTATAAGATTTACACAAAAAGTTGCCTTTAAAATCATTCGTTAAGAAAAGAGAGACACTTATATAATTCGACAGGAAAATAAGCTTTCTTGTTACATATCCTTTAAATTTCCCACTTCATCGATTATAAGCGAAATCTATTCCTTTAGAAACGAGCACTATAAGACAAATAATACAATTAAAACAAGATTCAACAAAATATGAAACAAAATTGTAATGGTAGCCAAGTTTTTAACAGCTATAATGAATTTGATAGAAAAAGTAGATTTACCACGAAAAAACGGTGATAAATTGATAGAAATGTGCTAAAAAACTGAATGGTGACATTAACGTAGCTTTTGAAATTTCAAATCAACTAGAGGTAATTCCTCTATCTCTTGAATAAAGACTGCATGGGTAAATCAATCTCTATAAAAAAATAACAGATTTTCCCAAATAGCGCAAACCGTTTGATATTACAACAAATATTTTATTACGAATGTTTGGGGTAGTTTCATATTTGTACGAAAATACTTAAACGTTTCATATTTTATAATCAGAGGTGGGTTACGAATTGAAAACAAAATCAAAGCATTTAGGTAAAATAATGGCTGCAACATTAGCACTAACCGTAGCGATTCCATCGGTTAATGTTGGGGCAGAATCTTTACAAGATCTGAAAACCCAACAACAAGAAATAAACCAAAAAAAATTAGATTTATCTTCTAATCTTAAACAAAAATCCTCAACAATTCATCAAAATGAGTCCAAAATTAATGGGTTTATGAAGCAAATCAAGAAATTAGATACTCAAATTAATCGTACTAATGTAAAAATCACTAACATACTAGCAGATATCGAATCGACTACTAGTGACATAGAGCAACTGAACAAATCAATTGCCGAGTTAGAAAAAAACATAGACGCACGTGATGCTTTATTACAAGATAGAGCTCGTTCTATTCAAGAAAGTGGCGGCTCTATCAGTTACATAGATGTATTATTAGGGGCAAATAACTTTGGAGATTTTATAGATCGAATATCAGCTGTCAACACATTACTTGCTGCAGACCGTGATATTATCAAAGCACAAACGAATGATAAAAAGAAACTAGAAGAACAACAAAGTGAACTTGAACAAAAACTTCTAAAACAACAAAAAAATCGTGATCAATTAAAAGCTTTACGAAATTCATTTGATCAACAAAAGAAAACGAAAAATAAAGTAATTGACAATTTAGAAGCCGAACAAGCAAAATTGATCTCCGAAAAAAAATCAATAGAAAAAGAATATTCAGAAACACTCACAATTAGCAAAAAAGTTCAAGCAAATATTGAAAAAGAGCAAGCTCGTTTAGCAGAAGTCGCTCGTCAAAAAGCCGAAGCCCAACAAAGTAGTACCGAAACCACTTCTGTTTCCAATGATAGTCAAACAACGAAAACTCCAAATGTATCAAGTGGAACTTGGACAAGACCTACGACTGGTCGAATAACTTCTAACTCTGGCGTCCGCGATATTGGTGCAGGATCTGAAATCCATTATGGGACTGACATAGCAAATGTACAAGGTACTCCAATCGTTGCAGCTGCAGATGGCGTAGTATTCCGTGCGAGCCCATTATCCACATATGGGAATGTAATAATGATTACCCATTCTATTAAAGGGCAAACTTGGACAACCGTTTATGCACATTTAAGCGGATATAATACAAGTGTTGGACAGTATGTTAAAAAAGGTCAAGTAATTGGCTATATGGGTTCAACTGGCCGCTCAACAGGCAGTCACTTGCATTTTGAAATGCATAATACGCCTTGGCAAGGTCAAAAAGTAGGTCTAGTAAATCCTTTACGATATATTTCTTTCTAAATGCATAGTAAAGAGTTCATCATCCAGTAAATACCAGACTTGATGTTGAACTCTTTTGTGTTGTGGAAGATACTTTGTAATCATGTCTTTTACTTTTGATAAATCCTCTGCTTTTTCAAAAGGTATAGAACTAATATCTTTTGTAATACTTGCCATTAAGTTTGTTAATACTGTCTTATATCCAAGCTCAATCACATGATTTACACCCTTTTGGTGAATGAATCGAATGGATTTTTCCCACATTACTGGTTCAACCATTTGTCTTTTTAATAGCTTGACATATTCAATAGGTTTATCAATATGAGGTTGACCTGTTACGTTTGAAATAATAGGTGCCTCTGTCAATATTCAGATTCGGATTTAGAAATATAATTTTGCCCCCATACTCTTAAAGAATTAATGATAAATGATAAATCATTTCCTTCTTTGGTTAAGAAGTATTCTACTCTTGGTGGAACAGTATCACTCACCGTTCGTTTCACAATTCCATCCGATTCGAGTTCCCTAAGTTGTAAAGTTAATATCCTTTGCGAAATCCCTGGTATTAATCCTTTAAGTTCATTAAATCTGAATGATTTTTCAGATAAAATATCAATAATGATACCTTTCCATTTTCCCCCTATCAAATGTAGAGCCAGCTCAACTGGGCAAGCCCTTTTAACCTCTTCACTGCAAACACCATAGTGTTTTAATCCATGTCCCATATTGCCACTCCTTTCATTAAGTTACAAAAATGTGCGTACTTACATGTATTACCCATTTTCTTTATATTTAATATATCAGAAATGAAAGGAGTTCATATCACGACATGTAAAAAATCTTATCCTCGTGTTATTACATTTTGCATAGAAAAAAATTATAGAAAATGAAAAAGGAGGACATTTTTATGGATAAATCTAAAATCGTATTAATTACAGGCGGAAACAAAGGTATTGGTTTGGAGACAGCTAGACAATTAGGAAAAATAGGATATGAGATTATATTGGGATGCAGAAATGAAAACAGAGGATTTGAAGCGGTAACGTTATTGGAAAAAGAGAATATTAAAGCTAAAACTTTGATTCTTGACGTTACAAACCCTACCTCCATTCATTCCGCTGTAGAACAAATTGAACAAGAGTACGGATTACTCGATATCTTGATTAATAATGCAGGCGTGTTTTTAGAAGGTAACGTACCTCCAAGTGAATTGGAATTGTCCGTTCTTAAGAGTACATACGAGACGAACGTTTTCGGTGTATTTTCTATCACTAAAGCTATGCTTCCATTGCTCAAAAAATCTTCTTCAGGAAGAATTGTTAACCTTTCTAGCGGATTAGGTTCCTTAACATTGAATTCAGAACCAACATCGGAGTTTTATAACGTGAATTCACTCGCCTACAATAGTTCAAAAACGGCTGTAAATGCTTTAACCGTTTTCTTTGCTAAAGAATTAAGCGATTCTCCGATTAAAATCAACTCAGTTTGCCCTGGATTCACAGCTACCGATTTAAATGGTAACAGTGGCTATCGTTCAGTTGAACAAGCGGCTTCCATTGTAGTGAAGCTTGCCATAATAAATAGTGATGGTCCAACTGGTAGCTTTTTTGATGAACATGGGAATGTGCCTTGGTAAGGAGTAAGGGTTTATTTTATTGATATTATCTTTT
The DNA here is from genome assembly GCF_002884495.1 of Rummeliibacillus pycnus. Taxonomy (GTDB): domain Bacteria; phylum Bacillota; class Bacilli; order Bacillales_A; family Planococcaceae; genus Rummeliibacillus; species Rummeliibacillus pycnus. Next base: position 651,978 of record NZ_KZ614145.1, on the reverse strand, counting down.
CATTTTATTTAACAATTTCATTTGTAAAAACAATTATCCCGGCTGGACTTCAAGTGTTGGGTTATACATTTAAGGTGAAACCATAAATGTTGGCAAATCCCTTTAAATTTAGGAAGGGTTGCTTCAAAAGTCATGGCTTCACGACTTTTGAGGCAACCCATTTACTTCTTACTATTGTCGTTTCTTTGTCTTTTTATTATTTAACTTTTCTGTTGCTGTTAATGGTTCATTTGCAAATTCTTGATTAAATTCTCTTGATTGCTGATCGCGAGTTGCTTGTTTATCACTGAAATCTTTACCCAGTTGCTTACTTAATTTTTGGATTTTGTTCATGTTTTCCACCTCCATACAAATAGGTTTTGCAAATTTGTATGAAGTATTCAATATCCATAAGAAAGGATAAAGTTTTGAAAAAGAGATTAAATCATCTCTTTATATTCGAAAAGTCTATTTACGAGTTTTTTCATGATAAAATAAAATTCGAACATAATTACGAATACGCTTTTAGCACATTTACAATTGAAACACTGCAGAATAGCGACTCAACTGTTTGAAAAATTGAAAGGAGATGTTCTTGGATGACAAATAGTAACATGAATCCTAAAGTTGATGAGTTTTTAAGTAAAGCAAAAAAGTGGAAAGAAGAATATGAGAAGTTGAGAAATATTGTTCTTGACTGTGAGCTGACCGAAGAATTTAAGTGGATGCATCCTTGTTATACGTTTGAGAATAAAAACATCGTGTTAATACATGGATTTAAAGAATATTGTGCACTTCTGTTTCATAAAGGTGCCCTGTTAAAGGATCCCCATGGAATTCTCATCCAACAAACGGAGAATGTACAGGCAGCGCGCCAGATTCGATTTACTAACGTTCAAGAAATAAACGAGTTGGAATCTATTTTGAAAGACTATATTTATGAAGCGATTGAAGTTGAAAAAGCAGGTTTGAAAGTGAATATGAATACAGAAATTCTAATCCCTGATGAACTTCAACATAAATTCGATGAAATGCCTGCCCTGAAAACTGCTTTTGAAGCATTGACGCCAGGACGACAAAGAGCTTATGTTTTTTATTTTTCGGGAGCAAAACAAGCCAAAACTCGAGCATCAAGAGTTGAAAAATACATTCAGCAAATTCTTGGTGGAAAGGGATTAAATGATTAGTATTTTTTCATTAATCGCATGCATACGACGATTTTAGGTTACTAACCTCTTATTTTCATACCAGCATCACTTCGAATATCATCATACATCGTTATTAAACTTTTTTGTCCTCTGAATTAACACTTAGTTGACCAAGTCTCAAATTAAGTTAGACTAGTTTTGATAAATCTGTAAAGGATTAATTTAGCTAAGCTTCCCCCTTTGGCAATCAAGTTAAAGGGGGATTTCCCTAAATAAAGAAAACAGCCATCACTACTTTACTTGACAAAATATTTTATATATGATATAATAATAAATTTAAATGTTATAATGAAATCCTCTCGTAAAGAGAAATAAACAATTGGAGGGTTTTATTTATGACATCATATGAATCAAGTTTAACATCTTTAATCTCTGCCTTCGGACGAGCTTACCATCACCTTTTTGATACTCCACTTATTTTTGATGATTTTATCGCTCCTAAACTTTTATCAGCACAAGAATTTGAAGCCATTAAAACGAATATGATAAAGGGAATTGACTTTTTTAATGCTGATTTAGGGAGTAAGTTGAAAGATCAACCCGATGAAGCTTTAAAATGGATTATCCAAACTCAGCTTTCACCCACGCCTTTAGCACGTGCTGCATTTTGTGAAAAAGTACTATTTAATGAAATCTCTTTAGGTGCTTCTCAATATATTATTTTAGGTGCAGGTATGGATACATTTGCTTTACGCCATATTCATCTAGAAAAGAAAATTTCTATATTTGAAGTCGATTTCCCAACAACGCAAAAATTTAAAATAAATAAATTAGAATCATCTAACTTAACAATTCCCAGCAACTTATATTTTATTCAAAGCGATTTTTCGAAGAATATTTCATCTGATTTTTTAGTTGAAAACAATGTAAGACAAGAAAAAACCTTCTTTAGTTTACTTGGCGTATCATATTACTTATCAAAAGCTGAACTTGAGCAATTATTGATGAATCTATTTAAAGAAATGCCTATTGGTAGTTCAATCGTGTTTGATTATGCTGATGAAAATTTATTTATTGAAAAAGGAATATCGAACCGTGTTGAGAATATGGTGAAATTAGCGATGGCTAGTGGAGAGCCAATGAAATCTAGTTTTTCTTATGAAGAAATAGAAAGTCTATTACAAAAAGCGGGTTTATTAATTTATGAACATTTAACTCCAGAAGATATTCAATTGCAATTTTTTAATGATAGAGATGATTATTTATCTGCATTTGAAACAATCCACTATATTCATGCTGTGAAAAAATAAATGTTCGGTAAGATTTTGGGAGGCACTTTTCATTAAAATCGAAAAACAGTAACCACCTACCAAACAAATGGGTTTGCAAGTTGTTTAAAAATATGTTGCTCTACATTTCTATTCTAAGATCCGCAACAAAAACGCCTAGTCCTTTTTATTTCAAAGGGTTTAGGCGTTCTTTCAATTATAATCATCGTTGTTTAAGTTACTTTGCATTTACATCTGGTTGATGTATGCCAATGACATTTCCTTCTGTATCAAGGTAGTATCCCTGCCACGCCATTCCTGGTAATGCGTATTTTGGTAATGCTACTTTACCTCCATGGTTCAGGATTTTTTGTTCTGTTAAATCGTAATCTTCCACGCCCATTGTACAAACAAATCCATTTATAGGTTGATTTGCCTCTGGTGGAGCACTTTGTCGTTGCATTAATGCACCATTGATTCCCATTTGACCCTCATCACCAGTAACTGCTCCAAAGTAAGGCATACCTGCATAGGTACTCCAATCTTCAAACTTCCAGCCGAATACCTCTCCGTAAAACTGTTTGGCGCGATCCATATCATCTACATGAATTTCAAAATGTACTACTCTCCCCATTATTACCTCCTACTTTATCAATAAATTTACCATTCATATAAATTTCTCCATTATTCTATCTGTTTTATGCAAAAATATTGAATATTTTAAATACTTTGTGGAAATTGTATTATAGCATACTGAAATACAAAGCATCTTTTACCACAAAACAATGTACAAAAAATAACTATGTTTCTTTTTTATAAAAACGCTCACCTGTATTTGGGTTATAATAGACTCTTGTTTTTTCACCCGTAACAGGGTCCAAATTTACCTCTTCTGTTAATTCAAAACCTGCAGGGATTTTTGTCTCACGATTACTTTTATATCGTTTGTCATATATGAAATATCCAAGCAAAATACATACGACAACAACGATCATTTGAAACATGGCATATAAACCTATGCCCAAAAATGTTGTCATGCTAACTTCTCCACCACTACTGCTGTTCCATATGCCACAATTTCACTCATGTTATTACCGATTTCCCCCGAATCATATCGCATCATAATAATAGCGTTCGCACCCATTTGGTTGGCATTTTTGATCATGCGGTCCATTGCTTCTTTTCGGGAATCTTCCAGCATGGCAGTATATTGTTTGATTTCTCCCCCAACTAATCCTTTTAAACCTGCCATAATGTCTCCACCTAGTCCACGACTTCTTACAATCAGCCCAAAAACAGGGCCCTTTACATCAACGACTTTATAACCCTCAATCCGCTCTGTTGTTACTACTAACATAGTTATCATCTCCAATTTCTCTTATTTTGTTATTCATAACATCTTTATGTTAATTCTATATGTTAAATTAATCATAATATAGGATTCAATAATAACCAATTACTAATTAAGAAATTTATTCCTTTTCTAACCAACAAGTACCTAGATACGCTTTCGGACTTTCGCTAAGGGTTGTAATACCATTGAAAAAACCAGACAGAGGACGAATTTGTACCTCTATCTGGTTTTTTAATGGGTTCTTTAAATGCCTTTTAAAAAAATTCCATTGCCTGCAAATTTCTGTCTAGTCCTCATCAAACCACAGTGGATCTTCGTTATCCACATCGCCATTATAATTGATTAGAATTTCATCTCCTGCTTTTATATCCGTATAAGCATAGAAGTCAAATGTGCGATTTCTAAAATTAATCTCATAATTTGCATTCGGTTCATAAGAATGATTAAATAACATTCCATAACCAAGAAGGATAGCAGATTGATCTATCCCATACTCAAACGCGTAATCCCCAAGTATAGTTTGCTCAATGTATTGATGCTGGTCATTTGGATAAGAAATGACAGGTGCTTCATGGATAAGCTCTCCTTTTTTGATATCACATGTAGCAAATACCCCTCTATTGAATTCTCCATTACTTATTGGAGATGTTTTTACCTCAATCATGCTGTTCGCCTTCTCACTTTTAAAATTTCTTTCTAACTGTACCATTAATTTGAACATAGAGCTCTATTTATTTTAAAAAAAGATTAATTTTACTTTCAACAGGACAATTTAGCACATTGGTTACCTCTGAGGAATACCCATAAATTTTGTCATTTACTTCTATAAAATTATATCTATACTATAGATCATTTTTATGTAAAAATATATTCTAACGCTAAATATTATTAGCTTTCCCTATTAGTTTACCAGTCGATTCACCTCGTTCAAATCCTGCAAATACCTTGTTACCTGCTGTTGTTTGTGCGGTTCGAACTTCAAAGTCAGGGAAAAAGAGAAGGTAGGGCTTTGAAGAATAAAAATGGTGGTATCTGATGATATTATGGTTATTTGCTTAAAAAAATTAATAGTAGATAGGACATACGTTTTAAAGATACTGTACGTACTAAAGAATTTGGTAAAACATCATATAGAGCTTACAAAGTTTATCTTTACTATCTGAATAAAGAGTGGTGTATTCGGCACTCCGTATCGTAAAAAACCATGGGATAGCGTCCCATGGTTTTAAAAAAGTTATAGTTTATGAATTTTCAAATCACATTTATCTTCTTCTGCCACATCCATCGCTGTGTGTATCACTTCAAAGAATGTTTTCCCATCAGTTGTTGCAAAATAATTCGCAAGGTTAGTTACTTTGGAACTTATTTTATCCCCCCACGGAGGTTTTTGTGATAAATCATCAATATCCCATATAACATGTTCTGGCGAGTGTTTTGATAATTCCTGTTCAATTTCAATTAAATTAGCTTTTGCCACAGAAACATCATCCAAATTTAGTTTGTCATTATATAACTCATTCATAATTAAAGGGTATTTTGTCCCCCATCCTTCTTTTTCTAAATGATATGAGATTGTTGAAAAGAATGAATGTACAAAATCGCTATGACCTAATTCGTAATAAAAACAATCTACTAATATTCCTACTGTTATTTAAATTTCACCTCTAATCCATCTTAAAAATTATTTCTGCTACTCCGTTTGTTCTTCCATTTATTTTTTGTTTAATGTCCCTTAAAACATCCCTTGTAACATTTTGACCCCTAACATCAATAATAACAGACTGCTTAGTTTTATAAGGTAAATCACTTATCCGTTTATTAATTTGTTTTGACACGTTTCTTATTAAGTTACTTCTACCAGAAGACGTAGTCACTTTATAATTTTTAACTTCTATGCTATGACCGTTAATATAAAAATCTGGTCTTGAACTATTTTTAGTGCCATGACTTACTTCATTCCTATCCTTGAATGATACTTGGTCACGATATCCATGATATTCTTTTCCTACATCAATTTCAGATTGTCTCCATGATGGTCTAGTTTTATCTATACCCTATGTTGTAATCTTAAAATCTAATAATAAAAAAATCGGTCGTCTTTTACCTTATTAAACTACTTCTTTCTCTTTTATTATTGGCAATTCGTAGGCTGTTTTATGCTTCATCATGCCATAAACAATGTTCACAAGCCTTCTCATAATGCAAACCAAGCTTGTCCCTTTGTTTTACCTTCTTTAAGTTTGCGTTGGTAGTAAGCATAAAACACTGGGTTCCTTGGTAACTTACTTCCTTTAGCTACTTGCACTTGTTGGACTGCGAGGTTGTATAAAGCGTGTAACGCCCGATTGCCCTGTTTGCTTTTTTGTTCCTTACCTTTCCCACCAGACCCAAAGTAAACTGGCGCAACACCCGCAAATCGTGCTAATTTATTTGCATTGGGAAAGCGTCTTACGTCACCTATCTCTGCAATTAATGCGGAAGCTGTCACAAGGTCAATTCCTGGCATAGAGTCCAGTTGAAAGTCTAGTAAGCTCATTAACTCTTTTAATTCTCTTCCTACCTTGCGTATTTCCTGCTTTCCAAATAAAATATGGCGCACAATACTTTCTACCAAAAAGTTTCTTGTCTCCTGATGTTCTTTTGTTGTATTCCCGTCCTCTTTCACTAGCTTTAATATTTCATTGGCTTTTTTCACCGAACACGTATTGTTGCTTACTTCTAATAAAAATGTGGTCAATTGCTTTACACTCACACCTTCTAAACAAGACGGTGAAGGATAACGTTCCCAAAACGCCAATGCTGTTTTTCCATCTACTTCAGAGAAAAACTTCTTATAGCTTGGATAATGATGGCTCAATTGAATGTGCAGTTGGTTCTTTAAAGCACCTTGTGCCTTCACCAATGCATTTCTCCTAGTGACCAATTGTTGTATCGACCAATATAAATCATGTGGCTTAGCATCTGGCAAATGGCTAAGTTGTCTTACCAATATTCTAGCCACACATTCCGCATCCCAGCTATCACTTTTTTGTACGGTCACATGGCTTTTTCGTTCAGCATAAGAAAGAGCTGGGTTAACCTCTTTTACAACTTGTCCATGGTCCGTTAGATATTGTGCCAGTGCTCGACCGTAACCACCCACATCTTCTAATCCAAATACAGGTGTCAACCCTTCTTCTGTATGTTTATCAATATCTAGTAAAAATGTTGAGAAAGCGGACGGTTTATTTTCAACCTTTATTTCATCAAGCTTCTCCTGCCAACAATTAATTATCACTGCCACATGCTGATGTTTATGTAAGTCTACACCCACATAAATGTGTTTCTGTTTTTCATGCATGGCTCATCCTCCTATTCAGTTGTCAATTATTGAATGAAAATGCCGGCAACCTTAGTTCGAGCGTTCACCTATTGGTGCGCATTGGTACGAAAGCCTATCCATTTTCATCGTTACATCGTAACTTATAAGAAAATGAGTCCCTTTTTTAAGTCACCTATTAAATTATTGCTTCATGTTTGCCACTTGCTTTTATTTGTCCGTATGTATAAATCCCTTGATAAAAGCTCTGTCGGTCTAAAATGCGTTTCACTTGTACTTTCGTAAATGCTTTCCCTTGCGTTGTTTGATAACCTTCTTTATTCAATGCTTCTGCCAACTTAGACAGTGACCATTTTTTATGTATCTGTTTCAGTTCAAACAACCGTTTTACTACTTCTGCATGCCCGTTATGTATTTTTAGTTCTTTTTCACCCTTTTGTTTGATATAGCCAAATGTCGCCCTTCCTCCTGCATATCCACCTTCCTTCGCTTTCTTGTTTCTTCCTTTTGTTAGCTTTAGCGCTATCTCAAGCCGTTGATATTGGTCTAATAACTCCATTAAGCCATTGACCAAAAAGTCATTGGGGTCTTTCTTATGGATACTGTACATAGGTTGTTCAATGCTTTTAATGTCACAGTCATATTTCTTCAGCTCTCGTTGTATGAGTACCTTCACTATATCCGACCTCCATAATCGGCTTGTGTTCAGTACTACCACATAATCAACTTGGACAGACGAAAGGTGAGCCAACATTTCCTGTAAGCCCACCCTGTCAATTTCTAATGCTTCTTCATTCAGTTTTGCACCACTAATTCCTTCATCTCTAAAAATATGGATCAAGTTCCAGCCTTGTTCTTTACAATACCCTTTAATTTCATCTTCTTGATATTTCAAGCTGTATCCATCTTTTGCTTGCCCTTGTGTCGAGACACGTATATACCCAACAACGTTCAACTTCTCACCCTCCCGTTACATAAATTTTAATTTGTGTAACGCTTTTTAACGAATAGCGAGTATTATACGACCCTCTCTAGTAAAAATACAACCCAATTTTTGTCTGCCTGATGCTAAACTAGTAACCTTCTTACGTAACCTACCTTTTATCGCCAAGAGCTTTGTCATTCTCGTTAGTTTTTTAGCCATTCCCTGTCATAACTACCCCTGCCATATAAAATGTCATCTCGCCTAATTATCGTACTTTTCTTACTATCCAAGTGTTAACACGATACTCCATGATGGTACAACCATCATGAGCTTTCGATTCTCAAACAAATCACATTCTTATTGTCTCACTCAAAAATCTTCACTTTTTATTATTCACTATCTTTATGTATCCGTATCGATACCACCTTTAGCATTACGAGCTTTGTCATTGTCTTTAGTTTGTGGGTTTTGCAGTACCATAAGTCCTCTTGGCATGTAAAATGTCATCTCGCCTGTTTATCGTACTTCTTACAAAATCCAAATATAAAATCAATACTCCATGATGGTACTACCTTCATGAGCTTTGAATTTCATACAATCTTTTTTTTAGTAATTCAATGCATAAATTTCTCATAAACAAAATAAAAAGCACTTGTTGTATTTAATCAACAATCAAGTGCTTTAAAGTTCATCTGTTTTTAAGTAGCTTTAAATGGATAAGTTTTCATAGAAGCAATATGACACTTTTATATGTCGTGACAAGTAATAACTTTAAAACTTACCAGTTTATTATTTCCAGTTTATTTCATGTTTTTATATTCGTAGCCAATAGAATGCCATCTCGCCTCGTTATTGTTCTTATGTTCAAAGCTAAATATCTTGATATTTCCTATGGACTCTCGATTTTCAAATATATTATCTCTCTTCTTTGCACAAATATAAATATTGGCCAAACTCCGGGAATATATCCCAATTTCTTGTTACATCATCTTTTGTCTCTCGTTCTTCTACTTCTCCAGTTTTAGAATCTCTTTGTTCCATAGCAATATGACCATTTTCTTGATACCCAAAAATCATACTCTTTAATTGTGTATCTCCTTCATACTCCCAATACATTATTGTCCTTAGGAATATCCTATTATCTTCTTTAACTATAAAATCGTAGTTTAAATATTTACGACCAAAATCATCCAGAAAACTTACTGATACCCATTTATCAGTGACATTTACTAGATACTTTGGCTGCTCTCCATCACTTAGAACAGCAGTATATGGATGACTATTTTCATGAAGTGTCTTTGCTGTATTTTCATCAATAATATTCCAAGGTTTCTTTTTTATATTAGACCACTTATCACAATAGTAAATTTCCATTAATTATACACCTTCCCATTAATATCGCGAATAATAATTCCTTTCAAATTAGCCTCATCAATGATTTTTTGTGGAACTGGCTTGGTTTGTACAGGCACTTCCAAAATTAATTCTCCCTCCAGTCGACCACCCTTTAAAGCATTAGGGTTAAATTTACCAGAGGAAATTTCCGAACCCGAAGAATACTTTTTAGTAAACTCACTTAAATAACTTAATGCCGTCGTTTCTTTTACTTCAGCCAGTTGAGTAAATTTCCTCGAGACAATTTCCTCACCTGGAACATAAGAATCAACAACATACTTCTTTCCATTGATTTCCTTTGCCTCTAACTCTACTTCATTATAAGGATATCGAGGACGATTTTCTTTATTAAATCTATTTCCTGCTTCCCATTGTTTTTTCACAAAATCAGGTATTGATTTCTTTTTAGATATGGTTTCACCCGTACCCTATGTTGTAATCTTAAAAACTTAAATAAAAAAAGTCACCCGTTTATAACCTTATTAAACTACTTCCTTCTCTTTTATTAACGGTAATTCATAGGCTGTTTTGTACTTCATCATCCCATAAACAATATTCACTAGTCTTCTCATAATACAAACCAATGCTTGCCCCTTTGTTTTACCTTCTTTTTGTTTTCGTTGGTAGTAAGCATAAAATACTGGGTTTCTGGGCAGTTTACTTCCTTTCGCCACTTGCACTTGCTGTACTGCCAAATTATAAAATAAACCATGTAGCACCCGATTTCCCTGTTTGCTTTTTTGTTCCTTACCTTTCCCACCAGACCCAAAGTAAACAGGCGCAATACCCGCAAATCTTGCTAATTTGTTGGCATTTGGAAAACGTCTTATATCACCAATCTCTGCAATTAATGCTGATGCTGTTACGAGTTCAATACCTGGCATTGTATTCAATTGAAAGTCTAGTAAACTCATTAACTCTTTTAATTCTTTTTCTACATAGTTTATTTCCTGCTTTTTAAACAAAATGTCTCTGACAATACTTCTTACTAGAAAGTCTCTTGTTTCTTGGTACTCTTTTACCGTGTTCCCATCTTCTTTAACAAGCTTCATTATTTCACTTGCTTTTTTCACTGAACATGTATTGTTACTTGCCTCTAATAAAAATATGGTCAATTGCTTCACACTTACACCTTCTAAACAAGACGGTGAAGGGTAATGTTCCCAAAATGCCAATGCCGTTTTTCCATCTATTTCTGAGAAAAACTTCTTATAGCTTGGATAGTGGTGACTCAATTGAATGTGCAGTTGGTTCTTTAATGCACCTTGGGCTTTTACCAATGCATTTCTCCTTGTAACTAATTGTTGTATCGACCAATATAAATCATGTGGTTTAGCGTCTGGTAATAGGTCAAGCTTATTTACAAGTATACGTGCTACACATTCTGCATCCCAGCTATCACTCTTTTGTGTAGACATATGGCTTTTTCGTTCAGCGTATGAAAGTGCTGGGTTTACTTCTTTTACGACCTGTCCATGGTCGGTTAAAAACTGTGCCAACGCTCTTCCATAGCCTCCAACGTCTTCTAAGCCAAATACAGGGGTCAATCCATCATCAACTAACTTATCAACATCTAATAAGAACTTTGAAAATGCAGATGGTTTGTTTTCAAACTGTATTTCTCCCAGCTTCTCTTGCCAACAATTAATAATAACAGCCGTATGGTGGTGTTTATGTAAATCCACACCTATATACAAGTATTTCTGTCTTTCATGCATTTAGCTCATCCTCCTACTCAATTGAATAAAAATGCCGGCAACCTTAGTTCGAGCGTTCACCTTCCAGTGCACATTGGTACGAAAGCCTATCCATTTTCATCGCTACAAAGTAATTTATAAGAAAATGCGAGCCTTTTTTAAGTTAGTCTGTTAAATAATTGCTTGATGCTTACCATTTGCTTGTATTTGTCCGTATGTATATATTCCTTGGTAAAAGCTTTCTCGGTCTAAAATGCGTTTCACTTGTACTTTGGTAAACATTTTACCTTGAGTTGTTCTAAAACCTTCCTCATTTAATGCTTTTGCCAATCGAGACAGTGACCATTTTCTATGTAACTGTTTAATCTCAAACAACCGTTTAACTACTTCTGCATGACCGGTATGTATCTTTAGTTCCTTTTCACCCTTTTGTTTTGTATAGCCAAATGTTGCCCTTCCTCCTGCATACCCACCTTCCTTTGCCTTCTTATTTCTACCTTTCGTTAGCTTAAATGCAATTTCAAGTCGTTGATATTGGTCTAATAATTCCATTAGGCCGTTTACCAAAAAGTCATTGGGGTCTTTTTTATGGATACTGTACGAGGGCTGTTCAATACTTTTAATATCACAGCCATATTTCTTCAACTCTCGTTGTATCAGCACCTTTACAATATCCGACCGCCATAATCGGCTTGTATTCAGCACCTTTACAATATCCGACCGCCATAATCGGCTTGTATTCAGCACTACCACATTATCAATTTGGACAGAAGAAAGGTGAGCCAACATTTCCTGTAAGCCCACCCTGTCTATTTCCAGTGCTTCTTCATTCAGTTTTGCACCACTGATTCCTTCATCTCTAAAAACATGTATCAAGTTAAACCCCTGTGCTTTACAGTATGCTTGAATTTCCTCTTCTTGATATTTCAAACTATATCCGTCTCTAGCTTGTCCTTGGGTCGACACTCGTATATACCCTACAACGTTCAACTTTTTACCCTCCCGTTACATAAATTGTAATTTTCGTAACGTTTTTAAACGAATAGCGAGTATTATACGACCGTCTCTAGTAATATTACAACCCAAAATTTTTAATCCAAAGCAGTAAAAGAACACCCTTTCACGTTACCCATTGTTTATCGCCACGAGCTTGCACAATCTCGTTAGTTTATTGTCAATGCCGTGTCATAAGTCCCTCTACCATGTAAAATGTCATCTCGCCAGGTTATCTTACATTTCATGCTATCCAAGTATTAAAACATAATGCTTTGATGGTACAACCATCATAAGTTATGAATTTTCAATAGCATTTATTATATCGTCTAAAGCTTATATTTCTCACAAAAAACAAAAAGCACTTGTTGCCTTTAATCGACAATCAAGTGCTTTAAGTTCATCTGTTTTTAAGTATAAATTTGTAAGTTTTATAGTAACAGTATGACACCTATTGTCTTTCATGACAACTACTACGTTAAAACTTACGAATTTGTACGAGTTCGTTAGTTTTATGTCCATTCCATGTGTTTATATTCATCACCCAGTAAAATGTCATCTCTCCTAAGCTCGTACTTCTTTTTCTATTCTATCATTGCACATTGTACCCCATGATGGTACAACCATCATGGAGTATCGACTTTTTAAAACCTATTCTTTTTCATCCATCTTCTGCTTTAAATATTCAGCAATTTCTAATTGCCCTCTTTCAATAGCAAATGCATAAGCATCCATATCTTTCATGGTGTCACCAGAGTATTTTATAGATATATCTATATTGTTCTCAACTAATAATTTAACAATCTCAAAATGCCCACCGTATATTGCTGCAAACAGAGGATTTCTATCTGGTTCACTAATATCAATCTCTACATTCTGACTAATTAGATATTTAGCAATATCTAAATGTCCTTTTGTAGTCGCTCTTTCAAGAGCATTTGTAGAGAAAGTTCCACCTTGTGCATTAATATCTATTCCTGCATTAATAAGATATTCTACTATCTCGAAATGTCCATGAGCTGCCGCTACATGTAACCAAGTACCAAAAGGAGTCATCCATGTTAACATTTCTGGCTCTTTCTCAAGCAAATCTCTTAAAGTATCCAATTGACCAATTTTTATGGCATTTCTAATATCTTTTGCAAATTTAGTCTTATCCATATTAATTTCTCCTTTAACTTCTATTTCCTAGAAGCAGCTTGTTTTCCAAGGTCTTCTAGTATTTCAATAATATCATCTACATCTGCACCTGCAGCATCAACTGCTTTCAATTGATTTATAACATTCTCTAAAGCTTCAATACTATGTTGTCCGGCAATTCTATTCGGTGCCCAAACTAAATTTTCTTCACCAATTATAGGGTCAATACCATACTTCCTTAATAATTCTTGACCCTCTTGAACAAGTTTTTGTTGAGCCTCACCTAAACCCTTTTTAAATAAAATATGATGTGCATGTGGATTTATCATATTAGCAGGTGGGTCACCAATTAGTCCTTTAAGATACTTACCAAAATCAATTTTAATTAATGCTTCATTATACTCTTTAGCAATGCCTAAATCAGACATCTTTTTACTTATTTCAGCCAACTCATCTTTACTAAAAGTATTATTTTGAATAGTATTTTTAAGCTTATTCAATTTATCGGCATCGACATTACCATTCTTGATTATATTATCTAGATAATCGCTTACAGTATTACCCGTACCCTTTAAAGCATCCTTCTCCACCTGCTTGATGGCTATATAACTATCAGCTTTCTCTGCTAACTTACCAGTCGATTCGCCTCGTCCAATTCCTGCAAATACCTTGTTACCTGCTGTTGTTTGCACGGTTCGAACTTCAACTGGTCGTAAGGCGTTATCGATAAATTTTGCAGATCCTCGAATTGTTTTTTGTCCTGTTTTTGAGGTCACTGTGGCACCTACTGGATGGGACAGGGCGTATTTGAGTTGATCTACATGCTGACCACCTAGTTTTTTAGCGTTACTCACCACAGTCGCATACACGGCTTTTGATTTCGTTTTTACTCCGTCAATGGTGTTTTTAAGCGGTTTGACGGCATCATCTATTGTTTTAGTAGTTGTTTTCAGAACATTGGCTAGTGCTGGGACATTCTTTAATAGGGATTTTACGGCGAGTCCCCCTACTCCTGGTGCGATCGCAAAGACGCCTCGTGTCAGTCGTTCATTATCGGAAAGTTTTCTTCCGGAGATGAGGTCTTTTCCTTTGGCAGCTCCCGCAAGATCTATGGCTGTATAAACAGCACCTGCGGCTAGTCCTGCTGGCGGACAAACAATGGACAATCCAATCACAACGCCAGCTGCAATTAGATTATACCAAAACTCTTTCTTCTCCTGTCCTGCTCGAATTCCTTCATATGCAAAAGCCCCACTGTTTAAAGCGGCTTGGCGATAATCTTCTTTTGATGCTTTTTCATTAGGATTTTGGAGTTTCCATGCCTCATACTCCGTTTTCAGTTTTGCGGAGTAAGTTGAATTGGCTTCGTATAAATCATTTAGGGTAATTTTCTCTTTCGCACCTGAAAATAAGAATCCTTCTTGAACGTTAATCGTATTGGTTGTACTGTAAGACGTTACATTAAAGTCCACCATCTTTTGTATATATCCATCAATGGATTTATAAAAAGGGCTATCTACTTTTTCATCTATAATTTTACCAATTCCTTTGGCATAATCATACAGTTTTTTATAGTCTTGGCGAATTGGCTTTGCCTCTGGTTGATAAACTTGAGGATTAAAAGAGATTGCATGATCGACATCTTTTTCAGAAATCTCGTTCTTTGAATCTTTAAATAACTCATCTGCATCCTCGTATTTGTTGTCATACTTATGTGCTTCATTGACATTCTGCAGTGCTAAGGCTACTTTTTTCCATTTGGCATCCTCATATAATAATTTCACGTACTTCTCCACCCCATTTTGGACAATTCACCATTTATGAATGATAGTTCCCTTGAATGTTAAAAATTTCAATAATAACATTTTAGGAAAGGTGGATAATACTGGTCAATAAAAGTTATACTTATATATTAATCAATTTGAGAATTCAAAATTTGAAGAAGCTCTCTAAATCCTTATATTCTAAATCTCTTGTTTATCTTCCAGACAAAGTTTTTAATAAGGTGTTCAAAAGTACTATTTTGAAAAATATCAGCACATATGATCCTTACCTTTTTTTAATATTCTGGAACGTATACATTCTATAATTACCAATATTTTGTTAATATTTGTAATTTAAAATAAATATAATTAGTCGAAATGTATTGAAGAATATAAGCTATTTATCTTATTTTTTCATTTTTAAATTGAAAGAATGAAAACAGCTCCTTTTACTATTGAAGGATAATTTTTAAATTTCACTTTCAAATAGCTAACAACATTTAAAGTAGTATTACATTACTCTGTTTATTGTTTATTTTATTCACTAAGCGTTAGAGCATAAAATCCTTTGATTTGAGCAAATTATCTTTGGGAGGTGAACACCATGCCAAAACAAAATGGCTATAAACCGAAAAACAAAAAGAATCATAACAGCAATTTTAAGAGCGTAAAAGATACGAGATCTACGAATAACCCTTATAATAACCCCGATAACTTTAGGGCAGAATTTGCTGCTGAGTGGCGAGAAAATGCTATCGAAAATATCAATAAACAATCAAAAGACAAAGTAGATAAATAAATATTTGAATAAAAAAGCCTTGATGACAATATGCATTAAGGCTTTTCGTTATTCTTATTTTTTATTTCTTCTAGTAGAGTAATCATTCTTTCATTTTGTTCAATCATTGTTTTATTTTGTATTTTTAACCTTGTAAAATCATATGAAAATACTAATAAAAGAACTAAGATAAATAACTGCATGCATTTCACCTACCAACAATATACATTAAATCAAATTATATCATTTAAATTTCTATTATGTATTCCTGAAATTTTTTTATAATGCAAATCGTTCCAATCCATACGTCTTTAATTGATCACCAAAAAGTGCTCTTCCAATAAAAAGTAAAGCTGTGATATAACATCACAGCTTCTTTCCTGCTACTTAAAACTATTTTCCCAAGCCTTTTGTGCCGCTTTATCTGCTATTTCCTTTTCTTTTATCATGATTTCTCTTTTACGACGTTGGTTTTTTTCTTGTAGGTGCTCGAGTTCTTCCTTGCCGGCAAATTCCATACTGATTTCAGCTTCCCGAATATTCTTTTTTGTATTTTCAATCATACTTTGAATTCTTAACCCACTTGTTGATCGATCATTAGTATCTGGACGATGTATTCCACGAAATTTATCTTTCATGCTGAGTCCCTCCAAAATTATTTTTATTGCAGTATTAGTTTGTTTTTCTTTGTTCACTTTATACAATTAACAAAATTAAAAAAGCTGTATCAAAGTGTGTAAAACACTTTCATCACAGCTTTCATTCACATGATTTCTTATTTAAGCCCTTTTTTACGAGCCTCTGCTTCGTCCTTCATTTCAGCGATAAATGCATCAAGTGCTTTTTCTCGTCGCTCGTTTTTTTCCTTAATTTTCCTTGCTTCGTCTGGACCTGCAAATTCCATGCTTATTTCTGCTTCTTTTATATTCTTTTTTGTATGTTTAGCCATTTCTTGCAAGCGTTCAACATTATCTGATCGATCATCTGGTTTTGGTGTATTTTGATTTGACATGACTTAGCCTCCAAAGATGTATTTTAAAATTACTGTTATAGTTTGTTTTTCTTTGTTTGCTTTATACATCAGTTTTCATCTCTTTATTGTTTAAATTGATGTATTCAGGCTAAATTATTTCCCATACTAAATTTGAGTTTTGTCGTTATTTATTTGCAACTTCAATCACTTTATTTGCGACTATCCAAATTGTATTTGCGTTCATAACATTTTGCGTCTTAGAATTAGACATCTCTATTTGAATGACCTATTAAAAAGGCCTCGTTCCTGTGATAAGAACGAAGCCAATTGTTATTTTATTTGTTTGAATGTTTGTTAAGTACAATCTTTTAATATTTAAATTTTGCTATTAAATGCTTTAATGTTTCTGCCATTGCTGAAAGAGATTGGGCTGATGAAGAGATTTCTTCCATTGAAGCCAATTGCTCTTGTGTTGATGCAGCTACTTCTTCTGAGGTTGCGGCATTTGTTTCGGCAATACTAGATAATTCGTGTGCTGTGGCACTAATCTCTTGAAGAGAGGCAGACATCTGTTGTGCGATTGCAGAAACGTCTTCCATTTGTGGAGTCATTTCTTTTGTACTTTGGAGAATTTGATCGAATTTCTCGATTGCTTCGGTTGATACTTGTACTCCAGTCTGCACATCATCTGTAACGCGACCCATGATTTGAACAGTACCTTCTGTGTCTTTTTGGATTCTTTGAACAATTTCATGAATTTCTTTTGCCGATTGTTGAGATTGTTCAGCTAATTTTCGTACTTCATCTGCTACAACTGCAAAGCCTTTACCATGTTCCCCCGCTCTTGCTGCTTCGATTGCCGCATTTAAAGCAAGCAGATTTGTTTGATCTGCTATTCCTGTAATTACATCTAAAATGGAGTTAACCTCTTTAGAACGTTCATTTAATGATTCTATCATCGCATTGGACTCTATTACAGATTTATGGATTGAGTTCATTTGGTTAACAGTATTCGAAACGGCTTGACCACCTTCTTCTGCTTGTGTGGTTGTACGATAAGCTAGCTCTGAAACTTTCATAGAATTTTCTGCAATTTGCGTTACACCTTGAGAAACTTCTTGTAAGGATTCCGTATTTTTATTGATGCCATCCGTTTGTTTCTCCGCACTACTTGATACTTCATGAATAGCAGTGGCAACTTGTTCTGTAGCAGCACTTGTTTGTTCTGCACTAGCCGTTAATTCTTCTGCAGAAGAAGCAACCAGTTCTGCATTCTGGTCTACTTCTTTCACTAAACTAATAAGGCTAATTTGCATCTCATGAAATGCTTGTCCTAACTGTCCAATTTCATCTTTGGTTTGTACGTTAATTTCTTTCGTCAAATCTCCTTTACTAATCGTAATGGCATTTTCCTTTAGTTTTCTTAAAGGACGTAAGATCGATTTAATAATGAAGAAAACAGCTATAGCTCCAATAATTAAAGCAATTACGATGACCAGAACCGTATTTAGGAAAATTGGTGCAGCTGCTGCACTAATCTCTGATGCAGGAACAGCTCCTGCTAATTTCCACCCCGTTAATTTATTTGTATCAAAGGCCATTATTTTATCTTGACCTTTATACACATAATCTAATTGTCCGGCATCTTTTTTGTAGACTTGATCAAAAAAGGAATCTTTTGCTTCACTTCCTCCTTTAATAGTAGGGTGTGCTATGTATTTTCTATTTTGATCTAAAAGAAAGGCGTAACCTGAATTACCTAACTTAACTTTCCCAACAAGTTCTTGTAAATGACTTAGATGGATATCAACAGCTACAACGCCTGCCCCGTCATTAATCGTTTGAGAAACAGTAATACACCATTCTTTTGTGCCTGCATCTTGATAAGGTTCTGATACAACAGCTTCTCCTTGTTTACTCATTGCAGCTTTAAACCAATCTCTTTCTCTTGGATCATAGCCTGAGGGCATTGTTATTTTGGGTTTTCGAATTAAAACTCCCGTATTACTGCCCACATAAATACTTAAAACTTCAGGATGTAATTGAGCATACTGATCAAATTGTTGTCCTAATTTAAGACTTTTATCTCCCTTGAAACTCTTTGAGGTAATATCTTTGGCAAAATACCCTATATCATGTATTTTGGGTTTTACGGTATTATCAATAGACATATTTAATACACTTGTTGTTTTTGCAAAACCAGTCAGCATTTCTTCTTTGACTGCTTTTTTAGCAGTTGAATAAGCCTGAAACCCTATACTAATGGAAGGAATAATTAAGATAATCAAAAAAGCAACGGTTAATTTTGTTTTTAAATTTCCTAAACTTCTAAAGAATTTCCCCACTAAGCATCCTCTTCTCTAATTCTTCTCTTTTACTTCAAAAATAACTTTTTCAAACGTGTTGCATTACAAATTTTTCCCGTTAGTCCTATACACTAAAATTATGATTAGTGCTTTTTTAGCATACATATAAATTTTCTGAAATTCAACATAATTCTACATATATCATCAAATTTTGCAAATATACATGATACAAAATACTCGTTAACTTAAATCATAACGTTACGTATTCATGTAACCATATTATTCTTCTCTTAATCTCTTATACGGTGTGTTAACTGATTAGATGTTCGATTTATTAAAAATAAGCATTATGCCAAACAGTTTCCGTAAAAACGTAAGATGATTATAATATTAAAATTATTTATAATTTTCTTTTTTGTTTTATAATTATATCTAGGAGATATCCAGGAGGATTTAAAAATGAGCAGAAATAAAATAAGTGAACGTGCAAGTATACTTTTAAATAAAGAGGAAGGGTATGACGTCGATTATAAGAGGAATCTAAAAGGTTTAAGCGTGGATGATTTAGTCGCTTTTGCGAATTCCTCAAAAGGTGGTGCTATTTTAGTAGGGGTTGACGAATCGATAAATGAAAATGGTCAACAAATTGGTAAAGTAGTTGGCTGTACGATAGGTGACAAAGAAAAGCTCACGATTTTAAATAAAGCAAGTGATTGTCAGCCTTCAGTAGATGTTGAAATTTACGTTGAAAATGAGGGAGATGCTCCATTCTATAGAATTGAAATACCGAGTGGCGAGCATAAACCCTATTCTACATTTAAAGGTACGTACTTAATCCGCGGAGATGGAAGAAACCTTCCTCTTAATCGCAGTAGATTGTTAAATATCTTTTTACAAGAGCAAAGCGCAACTTTTTTCAGTAGATTCAAAATAGCAACAGAAGAATTAGAGGGGCACATTGTAAATTTGGACAAACGTATTGAAGAGACGAATGCAAAAGTAGATCTATTTGAACATAATATTGTTGATCTACAAGAAGGTTTAGGCGTTGAAGTTAAAGAAATAACTAGTAATGTAAGTGACCTAACCAATAAAACAGCCTCTGAATTAAACCACATATTCGAGGGAATCAAAAATACAGAAGATTTAGCTGAAAAAACATTAAACACTTCTTTGATGACAATAGAAAATATGGAAAAAAGAATTAATACTATCGAAAAAGACATACAAGCAACTAAATTTATGACAAAAGCAATTTTAGAACATTTAGGCATAGAACTTCCTAGGAAAGATCATTAATAAATGTAATATAAATTATCACAATTGCAACTAACCGAAAAAAGTCCTGACACTGTAAATTGTAATGAAGGGCATCACATATAGACTGACCCAGATGGGCATAAATTTTAGTTTCATTCAGGAACTTCAAAAGATTACAAACAAAAAATTAGATATGAATTTTTTATAAAAAAGCAGTAACACTCGTTAAATAAATTGGGAATCTTATACTTAGAGATTCCCTTTTTTTATTTAAATTATCAACAATAAAATTTAACACTGCCTTATGATGAAAAACTAAATGTTTATAAGAATAAAACACCCTAAATTGAACACATTATCTGTGGGAGGTGAATAGCCATGACAAAAAAAACTGGTAATGATCGACATAATGATAATTTTCCAAATGAAAAGCAAACAAAAGTAGACACCCCAAACAATAAGAAAAAATCAAAAACTGAGTTTGCATCAGAATGGGATGCAAAAGCAGAAAAAAATCTAATGAGCCATCAAAAAAATAAATAACACGTTTCATCTGTAGCCTTAATGCTTTATGCGTTAAGGCTAATTATTTTATGTAAAGTATTTTCTCAGTATACGTATTTAATACATTTGCGGTTGCCTGTGATCGACTCCACACTTTACAAATTGAAGAAATCCTTGTGACCATAACATCACAAGGATTTCATATAGCTACGGAATCATAACCCCTAGCCTTCTATTCCATTATTTATAGCCATTCTTACGATCTTGAGCCTCGTCATTTCTTTCCTCAACCATCGCATTGATCGATTGTTTACGGCGTTTATTTTTCGCTTGAATGTTTTGCACTTCTTCTGGACTTGAAAATTCCATACTGATTTCTGCCTTATGGATATTTTCCTTCGTATTTTTGATCATTTGATCGATACGTTCTACATTATTTGATCGATCATCTGGTTTTGGAGAATTTTGTTTTTGATTTGCCATTCTCGTACCTCCTCGTTCAATTTTAAAGCACAGTTCTAGTTTGTTTTTCTTCAAGCACTTTATACGTATTTGAACATCGCATTCAAAAAGTCTTGGAGAATAAACATTCCGTTACTGAGCACATTAAACACTAGGAGGTGAATAGCCATGAGCAATAAAAACAGCAAAAAGACAATGAATGTACGGACTCATAATCCTTACGATCTTTACAGAAGTTTAAGTAATGACGACACCAATAGTAATAACAATAACCCTAAAGATAACCTATACGAAGAGTTTTCTGCTGAATGGGATTCAAAAGCAAAAAACAAAAATAACCAAACCAACCATGACAAAACGCAGCATTCCAATAAGAATACGAATAAGTAATTTAAGTAATTAGAAAATAGATGGCAAATAATACATTAAATAGCCCTCATGCCTATTAGCATGAAGGCTATTTTATTTTTATATAAAGACCTTTTTGCACCAGATCTATTACATAGGTAATTAGGACAATGTTCATTGTTTTTATTGTCATCATAAAATAGACAAGGCAAATTTATCTTTTGTAAGAAAAGATTTTTCTTCAAGAAATTTTCCACATTGAAAAACAATAGGAAGGAGACTTTTCATGTTGTTTACTGTGCATTTTATTGAAAAAAAGACGGTTGTGTTAAGTCAATTACTCAGAAACATTCCCCTCATTGATGATCCCGTTAAAATAAAGGGACGTAAAGGAAAAGTGATTGATGTTGAGTTCGTGGATCAAAACAAAATCAATGTCTATGTTCTCTTTGAAGAAGTGAAGAAAAAACAATTAGTAACATTTGATCCTAAAAAGCGAAGAAGGTAATGGATGGATTCATAAATTCCTAATCTTTTCGTATCGGCAAAATTGTCGAATACTTAACTTCTCTAAGTGCTAGGCTTGTTTGAATATGTGTAAGTCCCAGCTTATTTAATTTTCTTATAAAACTTTCTAATTCTCTTCGTCCTTTGATAATGACCTTTAATAGATAATCAAATTCTCCTGTAATACAATGACATTCTAATATTTCAGGTAAAGCTGCAAGCTCTTTCTCTAATTTTCCTAATTCCTTTTCTTGATGAATATTTGTACTGATGAAAATAAACGTTAATAACTCATATCCCAATTTCTCTTGATTTAAGATCGCAACTTGTTGATGAATATAGCCTTCCTTTTCAAGACGTTTGATCCGTGCGTGTATGGCTGGTGGTGACAAACTAACACGCTTCGCAATTTCAGCGTTACTTACTTGTGCATCTCTTTGTAAAATGTCAAGTATTTCAATATCTAAATCATCCAATACTTTACGAACGAAAGATTCCATTTCTTTATCTCCTTACCAATATTCAAAAATGCTCTATAAAAACCTATAAAAACAAAATATAATTCTATAATTACGATTATATGCTTACGATCATTCTAAATTCATTATGCAAAACAAAATTTAATTCGTAAATAGATCGAAAAGTGCTAAAATTATTAACAAGAAATGAAATAACTTTTTCATAGGACTTATCTAGAGAGGAGTCATTTAAATGGACGGAAAAATAACATTTAGAGACGCACAAATTGAAGATTTACCAAAAATCGTTGAAATCTATAATTCGACCATTGCAAGTCGAATGGTCACTGCGGATACTGAACCTGTATCCATAGAAGATCGCCTTCCTTGGTTTAATGAACACAATCCTTCAAAACGACCATTGTGGGTTGTCGAATATGATGGTGCAATATGTGGATGGATTAGTTTCCAATCATTTTACGGAAGACCCGCTTATGATGCTACTACTGAAATAAGTATTTATTTAAGTGAAGAGTTTAGAGGAAAAGGACTTGGAAAAATCACCTTACAACATGCAATTGAAGCTTGTCCTCAATTGAAAATCGAACATCTTTTAGCCTTCATTTTCGCTCATAACGAACCTAGTATCCGACTCTTTAAAAATTTCCAATTTGAAGAATGGGCACACCTACCAGAAGTAGCTGAATTAGATGGTGTGAAGAGAGATTTAGTGATTCTTGGTAAAAAGATTGGTTGATCTATTTTCACTCTTGTAAATAAAAAAAGAGGTGTGAATTAGGTTGTATTTCAAAAGAGAAATTTTGAGATTTGCTTAGTATAACTGAATAAACAGATATATTGACTACCGGTTTCGCTGCATTTTTGTGAATATAATTAGTGAACTTTTGCTCGTTTTCTGAATTAACCTTATGTATTCGAATATTTCAAAACTTTCCACGCATAAGCAACATATTATTATCATTTAAATCAAGTTATTTTTATTTTTTCATTACTCTTGCTATGCTTCATGCTAACCCCACAAGAGTCACCGAAACATAGATTTAAAGAAAATTGCTCTTCTTTTTAACGAAGAGCAATTTTTCAACTAATTAAATAATTGAATTTCTTTTTTAATTTCACTTCTTAGTCTTCTTCTGTTGGCTAAAATTTTATCTAATATTCCTCTACTCTTATTAACCACTCATTCATTAAAGAATTAAATAATTCCTCTTGTTCTATTTGTAAATTGTGGCCCGCTCTATCTAGAACAGCAAAAGTTGCTCTTGGGTAGTTCTCAAGGATATTCCAGGCATCTTTGTAACCTACACTTGAATCCTGTCTACCTAAAACGATAAGAGAAGGTTTAGCAAATTTTATATTCGCTTGATCTACATCAAACGAAAATTCATAACCGTTATTTTGAAATCTCTCTAAAAAGTGAACATCCGCAATATTAATACCAGACATTATTTCATTTTGGTATCGATCATAAATTTTTTCACTTTGTACAACCATGTTATCGTTGAAATTTTTCATATCTTCTGAATTTAATTTTGATAACAATTGGTCATCCTTAACTAATACAACTTGCGGTGGAACATTTCTCTTTTCATGAGTGGCTATTATTAAGGGACAGATTATTGCAACACCATCAACTCTATCTGCCATCATTTTGACAATTCCCCTTAATAAATAACCACCATAGGATTCACCTACCATTAAGAAATTCTCATCGGGAATCATTTCTTCTATAAATTGAATAACGATATCAAGCATAATATCAGAGTTGACAATCCATTCAGCACTGCTTGATTTTCCCATACCAGGCAAATCAAAATATATTCTTTTATAACCGCTTCTGTTACTAAATATCCTTTCCATACACCCCGTCATTAATCGATGGTCTGTAGAATACCCATGTAACATAATAATTGGTTTTCCTTGTCCAATTACTTGATAATTTATGACAATATCATTGATTTTATATTCCATTTTTTCACCTCCTGATATCAAATTAGTAAATCAACATTATATATAAATCTATTAAATTGTATCATAAATCCAAATTCACAAAAAAAGAGATTGGAAATATCCAATCTCAAGTTTAGACTTTAAATTCCTCTTTATTACTAGTAGCATCCCAACTTTTCAAAAATTGAGTGGTGCGACTTCTCCCTATTTCGATTAAACGCTCT